>CAJQOS010000063.1 GCA_905479975.1 uncultured Puniceicoccaceae bacterium | reverse complement strand
TTCTTTAGTGGCAATTATCATGGCGCAAGTCTCCGTTTCAGGGGTGATGTTACGCATTAGTTGGAACCGCGCTACGCCGGAACGATGAAAAGTCTGCCCAAAAGTCTGCCCAAAATGAGGGGGTTTTTACGAACTAAGCCGAAATCGCCCGAACTTATCCGAACTGGCCTTTTTCTGGGGCATTCTCTTTCAGCCCCTCAAACACTGGCAATCCCAGTGTTTATCGATGGTGCGGGTAGACGGAATCGAACCGACGACCTCTGCGTGGAAGGCAGATGTTTTACCTCTAAACTATACCCGCGTTATCGAAGCGCGTAAGATGCCCTCACCGATACGAGTGGGTCAAGTCAGGAATTGAGAGAATTTTTCGATTTTCACAGCGACGGCAGTCGCAGTGAAACAGACATTCCTGTCTGTAACTCTAAGGTAACAGACAGGAATGTCTGTTTCACATCAACTCACCACTCAAAAACCCTCTTCTTCCGGAAACGGAATCGGGGCATTGAGATTTTGCTCTTCGATAAAATCTTGAAGGATCAAAGCGGCCGCACGGGAATCAATTTCGCCGCTGCGGCGATCGAGTTTCTTTTTTTGGTTCTTCAAGCCCTGCTCGACTGAGTGACTCGACAGCCGCTCGTCGACACGGTGGATCGGTAATTTAAAGCGCTTCTCAATCTCTCCGATAAACACGTCCACCTCCTTGGCCTTAAAGCCGACCGAGCCATCCATGTTGAGCGGATACCCACAAACGATCTCGTGGATACGGCGCTGCTTGATCATCGCTTCGATATGCTGCAGCCGTGCCTTTTTAGTAGCAGCCACCGCAGCAGGCAATGGCACGGCAATGCCGACCTCGTCCGCATGCGCGAGCCCGATCCGCTTCTCGCCCCAATCTATACCTAAGTAGTTCATGAGAATTAGGAATTAATAAGTAGGAGTTAGGAATCAAATGAAGGATGACTGACGTGCGACTACATCAAATGCTTCAGCGCTTCCTTCGCGCCAATCGCTTGCACCAAGGCTTTAATCTCCTGCGCCTTATCTTTATGGCATACGAGTGTCGCGTCATCGGTCTTGACCACGATCAAGTCCTGCACGCCCAGCAGCGCGACGAGATGATCGTCGTCGCGAGAAAAGACGATATTGTTGCTGGAGTCCTGAAGGTGCGCCGAACCGCGCACCACATTGCCCGCGTCGTCCGCCGGATAATGACGCTCAACCGCTGGCCATTCACCCACGTCGTCCCAATCAAAACCGGATTCAACCATGACCACATTGGTTGCCTTTTCGATGATCGCATAATCGACCGATATTTTCTCTAGGCTGGGATAGTGATTCTCCAGCAATGGATCAATCGCTGTGCCTGCCGCGAGACCGACGTCAATCGCCTGCAAGGCAGTCCAAAGCGACGGCGTATTCGCCTCTAACTCGGCAGTGATCGACGCAACCGACCAGACAAACATGCCTGCATTCCAAAAATAGTCGCCCGAATCGAGGTAGCTTTGCGCCGTCTCCAAGTTCGGTTTCTCGACGAAGCGTTTAACGTTAAACACGTCACGCTCAGCAAACTGCCCAAGTAAGTCACCTTGTTGAATATAACCGTAACCAGTCGCAGGAAACGCAGCAGTAATACCAACCGTCGCCAACACGGGCTTTGCCTCGGCCGCTTCAAACGCAGTCTCCAAAGTCGAGCGCAAGCCCGCAGCGTCTTGAATCACCGCATCAGCAGGCAACATCGCGAACGACGCATTCGGATTTTCACGCGCCACCAAAATTGTCGCCAGCCCGACTGCGGCTGCGGTATCGCGCCCGACCGGTTCGCCAATCACTTTGACAGGATCAAGCTCTGGGCACACTTCGAGCACCGCAGCGCGCTGCTCGGCATTGGTGATCACAAAGACATCCTTAGCGGGCACGAGTCCATCGAGGCGGTCAATGGTCTGCGCCAGCATCGCCTTGTCGCCGACAATCGGCAGCAACTGCTTTGGACAAGCCAATCGGCTCTCAGGCCAAAAACGTTCACCACGACCACCAGCCATTATCACTACATATCTATCTGCCATGGCGCTAAACTTGCCCGATGCGCAGACATGGCAAGACAGAAGGCATCGACAATAAACATGATTGTATCAAACGGTGATCATTCGATACATCTACCACCATGACACTTTCTTCTGCCGACAAAGAAACACTCCGCCAATCGCTCTGCGCACTGCAGCGCTTCACACTCGAAGCGATCCTGAAGGAGCGCGCTAGCCGCTCGACCGATCAACTCGCGGCGATCACCGAAGAGACCGCAGCTGATGTGATCTACGCGATCGATACCATTGCCGATCAAGCGATCTTCAAGTGGTTTGAGGACAACTGGCCTGCCGAATGGCCGGTGCAGATCATCATGGAGGGCCTGGACGACGCACACACGCTGTGCTTCCCCTTGGGCACTCAAATTGAAGACACGGTGCTCAAATGCATCATCGATCCGATCGACGGCACACGCGGCATCATGTATGATAAGCGCTCGGCGTGGATACTCGCGGGCATTGCACCGCAACGCGGCAGCGCCAACACACTGGCCGACATCGAAGTGAGCGCGATGACAGAAATCCCGACGACGCGGCAATGGCGAGCCGATCAACTCAGCGCGACACGCGGCGGCGGGATGCTCACCACCGCTTTTGATATTCGTAACAACTTCAGCCAGGCTCCCGTCGAGTTACACCCCAGCGAAGCGAGCGATGTGCGCCACGCCTTCGGCACAATTTGTCGCTTCTTCCCTGCGGGCTGCACCCTGCTCGCACAAATCGAGGAGCAACTCTGGGAAACTTTGTATGGTGGTGACGACAATGGCACGCCACTGGTATTCAACGACCAATACATTTCCACCGGCGGGCAGTTTTACGAAATCCTCAGCGGCCATGACCGGTTCATTGCGGACATCCGGCCGATCGCGTTTCGTGTGTTGGACATTGAAGAAAACCTCAGCGCTCACCCCTACGATGTAGGCTGCGCGCTGATTCTCGAAGAGGCTGGCTGCATCGTGGAACACCCCGACGGCAGTGCGTTGAATTGCCCGCTTGATACTACCAGTGCCGTGAACTGGGTGGCCTATGCGAACGAAGATCTGGCGCGGCACATACGTCCTGCGCTGAAAGGCGTGCTGGCGAAGCTGGTGCCGTAAGCGAACACTAGAAGCGGCTTCCAGCCGCTTGTCTTCAGTAGGCGACTTGCTTTAGCTGGTCGCCCGCTCTCAAGAGACAGCACCATACGGCCCAGTCGGTTGGCCACCTAAAGGAAGCCAACTACTAGACACAAAAAAGCCCTTCGCTCAGAGAACGAAGGGCTTTTTGAAATGTTATAAAACGAAGACGTCTTAAGCGCCGACCTGGAAGCGAGCGAAACGCTTAACAACCATGTTCTCACCCATTTTGGCGATCATGGCTGTCAGAAGCTCCTGAACTGTTTGATCCGGGTTCTTCACGTAGGCTTGCTCAAGTAGGCAAGATTCAGCGAGGAACTTGTTGAGCTTACCTTCAACGATCTTAGCGATCGCTTGCTCTGGCTTACCTTCGGCTTGGCCTTCAGCAACCTTACGCTCTGCGGCCACGATCGCAGGATCGATGTCATCACGAGAGACGCAAGCTGGGTTAACCGCAGCGATGTGCATCGCGATGTCGCGAACGAGTTGTTTGAAGTCATCAGTCTTAGCAACGAAATCGCTTTCGCAGTTTACTTCGACCATTACGCCGACCTTACCACCGAGGTGGATGTAAGTCTCGATCAGACCTTCGGATGCATCACGACCAGCCTTCTTAGCTGCTGTGGACTCACCCTTTTTACGAAGCAACGCTGCTGCCTCTTCGAAGTCGCCGTCAGTTTCGACCAACGCTTTTTTACAATTCATTAGTCCAGCGCCTGTGCTTTCGCGCAGTTCGCCAACCATCTTTGCTGTAATTTGAACACTCATGTTTCTATATTTTAGCTTTTAATACTGTGAAAATTTGAGAAGCACTCTGGCACTGATTACTCAGCAGCAGGCTTTGCTTCGTCTTCGCCATAACCGGCAGGAAGTGTCACATCGACGTCTTCTTGCTGCTCGAATGTTTGCTCACGCACCAAAGGAGCGCTCTTCTGCACCTTCTTGGCTTCGCGATGAGCGAGACCGTTTTGAGCGGCTTCGAGGATTGTTTCAACGATGATACGGATCGACTTAACAGCGTCGTCATTGCCCGGGATCGGGTAGTCGAGCACTGTGGGGTCAGAGTTAGTATCAACCAGACCGATCACAGGGATGCCGAGGCGGTTCGCTTCAGCAACTGCGATTTCTTCGTTCTTGGTATCAACAACGAAGAGAGCAGCAGGCAGCTCGTTTACATTGAGCATACCTTCGAAGTTACGGTTCATGCGGCTCATTTGGCGGCGGATTGCTGCCTCTTCCTTACCTGGAAGTTTTTCGAGATCGCCGTCGACATCCATCTTGAGGAACTTGCGGTATTTCGCGAGCGATGTCTTGATGGTGGTGAAATTTGTGAGGCCTCCACCCATCCAGCGATTTACGCAGAAAGGCATTTGAGCGGCAGTCGCAGCTTCACGCATGATTTCTTGCGCTTGGCTCTTAGTGCCAATGAAGAGGATTTCTTTACCGGAAGCAACGGTCTCTTCGATGAAAGCATATGCTTTTTCAAGGAGCGCGTGAGTCTGCTCCAAATCGATAATGGAGATACCGTTGATGTTAGCGTAAACGTATGGCTTGGACTTTGGATTCCAGCGGCGAAGCTGGTGGCCGAAGTGAACGCCTGCGTCGAAAAGGTCTTTTGGTGTTGTATCCATGATATTGTTCAAAGCCCGGAGAGAATTCTCTGGGAGAAATGAAGGTTTCTTGTGTGATTATTGATTGATGTTTTCTGTAATAAACTGAGGCGTAATGCCGCAGCTTCCTCCAATCCACTGGAATAGAGAAGCGAAGAGGAAAACGAGCGGCCCACTGCAATGCAAGTGCAAATCGGGCAGAATACATGAAAAAGGTCGGCGCGAAGCACCGACCTTTTGAAACGCGATAACCTGACAGCTTAGGTCACCTTGATCTTACGCGGTTTGACCTCGTCTGCTTTCGGCAGTATGAGATCAAGGACGCCGTTTTCGACCCGTGCGTGGATCTTACCTTCCTTGATGGGAACATTCAGGCGCAGATTGAGACGGTAATCACCTTCGGGCAGTTCTCGGCGCAATGGACGCCATGCCTCGGGCGGCGCTGTCGTGCGCGTGCCCGTGATGCTTAGGTTTTCGCCATCCACCGAGATATCCACCCCGTCGCGCGCTACGCCGGGGAGGCTGACTTTGATGTCAAATGCATCGTCATTCTCCGAGACGTCATAGCGTGGTCGACGCCAAGTGTGCACCTCAGCCTGTTGCTCAGGTGCTTTGACTGTTTCGAGTTCTGTAGTGCTCATAATAACAATTCCTTTCAATTTGTATCGTTTTTGATTATTTGACTGAGATATGATGTGGTTTCCGGGCTCCGTTCATTGGCATCGTAACGGTAAGAATACCGTCCTGATAGCTGGCGGAGACTTTTTCCAGAGCAACACCATCAGGCACCGAAACGGAACGCTGAAAGCAGTAAGCTCGCGTGACGTCCTCGATTTCCTCGGTCTGGTTGCTGCTGATTGTCAGCACCGAGTTTTCCAACTCCACATCAATGGCATCCTTCTTGACGCCGGGAAGTTCGAAGCGTGCATAGAAGTTAGAGTCATCTTCATAGAGATCGGCTGCGGGCTGATGTGATCCAGAATCGGGGCTGAATAAATCGTCAAACAGACCACCGAAGCGCTCTAATGAGGGCACTCCCATGTCGAAGAGACGATTAATCGCGCTCGATCCCGGTGCATGTGGGTATTCGTAGCGTATGAGTTTCATATATGTTCCTTTGGTTAAGGTTCAACATATATAATGCATCCGGAATGCCAGATCGTCAAATTACGCTAATAATTAAACAACGACAACGGCAACAACGACTTACAACCAATCAAAGGATACGAAATCGAGCTATTTTGACACAATCCCACAGGCCAACGCGCCCACGCTCCCCACCATGTCCAAACGATGCCAAACGGATGTGCGAAGCAGGCTGTTAAGCCAACACCTCGCCGATATACTGACGCGACGCGAGCACCTGCTCGGTCGTCAATCGCGGACTGAGCTCCAGCACCAGCGTATGCTCGGGGCGCACGAATTCGGCGATCATCTTAAAATCAATCGTGCCCGTGCCTGGCACCTGATGATCGCGCCCCGACTCCGACACATCATGTAAATGAAATCCAGTCAGGCGATCGGCCATAGCGGTCAAATGCTCGCGATGGTCGAGCAGCCCGAGCTGATGCTTAATCTGCGCATGGCCAGTATCGTGCCAGTAACCGACATGCTCATGCTCGGGTAATGCCTGAAGAAAATCGGCATAATTCGCGTCGATTGGCATTTCCTCCATCCCTTCGCGATTTTCTAAGCACAGACGCACATTGCGCTCCTTTGCCCACGGAATCGCACGCTCATAGCTCGCGATGATACGCGGCATCGAAGCCTTCGATGCCTTTTTAATCCGCTTCATCGCGCGATTGCGGCGCTTCATAAACTCCTTATTCTGCAACAAATCGATAGCCTTGAGCTCCTTTTGCTCGATCCACTTTTCCAGCTTTGCCTCCGGCGAACCAAAGAAATACCAGGTGCTGCCCGAGTGCATTACGATGCGAGCGGCTCCCACTTTCACTGCAAAATCGAGCGTCTGCTTCGTATATTGATCCCACAGCCTCAGCTCACGTTTATCTGGGGTCGACGGCTCATACAAATTCGGAGCGGCGTGCTGCACACTATTCGGCAGCGGGCAAAAGTTATGCACCGATGAAATCTCAACGAGCCCCTCCTCCACTGCCGTCAAGATCCCTGGCACCAGTGAAATCCGGATGCCGTGGCTGAGCTCGATCCGCTTAAATCCGAGCCCCACCATCTCTTCAACCATTTCATAGCCATCCGTATGCCGCGCAGAGCACCAGCACGTCGACAGAGATAAACGATCAAAGATATCACTCATAGGGAGGGGAAAAACAGATAATCAGGCAAAAAAAAGCCCCGACACGCACAAGCGGGATCGGGACTCAATCAAGAGCAAGCACCATCGGCACCCGCACTGATAAACTTACATGTTCGAGTAACGAACGCGAAGCATATTGTTGAAATCCATCTCCTTACGCTTGCGGCGCTTCACCTGAGCAGGCTTTACGAAATAGCGATTCGCACGGATAGTATGGATAACACCTTCGCGATCGAGGCGCTTCTTGAGGCGGCGGAGCGCACGTTCGATGGGCTCGCCTTTACGGACTTTTACTTCGATTGACATAAAAAAATAAATTCGGTTTTAAGGAAAAGAGGCAGAAACATGTGCCTGTGCAGAGGAGCGTCAACCCCTAATTTTCAATTTCGCCCTCCAATTCATCTTCCGCCTCGGGAGTCGCGACGAGCGGCGGCCGAGAAGAGAGCGTCAAGGACACCACATTCTCGATGTGGCGCGTATGCGGGAACAGATCGAATGGTTGGATCAAAGTGATATCGTAGCCTGCTTCGACAAACTCCTTCAAATCCCGCGCCTGCGTGGCTGGATCGCAGGAAACATAGACAATACGCTGCGGACGAAACTGCATCAACTGCTGCCGGAAGCTCGCATCGCAGCCTTTGCGCGGCGGATCAATCACCACCGCAGTTTCTTCGCCCGAAAACTTCAGCCCATTGAAAATCGCCTCGGCCTTACCGATCACGAAGCGCACATTCTTAATATTGCAAATCGTCGCATTGGCCTGCGCCCAACGCACTGCCGGCTCACTGATCTCAACGCCTGCGGAAAGCTCGAAAGATTTCGACGTCGAAAGTGCAAACAAGCCGACCCCACAATACGCATCCACCAAGTAGCGTGCCCCCAGCATCGACGCCTCACGAGCCACGTGCTCGACCAGCTCCGGCAGAATAAAGGGATTGTTCTGGAAAAACTCCCCAGCCTTAAACTGGAATGTATGGTTGCCCACTCGCTCGGAGACAATCTCCTGCGGGTCAGTCACCACACCTTCGATCACATCACGCATTAAGATAGTGCCGCCACGTTGACGGCGTTTCTTACCTCCAGAGCGGCGTGCCTCATCGCGTGCTTCCGGCAGAGCGGCATTGATCGCCTCCGTGGCAATCGGGCATTGCTCGACGTCAATGATCTGATTACGGCGGCCATATTGCAAAAATCCAATTGGCTGCGAACCATCTTTCCCGGGACGCTCATAGTGCGGCGTGATCTTGGAACGATAATTATATTCCTTCGGCGAACCGTGCGAGAGCTGCACTGGGTGATCGATTTCACCGAGCTTCTGCATCAACTCTTCGACATGCTTAGTCTTTTCCTTGAGCTGACGCTCGTAGGTCATGTGTTGATACTGACAACCACCACATTTTTGATAAAGCGGGCAACGCGGTTCGACACGATCCGGTGATGCCTCAAGCACTTCGACCAGATCCGCATCGGAATAGTTTTGAAAATTACGGTAGATACGTGCCTTGACTCGCTCACCGGGAATCACGAACGGCACCATCACGACCCAGCCGTCGACACGAGCCACGCCCATCCCAAGATTGGTCAAACTCTCAACGGTCACTTCGACCTCTTGATGATACTCAAAAGGCTCTGGCACAAAATTTTTCGGTGGTTGCATACCCATGCCCTCCCCAATGCAGCGACATCCTGCAACCTTAAAATAGATAACAAGCTTCCCATCGGTCAACTTTTTGCCCTTATAGGAGCCAATCAATATGGAAGAATCCTACATTCAGAGCCGTCAAAACGATCAGGTAAAAAACCTAGTCAAACTCCGCGAACGCAAGCACCGCGACCGCCAAGAGCGCTTTCTGGTCGAAGGCCTGCGCGAGCTCGGACACGCCATCGGCTCCGGTTACGAGGTCGAAACGATTTACTACTGCCCGGAATGTTTCCCGTCCGATCAGCACAAAATATTTATTGATGATATCCGCCGCAACGACGGAGCGCCACTCGTGCGCATAAGCGAAGACGCCTTCACCAAGGCCGCCTACCGTGAAGGGCCGGACGGCATCATCGCGATCGCCCAGCAACAAAGCCACTCGCTCAATGAACTCGCCCTCCCCGCAGCACCTCTGCTACTGGTGCTTGAAGGCATCGAAAAGCCAGGCAACCTCGGCGCCATCCTGCGCAGTGCCGACGGCGCAGGAGCCGATGCCGTGATCCTCGTGGACTGCGTGCTCGATCTCTACAATCCCAATGCGATTCGTTCTTCACAAGGGCTCGTCTTTGCACTGCCCATCGTCTGCACCGAACAGGCCGACCTCGCAGAGTGGCTCTCGAAAAATCAGATCCAAAGCGTCGCCACCACGCCCGACACCGAGAACCTGCACTGGGACATCGACTACGCAAAGCCCACCGCACTCTTCTTCGGCAGTGAAAGCGATGGCCTGACCGATCACTGGCTTAAACAAGCCGACACACGCACCCGCATACTAATGGAAGGCCGAGCCGACTCGCTCAATGTCGCAGCCGCAGCAGCCGTCTGCCTCTACGAAGCCAAACGCCAGCGTTCATAAGAATTATTAATTCTTACGCTCCTGACGAATCACGTCCAGTAAGACTTCGCGCAGCTCTCTCAATTTGACTGGCTGGGGCAGGAAGTAATCCATCCCAGCTTGCTTAAACTTACCAGAATCAGACAACGTGCTGAATGCCGTCACGGCAACGATCGGCACATGCTTACCGAGCTCGCCCGCCTCACCCGCTCGCAAAGCAAGCGCAGCATCCATTCCATCCATAATCGGCATATCAATATCCATCAGGATCAAATCACAGCCTTTAGATCCCCGAACCAGCTCCAACACATCTCGACCATTCGTCGCAAAAACAACCTCTTGCTTCATGTGGCCCAGCACAGTCTGCATGAACCGACGAGTGATCGGATCATCCTCCGCAACGATCAAGGAAAGACTCACTGGCAGCGCTAACAGCGACTTGGCCGCCTTCCCTGGCTGATCCAAACGGAGCCCGCCACGCGGCAATTCACCAGTCGCAGAGGCTTGCATTTGCTCCATCTCGAAAGACAAGAGCGTGTCCACCCCGCCCGTTTCAACCGGGTCGGCATACATCACACCGTGATAACGCTCCAGCAGCGCAGACGACACCGCCCAATACAAATACTCCATCTTGATGCGCGCATGATTCTCTCCGGTCGTCATACGGAACACTTCCTCGATTTGCTGTCGACGCTCCGCAATATACTCCTCGCGAGGATTCACGATTTCGACTTTCACATCCGAACCCTCGGTGCTCCATGATACATGCAGGATCTCCTTTGCCGTCGGAATTTCGACTAAAGGCACACTCTCGATCGAGCCCAACAATGCATTCTCAACAATCGCCCGCAGATGGTCGCCATCCCCTCGCAAGCGCAAGGTCTTATCCTGATGCTGAATCTCGAGCTTAAGCCCACGTAAATCCGCACGAAAAACCACATCTCGCTTCAACTGCTCCATCAAATCGTGAAGGCTCACCCACTCTCGGTGCTCCGGCAAATCATCCCACTCGGTTTGAATCTTAGATAGATTCACCAATGTAGCGAGCACCGCCAACATATGCCGAGCACAGCCCTCTATCGCCACGCCATCCTCACTCGGATTCTCTTCCTGCATAATCTGAGCGAGCCCCAACAATCCGTTGAGCGGCGTGCGCAACTCACGCGAGAGCGTCGCAAACAACGCATTCGAAGCCGGAGCCAGTCGAGACGCCTCAGCCTTTAAAGGCTCTACGACGGGTGCAGATACTTCCGAACTCACCTGCTTGCGCTTACGCAGAACCACGCCGATCAACGCGCAAATAATCGCAAACTCCACGATGACAACAAGAACGAGAACCACTAAAATTTTTGAATTTTCAATCTCCACTCACCAAATCCACCCACACACATCGCCCTCGTCAACTGCGATCGGACTCAAACAATCTAAAACCCGCGACCATGCAGATCGCTAATAGTCAACTGCAACGCCGCTTTCATCGGCACCTTCACCGCATAACCTAAATCACGCCGCGCCGCGCTGATATCGAAATAGTGATCCTTCGCCAGCTCCACAGCGACGAAACGCGTGATCGGCGGCTCGTCGCGACGACCAAGCACCTTCCACACACCCTCACACACCGCGCCGACACTATATGCCACCGGCAACGGAAGCTGCTTCGTCAAAGGCGTATGCCCCAAACTTTCAAGAATCGAGTTCACCCACGGCCACAGCTCCACCGGCTCACCCTGCGAAATAAAATACGCCTGCCCTGCCCCCGCACCCGAGTCCAGCGCATCAAACGCATCCAGATGCGCATCGGCCACGTTCCCCACATACGAAACATCCACCCGACTGCGGCCATCGCCGACAATTTTCAAACGCCCCGCCTTCACACTATCGATCACACGCGGCAACAAATGAGGATCGCCTGGCCCGAAAATCAAATGCGGCCGCAAAGCTACGATTTTTAAAGACTCAGAATTCGCCGCCAGTGCCTCGCGTTCCGCAATCGCCTTGGTATGCGCGTAGTGGCACAGCCAGTCACGCCCATAGGGCAGCGACTCATCACCACCACTGATTGCCTGCCGATTAAACACCACACTCGGCGTGCTGGTATAGATCAAACGTCCAACGCCCTGCTCACGACACGCAGCCACCACATTGCGCGTGCCGACGACATTCGGCTGATAATAACTCTCCCAACTGCCCCAGACGCCCGCTCGTGCGGCAACATGAAACACGGCATCGATTCCCTCACAGGCTGACGATACGACTTTCGCATCCGTCAAATCACCACACACCACTTCCACGCCTTGCGCCTCTAACTGCGGCTGCGGCGAACGCCCGATCGAACGCACCACATAGCCGCGCGCCAATAAACGCTCAATCACATAGCCGCCAACAAAGCCGCCTCCACCTGTCACCAAAATCTTCATCTACGGGCAGACCTACGCATCAGCAAACTTCCTCGCAAGTGACAAACGGTGAATCTTCGCATTATGCCGCACATCCACAGGAAACGACTTTTCAAAGAAAAATGTATCGATTCCGCTCGTCATCGCATGGCTCTGTGCGATCACGCGCAAGCTTTCGATCAATTCGCTCTGCGCAGTAGAACTCAAAGGAAACATCCCCGTCTCCGGCTCGATCACAATCGCTGGACGCCCGCCGCCCACATCAATGAGAGCCGAGCGAAACACCTGTGAATGTGCATTAAAAATCGCCTCGCAACAATCCGTATAGAGCGGCCCGTCAGGAGTGCGCACATGCTCGACTTTACGCCCACAAAACCAGAGGCGCCCCGCATCACCGATCCAACCCAGATCTCCCATGCGGTGCCAATGGCGCTCGCCATCCGTGATCTTTGAATCGGCATCCGCATCTGGACGCTTATCGTAGCCACGCGTGACCGACGGGCCACGCACGATAATCTCGCCAATCGCACCGACTGGCAGTTCCACGATCTCATCAATCGTAACAATCGCCCCATCCTCTGGTTGCACAATCCGCACATCCACCCCTGGGAGCGGGCTCCCCACGCAGGTGCCATCGCCCTGAGCGGTGCGCACCGCAGTCTCACTCAACACCTCCGTCGAGGCGATTGAGCTCACAGGCAACGCCTCGGTTGCGCCATACGGGGTATGAATCTCGCCATTAGGGATAATCGCCTCCATCTGCTGCATCAGCGCAGGCGGCACCGGCGCACCCGCCATGAGAATACGACGCACACTCGGCAGCGTCACCGCATGCGCCTCACAATAACGTGCGATCTTCGTCCACAGCGCCGGCGAACCAAAACTATTGGTCACCGCATTTTGCTGGATCGCCCGCACGATTTTTTCTGGATCAACCGTCGCAGGTCGGCTCGGATTCATCTCCGGCACCACTGTGCACATTCCCAGCGCTGGATTAAACAAGGCGAACACGGGCAACATCGGCAGATCCACCTCGCCGGCTTCGATTCCATATTGCGCGCGAATCGCTTCCACTTGAGCCACAAACATGCCGTGCGCATAGCAGACGCCCTTCGCCGGCCCAGTCGAGCCAGAGGTAAACAAAACCGCCGCCAATTCATCCTCCGCAGAGTCCACCACCGGAAAGTCCCCTTGCCCGGTAAATCGTGCGACTTGCTTTTCAAATCCAGAGCCAACCGAAATCTTGACCGATACACCCCGAAAGCTCGGACGAAAAAATCGCGACACCCAGATCGCCGCAGGAATGCCGATCACCGCCTCCGGTTGCGAATGACGCACGCAACGCAAGAAGCGCTTCAAGCCCATGCCCGGGTCGATCACGATCGGCACGGCCCCCATGCGGAACAACGCAAAGACAATACGAATCAGGTCCAAGCCCGGCTGGACCATCAGCAACACGCGGGTGCCTCGCTGTATCCCCTTCGCGGCAAAGTAATGCGCCGTCGCCGCTGCCTCAGAATCGAGCTGCGAAAAACTACGTGCCACATAGCGAATCGCACCCTCAGATTCACGACCGACAGGCGCACGCACCGCAGCCGCCTCAGGATGTTGAGCAGCTTGTTCAGATAAAAAGTAGGCGACGTTGTGTGGCATGGGTAAAGGCAACATCCCGTGGAAGGACGGCGAAGTTGCCAAGAAAAAAGCCGCTCCCAATTGGAAGCGGCTTTAGAATAAAAAGTCAGGACGAATACGGCCTAGTAGTCCTCGATCGTGATAAAGCCCCAAAGAAGCGTGGTCTTATCACCAGAGAAGTTCTTACGTGTGTAGAGCTCGTCGGAGTTAAACTTAAAAGTATTAGGACCAGAGGGCGCATAACTCTCTTGCACATTTTTATAGAAGCCAAAGACATTGGTTTCCTCTTTTTCCAGCTGTGCTTTGCCACCATCATGATAGCAACCTGTGAATACGAGTGCCGAAGCGGCAAGAGAAAGAAGAGCAAGAATTTTACAACGCATGTTTATTTTGGGGTTCATTGTTTAAGAAGATGAAGCTGCAAAGCCCGAAGGGGCTTGGCAAGAGGTTTTTTAAAGGCGCTAAAAAGATTATTATTTGTCGTCGAGCACACCATCGGCGAGATCGAGATTGGAGTGGACGGCTTTAACATCCTCCAGAGCATCCAAAATCTCAATTAAGTGCAGCACTTTACGTGCGCTCTCTTTGTCGCTGATTGGCACGAGAATGTTCGGCAAATAGACGAGATCCGACTCTTCAGATTCGATGCCCTTATCGCTCAAAGCCTGTGAGACCGAGTCATACTCGGACATCGGGCAAATCACCTCGAAGTGATCGCCCTCGTTTTTGATGTCTTCGGCACCTGCTTCGAGCGCCACATCCATCAGCGTCTCTTCATCGGCCTGCTTCGCATCGATGATAAATTGACCGACGTGATCGAACTGAAACGACACCGCACCGATTCCAGCGAGATTGCCCCCATTCTTAGTCATCGTGCTACGCACTTCAGAAGCGGAACGATTTTTATTATCTGTGGTAATCTCTACAATAAGCCCCACACCGCTGGGCGCATAGCCTTCGTAAACGATTTCTTCGTAGACGACGCCCGGCAGTTCACCGGTGCCTTTTTTAATCGCACGCTCAACATTATCATTGGGCATATTCGCCTCTTTCGCCTTTGCAATCACGGTGCGCAAGCGTGGATTCATCGAAGGATCACCACCACCGGCACGAGCCGCGAGTGTGATATCCTTACTGATCACGCTGAAGATTTTACCGCGCTTGGCGTCTGTAGCGCCCTTTGCTCGTTTAATTGTAGCCCATTTACTGTGTCCTGACATATCTAAAAAAAAGCTGAATTATGAAACGCTGAAAAGCTGAAAGACCAAAATTACGCAGCGCGAATCGTAATTTATGGAAGTGGGGAATTTATTTTTTCTTACGAGATTTCGTGCTCGGCGAACCACCTTTACCAGTCGGCGCAGCGGCTTTGGCAGCGACGACGGGCGTCAGTTCTTCATCCGGACGGCTATTAATGATCTTCTGTTGTAGAATGGTCAAAAGATTTTGCACTGTCCAGTAAAGGACCAGGCCTGAAGAGAAATTGTAAAGGAAGACCAAGAAGATGAAGGGCAAGAACTTGAAAATCTTCTGCTGAGCAGGGTCCGCTGTTGGCGAAACGGGCATCATGCGCATTTGGAAGAACATCGTCAGGCCCATGATCAACGGCAGGATGTTCAACGGATAGCCCGCAATATACGTCAACGTATCTGGCATCGAGAGGTCACTCACCCAGAGAAACGACTCGTGGCGCAGCTCAGAGGCAGAGCGAAGCATGTAAAAGAGTCCGAGGAAAATCGGCATCTGAATGATCATCGGCAAGCAGCCCGCGACGGGGTTCACCTTATTTTCCTTAAAGACCTTGAGCGTCTCCTGCTGAAGCTTCTGAGGGTTGTCCTTATACTTCTCCTTCAGCTCAGCCATCGGTCCTTGGATCTTAGCCATGCGCTTCTGCGAGCGACTCGCCTTAGCAGAGAGTGGCCAAAAGAGCGTCTTGATGCAGATCGTCATGATCACGATCGACCAGCCCCAGCTCGGCACAATCGAATGAATGCCATACATGAATGAGAGCAGCAGCTTACTGATAAAGCTCAAGAAGCCGAACTGCATGACTTCGTCTTGCTGATTGCCAAGTGCCTGTAGGCGCTTGAACTCCTTCGGTCCAACGAAGAAATCAAAGTCGAGGGTCTTTGCCGAGCCAGCAGCAACAGTGCCGACCTCATAGCCAACACTACCGGAAATACCTGGGCGACCAACGGTGCCATCCGCAGACTCAGGCGCTTCGACCTTATAGATAAACAGATCGCGCCCCTTCGCCTCTGAGGAAAGCACTGCTGCGAAAAACTGATTCTTTACCGACACCCATTCACTGCTCACCGAGCGCTCTAACTCTTCAGTCGGCTCACTCGCGCCGATACCCAAGAAGCCCTTGCCCCCGGTCAGCTTATTAATTGCAACGAATTCGGCATCATCACCGTCAAAATAACCGACATTCAAGAAAGCTGGCAGTTGCTTCTCCGAAATCGCACGCGCAGTGCCGAGGTTGAGATAAATCGTAGAGAGCGCCTGAGGAGTCGCTGCTTGATTATTAAAAGTCGTGCTGTGACGAATAATGTAAGGATCTTGCTCGGCTCCCGTCTGCGCCAGCGAGTAGGTGCGGCGCAACACAAGACCATCACCGGAGTTAAAGACAAATGTGATCGAATCAGCGGTTTGCTGCTCGATCGCATAAGGGAGCGCGAACTCTTGCATGCCACCATCACGCCCAGCGAGGCTAAGACTCAGCGCTGGCAGGCGACCGTCCGCATTAAAGACGTAATCATCGCGCTCTCCGCGTTTCGACTGCAAGAATTCGACAGTGCGAATCGCTCCGCCCAGCGTCGTAAACTCAACCTCGATATATTCGTTGGAGAGCGTGACAATCTGCTCATCTGCAACGACCTCAGGTTGCTCGACGACCGCAACAGACTCGACGGGTTGAACCAATAGCCCCAACGCATTCTCCCCCTCCTCGACAGGAGCGCTCGCAACATCCGCCTCCGGAGTTGCTACGACCGCCTGTTCGACGACACTAGCCTCTTCGAGTAGCTGTTGACGCCGCTGTTCATTTAAATCGCTCGTCTGCTTATACATGTAGCCGATGCCGGCTGCGATGCAGATGATACCTAAAATTGTATTTTTCTTATCCATCTAAAAGTGATTTGAAGGGTGCTGAAATGTCTTCTTTATCGGAGTTGTTCAAGCTCGGAAGCGGATCATATCCGCCGGGGTGCCAGGGATGGCAGCGCAGAATACGCCGTAATGCATACCACGAACCACGCCAAAAACCATATTGCAAGAAAGCGGAACGCGCATAACAAGAGCAAGTGGGCTGAAAGCGACAGCTGCAGTTGGAGCCGAAGAAGACCTGCTTCAACGGCGAAAGGGTTAGCTGATAAATACGCACCAACACTACGGCCAATCGAGCCAGTATCGATGGAGCGCTCCCAGCCGGGAGCTGCGTTGAGTGAGCCTGTGTCTGTGCGTCGTTCATCTTACTTGTCGGCAGGCCGATTGGCCAAAGCCTCCTTTGTCACAGTGGCACAGGCCCGCAAGTAGCGAGACTCCAAATCACTGAAACTGTGCCGATCAAAGCTCGAACGCAGCACGATGACAATATCGCAGCCAAGTGGCAGCGCCGACTCATGCAGACGAAACAACTCGCGAAAGGTCCGCTTGCCGAGGTTGCGCTTCACCGCATTACCGACCCGTCGAGATGCGACCACACCCAATCGGCGCGACTGCCCTTCCTCGGAGCCGAGTTGACCGCACTGAAAAATAAAAGGTCCGCAAAGGATACGTTTACCCTCATTGCGGACCTCTTGAAATTCGCGCGGTTTGCGCAGACGCTTAGAAGTCGGGATGCCCATGGCTCCGTGACCTCGTTGCGCTCCGTCTTAGACGGAAGCAGATAGGCTATGACGGCCCTTAGCTCGGCGTGCGGCAAGAACCTTGCGGCCACCGCGAGTTGCATTACGTGCGCGAAAGCCAAATTTGCGAGCGCGTCTAAGTTTTGAAGGTCTGTATGTTGGTCCCATGATATTATCCTGTGAAAATTGGAGAAAAGCGGAGGAGAAAAACCTCAGATCCCGTCGCTGTCAAGGCATGATCTAGGAGATTTTCACACAACGACTGCATGTTAATAAGGTAAAGACCCGACAAGCTGTCAAAAACATCAAAAAGAGCATATTCCCAATCCGAATACTTGCAAGTAGCATAGATACGTAGGAAGGTATCGCAACTATCCACTCGAGATCGAACACATTATGGCCACACTGACCCCCTCTGCGCTCAACGCTCCAAAGAAAAAGAAAATCAGCTTCGCCGAAGGGCAGCGAATTGCAAAGCGGAAGGCCTATGAGAAACAAGCCCCACGCAAAAAGATCAAACTGCAAGAGCTCACCGTCTTCACCCAGCAGCTCTCCGCCATGCTCGAAGCCGGCCTGCCGCTCGTCACCGCCCTCGAAGCCCTCGAAGATCAGACCGAAAACCCTGTCTTTCAAATCATCATCCGCAACGTCCGCACCGAAGTCTCTGCGGGTAAATCCTTTTCCGAATCGTGCGCCGTCTACCCTCGCGCCTTTCCAAACCTCTTCGTCTCTATGGTCGAAGCCGGCGAAGCCAGTGGTGGCCTTGCCGAGATCCTAGATAAGACCTCCGTCTATTTCGAAGAGACCGTTAAACTCGTCAGGCAAATCAAAGGCGCCATGACCTACCCCATCGCCGTCATCTGCCTAGCAGTTGGCCTGGTGAACGTCCTCCTCATCTTCGTCATCCCCGTCTTCGCCGAAATGTTTAGCGACTTCGGCTCAGAACTCCCCAAGCCGACTCAGATACTAATCGACCTAAGCGCATTCCTTAAATCCTACATCGTATATCTAATAATAGGCATAGCTGCATTTGTCTGGGCATTCAAGCGCCTTATAGCGACTCCAAAGGGGCGACGAATCAAAGACCAAGCACTCCTCAAGATTCCGGTCGTCGGCGAACTCGTCCGCAAGGTCAGCCTCTCACGATTTTGCCGCACTTACGCCATCTTGATGCGAGCTGGAGTGCCGATTCTGCGCACCCTAGAGATCGTCCGCAACGCGTCCGACAACACCTATATCGAAGCCGCCTGCAAAGAAATCTCCAAGCATATCAGCCAAGGCGGACAAGTCTCTGAAGTGCTCGCAATCGACCCCTACTTCCCTTCGATGGTCAAACACATGGCTCGCGCAGGGGAACAAACGGGCAACGTCGATGGCATGCTAGTTAAAGTCTCCGACTTTTATGACGACGAAATCGACACCTTGGTCGCCGCCCTCACATCCCTAATGGAACCGCTGCTAATCTGCTTTCTCGGGGTTGTCATCGGCGGTATCGTCATGGCCATGTTCCTACCAATCTTCCAACTCTCTAGCGTTGTCGGGTAAACACCCGAGTAACATGACGGGTCTAAAGACACTATCCGGCAAACTTAGCTTTAAACTTCGACCAAATAGCGCATACGAGTGGTCATGCGCCACCTCACACCAGCATTTAAAAGCTGGTATCCCCACTGGGAATCGAACCCAGATCGACTATTTAGGAAACAGTTGTTCTATCCATTGAACTATAGGGACTAGCTAAGCGCGAAAACCTAGGTCCCCAGAGCAAACGATCAAGCTCAGATATACATAAAGCTTAGACTTGGCATTTTAGTGAACATGCGCACAGTTAATTAATAATGACACCAGAAGATGCCTTGCAAAAATATTTCGGGATGCCCGCCTTTCGGGCACCGCAAGGCGATATCATACGCGCAGTGCTGGAAAAGAAGGATACACTGGTCGTCATGCCCACTGGCGGCGGCAAGAGCCTGTGCTTCCAACTTCCCGCCCTACTACTACCTGGGGTCACCCTAGTGGTATCGCCGCTGATCGCGCTGATGAAGGATCAGGTCGATGCGCTGCAAGCCCGCGGCTTACCAGCCGGCCTACTCAACAGCTCGCAAACACTGGAGCAACAGCGGGAAACGCTAGACGCGATTCGCAATCGCACACTGAAGATGGTCTACGTCGCGCCAGAGCGCTTTCGCTCCCAGGCCTTTCTCAATGCCCTTCCTAAAGACGCCATAAGCCTCTTCGCAATCGATGAAGCACACTGCCTCTCACAATGGGGCCACGACTTCCGCCCCGACTACATGCGCCTCGGCGAAGCGCGTAAAGCCATCGGCAACCCACCCTGCATCGCGTTGACCGCAACTGCGACGCCCGATGTGCAGCTCGACATAATGAAGTCGCTAGAGATGAAGAATCCCGCCGAGTTCGTCGCAGGATTTTCGCGCGACAACTTGAGCTTCAAAGTCCGACAGGCCAACTCCGACAACGACAAGCTACAAGCACTACAGGCACTGATCAAACAGCACACGACCGGCATTATCTATTGTGCAACACGCAAATCCGTCGATGCCGTCGCGAGAAAGATCGAACATTTAACCAGCTCCGTCATTCGCTACCATGGCGGCCTCTCCGACAGCGATCGTAGCGCCGCCCAAGAGCAATTCATGAACGGCGGGGCGAATATCGTCGTTGCCACCAATGCCTTCGGCATGGGGATCGACCGCGCCGACATCCGCTTCGTCTGCCACTACGAAATGCCAGGCAGCGTCGAAGCCTACTATCAAGAAGGCGGACGTGCGGGGCGCGATGGCAAACCTTCGGTATGCGAGATGCTATTTTCCTACGCCGACAAGCGAGTGCAGGACTTCTTCATCGACGGCGCAAACCCAGGCAAAGCACTGATTTCCGAGATTTTTGACCTGCTTTGCGCAGAGAGCAACGAGCAGCACGAGGTTCGCCTACCCGTAGACGATCTCTGCGAACGCGTCGGCCGCAAAGTCAACCCGATGGCCGTCAGCACGGCAATTTCCGTGTTGGCACGACAGGGCTGGATCGAGCGCTTCGACATTCCCGGCAAACGCCTAAAAGGCACACGGATTAAACAACTCGGACAAACTGGCAGCAGCCTACCGATCGACGGAGAAGCACTGGCCATCAAAGCCGCCCGCGACGAAGCGCGACTAAAAACAGTCATTCACTTTTCCTACGCACAAACTTGCCGCCAGAAATGGATCCTCGACTACTTTGGCGAACGCAATGCCGAAAATTGCAAGCGCTGCGACAATTGCAAACAGGCAACAAATCGCGCAGCCCGAGCGCCGAGCAAAGACGAATTTACCCTCGTGCAAAAAGCATTGAGCGGAGTGGCACGCATGAGCCGCAACCTCGGCTCAGACGAATGGGCACCACGCTTCGGCAAACGAAAAGTCATACAATGCCTCCTCGGCAGCCGAAGCGCGACGATCCGAGACAGCGGCCTAGACGAGCTTTCGACGCATGGCATCCTAAAGCGCGAAGGCAGTGCCTACGTCGATGCACTCTTCGAATGCCTGGAGCGCGCCGGCCTCGTGCAGGCAGTCGTCGAGGGCAACTACCCGCTACTACAATTGACTCCCACCGGCGCGCGCGTCATGCGTGGCACAGAAAAGATCGACCTCGAACTGCCCGAGCGCACTGCAGGCGCCATCAAGCAGAAGGCAACCACTCTCTCCAGCGCCCCCAAGCGCAAGGGAACTGAACCAGGCGGCATACTTGATCGCCACCTATACGGACTACTCGTCGGACATCGCGCTAAAATGGCCGCCAAAACCGGCAAACCCGCCTTTACCGTCTTTCCAAATTCGGTGCTCGTTGAACTCGCCAACAGGAAACCTAAAAACGAGCAAGAAGCACTCGATATCAAAGGAATTGGGCCCGCTAAATTGAAATCTGTGCTACCCGAGTTTCTTAAAGTCATCAAATCACAGAGCTAAACCATTCACAACAAGCACCTTACAGTTAAAATTAAACAATCTAAGTGCGCGAAAATTTTACTTGCACCCGCCCCCGGAACACCTACTTTCCTTCGCTTCATGAGCACAGACACTAAGAAACTCAATCGCTCCCGCAACCCGATGGACTACACGTTCAACGATGTAGAGCTACTCTCCCGCTTTGTTACCGAAACGGGCAAGATCCTTCCACGTAAAGACACAGGCCTTTCCGCAAAACATCAGCGTCGCATCACGAAACTCATCAAGCAGGGTCGTAACATGCTGACAATGCAGTAAGCTGCGTCACGAACATAGGAATTTCCAATCCTTCCTTTAATCCGGGAAGGATTTTTTATATCCACAGTTCTTGAAAATAATGGATCACAGCAGCAAAGTCCTCGAAGCCAACGCAGCGAACCTAAATCACTGCGCAGGACTCCTGCAATCCGGGAAAGTCGTCGGCATGCCCACCGAAACCGTCTATGGGCTCGCAGGCAATGCACTGGACGAAACCAGTGTCCGCAAAATTTTCGACGTTAAAGGCCGCCCGCTGATCGACCCACTGATTGTGCATTTCAGCAACCTTGAGGCAGCCGAAGCACACATCGAATCCAACGACAGCGTGCGCCGTCTCGCAGAGGCGTTCTGGCCAGGCCCACTGACGATAGTCGTGCCCAAAAAAAGCAGCATCCCTGACATTGTGACCGCAGCCCTCCCCAGCGTCGCGATCCGCGTGCCACAGCACCCCGTCTTTCGCAGCATCCTAGAACGCCTCGACTTTCCACTGGCCGCACCGAGCGCCAATCCGTTCGGCTACGTCAGCCCCACACTCGCAAGCCACGTCGCACACACGCTAGGCAGCCGCATTCAAGCAGTGCTCGATGGTGGCCCATGCGACTTTGGCCTCGAATCAACCATCATCGACCTGCGCAAGCCAGAGGCACCCGTGATCCTACGGCACGGCCCAATCACCGAGACGCAGATTAACGAGACGCTAAACGTGCAGGTAAGCTCGCACATCGCACCAACCGATGACGGTGCGGCACAAAGCGCCCCGGGCCTATTGACTCAGCACTATAGCCCGAACGCCCGAGTCACCCTTCTCCCGCACGGCGAGGCATCAACAAGCAATACCGCCCCCGCCCCCCAAATTGCGCTGATATGCAATCAGAAGCCGACTTGGCATGCAGATCAGCCTAATATCTTCTGGCTATCCGAAAACGGCGATCTCAACGAAATTGCCCACAATCTATTCGAATTAATCCAGCGACTGGACCAGCAAGGCTATCAACAGATGCGGATTGAGCAGGCCTGCGAGGTCGGGCTCGGACAAGCCATTAACGATCGCCTACGTCGAGCTGCAGCCAAGCTCGAAAGCTAACGAGCAGAATCGCAAAAAAAGACCCGCCAAAATCGGCGGGTCTTTTGCAAATTCAACTAAATCAAGTCGCTTAAGCCTTCGGCTCCATCTCAGGCTCAACCGAACCTGCAAGCTCTTCTTCGAACTCCTCATCCTGACGGATGTAATAATCCTGATACGCCTTATCGGAGTAGCTGGAGTAGTAGTAATTCGAAAGCGAGCTGGTGATGTTATTCAAAATCGCCCCAAACACAGGCGTATTCGATTCCCAGAGGCGACGAACATTCACCACCGCAGTCTTACGCTTCACCGTATTGAACTTGATCACATAGAGCACACCATCAGCCAACGGCAGCAGGTTCAGTGCATCACTCACAGCCGCAAGTGGCGGGGAATCGACCACGATTCGATCATAACGATCGCGCAGGTCCGCCAACATCGCCTCAAACTTTGCGCTATTCAGCACCTGAGTCGGGTTCTTCGACTTACCGCCAGTAGGCAGCACATCGAGATTCGGGTAAACTTCTTTGATGACCACCTCATCGAGCGCGACACCCTTTTCGACGTGATCCAGCAGACCAAACTCATTCTCAAGTTGCAGCGAGCGGGCAACATTCGGAAGACGCAAGTCACCGTCAAGCAGCAAGGTCTTCTCACCATGATTCGCAAATGTCAGAGCCAAGTTGGAACTAATGAAAGACTTACCCTCACCAGGAACCGTGCTAGTCGTTACGATAATTTTCGCATTCTTACTCTCATCATTCAGCTTAAGCGCAGAGTGAATCGAACGGAATGTCTCAGTCACATGATGATCGACATTCGAAGCCACGGCCTGCGCCTTGGAACTCGAATCCAGCTTCTTAATGCGTGGAACCACGCCCAGCATCGGAAGCCCAATCGTGCCTTCAATATCGAACGCGCTTTTCACGCGATCATCCAAAAAAGCGACCAAGAAAATCAAACCAGCGCCGACTGCCAAACCACCAAATAGTCCCGCAGCTAGGTTCATCACAATATTAGGCGATGAGTGACGTAGCGGCGGCAAGGCTTCGTCAATCACACGCGAATTTGGATTTTTCAAATTCACCTGCGCCTTCTCCTGCGTCATACGACCAACCAGTGCCTGCAAGAAGCCCTGCTGCACAGCCATATCACGCAACAAAGAACTATATTCGACACGCGTCTTACTCAGCTGAATTAACTCAGCCTCCTTCTCAGCTAAACGCTGACTGGCCAGTTCGAAATTACTCTTCGACTCAGTATATGCGGCATCAATCTTATTCACGGAGTTCTTCACGGCGAACTCCAGTTCGGCCTCGGATTCTTGCAATGTCTGCAACAACTGAATCATCACGGGATGCTTCTCGCGATAACGCTTCGATAAGGACGAAATTTGGATCTTCGACCCGGAAATTCTCTCTAAGAGACCGGAAACACGTGGTTGCTCCGCAATAAAGGACAATTCCCATAGATCCTTCCCCTCGCGGCGATAGCTCTCAATCAGATTCCATCTGGTTTCGAGATTATCATAGAAGTTCTTATTACTCAGCTTGATCTCATTCAAGCGCGCCAACTGAGTGCCTGCAATATTCTCAGTAGCATCCAAAGAGACCGCATTGTTCTCCTCTCGATACTCCGCCAGTTTCAGTTCTAGCTCCTCAACGCGCTCTTTCTGCTGATCCGCACGAATCCGCAGATCCTCAACGGCCTTCATCGAACCATCGATGTTCAGTGTCAGATTATAGTTAATAAACTCGTCAGCAAAGAGATTCGCTACACGCGCAGCAATCACTGGGTCTGGGTGCGTATAAGCGACACCGATCATCAGGCTCATGCGCTGGGGCATCACTTTTCGGTGTTTACCCAAAATTTCCATCGGAGACAGCGGCCCACTGAGACTCAAGGCACCCGCATAAGGAGCCATAAAGCGCTCGCGCTCATCATCCTGCAAGCGACGCTCTACGCCCTGAATAATCTTACCACTATTCAAGACACTGATTTGAGTATTCAAATCCTCCGCGCTTCGAATTTGATTCGGCTCCAACTCCGCTGTCGCCATTGCAGACGGGTCATCTCGCAACAACTGCACCATGGCCACTGCCGTATACACCTTCGTCTTATTAAACGTATAAAGGATCGACCCGGAAAAGATAATGAAAAACGCAACAATCAGATACCAGATGCGCTCGCGAAACATCAGGAAGTAATCCTTAAAGGAGCGCTGAGGGGCACCACTGCCATAACCTCCCCCACCATACGAACCATCACCATAACCGCCACCATAGCCATAGCTACTGCCGCCACCATAGCCGCCGCCATACCCATAACCACCCGAATTGATATCAGGAGCGCCTCTTACATAATCATTTTTCATAGAAATTCGTTATAAATTAGATAATTCTTTCAGGCACCCAAATCGTATCACCCTCCTTCAGGACGAGATCCTTAACATCTGGATCCGTGACGATTTTACTAAAGTTGACCTCCATCTGCCGCGAGCGACCATCCTGATCCACTCGCTTAATCTTAATCGCCTTCGGATTCCCCAAGCGAGTGACCCCATTCACCATCGCCATCGCTTCAGTCAGCGTCAAATCACGATCCGGCGGAATATTCACCACCCCGGGACGATTCACCGAACCCAGAATATGAATCACCTTAGGCGAGAAAGATACAACCAGAACCGAAATCTGTGGATCGACCAAATAATCACGATTATACAAATCAGTGATCAGTGATTTGCCCTCTGCAACGGTCATACCAGCGACCTTTACTTTACCAATCAGCGCCAGAGCAACCGTGCCGTCCCCTTCAATACGAACCGTCTTGTCGAGGTCTCTTTCCTGATACACTTCAATCTGAATCACATCAGACGGCTTCAGCACATAGTTACTACCGACCACCATGCCGATACCGCTACTACTACCACCACTACCACTACTTGATCCCGAAGAATCAGAGGCGGAATTGGCTCCACCTGCGGAGTCCTGCCCGACAAGAGCAGCACCGCAGAGTAACAAATACGAAATAAGAAGGGGAATCAGACGTTTCATAAATTAAAAAATGCCTCTAAAGAGAGGCATTTTGACCCGAAGGACGGGAACAAGTTCAATTATTAGTAGCGAAGCGATGCAGTCAGATCAATGGTATGAGACTCATAACTCTGCCCTTTCCGGTCTGAGTCATTCTCCGAGTAACGATAGCCAGTGCTAAAGCGCCAGTATTGATTGGGCACATACGACAAGCGCAGGCCGGTGCGATACACATTATCTTCACGATCACTTTCGTCATACTCGCGAAGGGTGTAACCAAAATTCGCACTCGCAGAATAATTCGTATTAATCGAATAGCTCGCACTCAGGTCCGCAGAAGTGTTTTCAGTAGACTGCCCCTGACCGCCGATACCAAACCCGCGGTGCAAGCGAAGCGCCGTGGTCACCTTAGGCGTCGCAAGATAGGTAAAGTCAGCATCCAAGCCCATCGTGCCACTGGAATCACGATTCGTGCTGTCCGGAGTCAACACTCCGCCACTATAACGGCGAATATCGGAATCATCGGAATCGTTGGTGCGATAACCCACCTTAAAGAAACCACTCAACTTCGGCAAAAGATTACCACGTGCGCCGACATTAAAGAAGTGCCCCTCAGTATCGTAGCTCCCAACATAAAATCCATTAGTCGTATCGCCATTCTGCGTGCTGCCGACATCTGACGTGGTATACTGATAGCCAATACTCAGATCCACCTTGGGTGTTAGCTCATAGAAAATATCCACCGGAACAGTATATGTCTCGCGGTCCGCCAAGGTATCATCCGAGGTATATTCACGATCCGAGTAGTTCACACCAGAACCGACACTGAACTTCGGCGACAGGCGATACTCACCATTTAAACGCGCTGCAGTATTATCAGACTCGGTCAACCTGCCCCTACGATTATCATTCCCGTCCCCGGTCGTCGACTGACTCTCATCAAAGCTCACCAAGCCATTCACATCCCAACGGCTGGACTTGTAGGAACTGATCGCTTTGATATGGAAAAGTTCATTATCCAGATCAGACAAGTCATCATAGCGAATGATGTCATACCGAGTGATAATACTCAGATCCAGATTGGAAACGCCGCGCCCCACATTGACCTCAAAACCCGGCGACACCGTGAACTTCAGATCATCTTGCTCGTCATCCTCATCGTTGAACACATTCGACTGCCACTGCAAAGAGGACGATCCGTT
The DNA here is from genome assembly GCA_905479975.1 of uncultured Puniceicoccaceae bacterium. Classification (GTDB taxonomy): domain Bacteria; phylum Verrucomicrobiota; class Verrucomicrobiia; order Opitutales; family Coraliomargaritaceae; genus Lentimonas. Next base: position 17,029 of record CAJQOS010000063.1, on the reverse strand, counting down.
AAAGAAAACATCCACATTATCACCGATCGAAACGAGTGGCGCCGCTTGAGCAGCAGTAAACAAGCCCGCTAGTGGCGCGAGCGTAGCGAGAAGGAGAGACTCTTTAATTTTCATGTAATTCACGAGTGGGGTCTAAAGCTAAAAGGCTGTAGATGTTAAATATAATAAAGTAGAATACTATTTCTAAACAATATTAGGAGGCTATTTTTCAGACTGCAACCCGAAAGAGTTACTTATTTGGGCTTGGCGGCATGCACAAATTCCATCAATTCTACTCTACCTTCAAGGATAGAAATACCCCATTACTCAAAATGTCGACACAACACCAAAGACGAACAAGAAATCCCATCCTACGCGAAAAGCCCATCCTACTCGGATTCGTCGTGCAACGCAAGGGAGCCGACGGGCGCATACACATCGCAGTGCGATGGGGGCGAATTTTCTCAACCCTGATGGTATTATTCATTGCTAGCTGGATTGCGACAGCAGGAGCGCTTTACGGTTATTTCAAATACAAAAAGGACTTCGATGAAGTGACCTTTACAGGAATGATGAGCCTCCCCTTCCGCATGGATGAGCACCGCAAGGAGATGGGAGACTATCACATCAAGAGCGGGCTCGCAGAAATAAAGGAAGGCAACTACCGAGATGCGCTTCGCCTACTGCGCCTCGGGGTCACTCGCTCCCCTGCAAATCTAGAGGGGCGCAGAGTGCTCGCGGAATTCTACGAACTCGCAATCAAGCGCGCAGACATTGCCGCAGACCTAATGCTCAAAGGCCTTGATTTAGGAGGCATCGAGGACCTCGACTATCTCAAACAAACACTTCGCGTCTTGCTTCGCCACCAAATGGACGAGCAAATCCAAGAACTAGCCGACAAATACCTCCCAGAAGAGCCCGACCTCACCGACATCAATCGCACCTTGGCCTTTGGCGCAGCCAACGCCAACTACCTGCGCGGCAACTACGATCAGGCCGATGACTATATCATCTCATATAATCTGATCGAGTCCCTCGAAGGGCTCCTACTCTCCTCCCAAATCAGCTGGGATCGCGGCAATCAAATCTCAGCGATCACCAAGATGGAGCATTCGCTGCGCCGATTCCCAAATTCTGAGCCACTGCTAATGCAACTCAGCCGCTATCACCGCGAAATGGGAGAAGTCGATAAGGCACGTCGCTACGCGATCCTTCGCAACGTCAAAGACCCACTCAGCGCAGCACCACGACTCGAGCTCCTCTATATCTATAACAAATCCGGAGACCTTGAACGCGAACAACGCGAAACGCAACGAATGCTGAAGCAATTCCGCGACGACGAAAGCGCACTCCAAGCGCTCGCCAACTTCGCAGCAGACACCGGCAACATCGACCTAGCCCGCCGCACCTACGAAGAAGCACTCGAAAACGAATTCGCCGTGGATGCCTTCGCCCTACTTCTGATCGAGTCTCATCTAGTCAGTAAAGACTACGAGGGCGCCCTCAGCTTCTCCGAAGAGCTCCTAAAGGAGCGTCCAGACTGGCTGACCAAACGATGGGCGATTTTCAACAGCCTTCGTGCAGTCGCATCATACGGCATCAATCGCCCAGACCTAGGAGAGATCTACCTACAGCACTTCATCGACGAAACAAACAATCCTCCACAGACCTACCTCGCCGTAGCACGCCGCTTCTCCAACACGGATAGAAGCCCGCAAGCACGAAAGATACTGACCACGGCCTACCACAGAACCCCTGCCAATCAGAAGATCCTATCCGAACTCATCAGAGTTGAACTCGAACTGGGCAATACGGAGAACCTCAATCGCCTACTGACACGCCTCCTACAGATGCGCCGCCCACAAATGGAACTCCTCGTCGAAGCCTATCAAAAGCTCGGCAGCGACCGCTTCATCTTCACGCCAGATCGCGAAAGCCTATTGCTCCAGCTCAGCGCGATCCTGCGTGAGAACTCCCAGAATTTACAAACCTTAGACTCCTAGAGAGCACTCCCTCGAGGCCACGAATCGCAGAAAGCGCAGGCCACTCCCGGCAAAGCACCTACAGGGCGACACTCCTAATTCGCCTACGCACGACTGTAAACGACTCGAGCCGCAATCACCCGCCGCTCATCGACCTCATCGATCATAATCTGCATCCCAGCAATCGACAAAGTATCGCCACGCGCTGGAATACGCCCCAGTTCCCCGGTGATCAAACCGCCAAAGGTCGAGACCTCCTCATTCTCGATCTCTAAGCCCAACGACTCTTCTAGATCGTGAATCGGCGTCAGCCCCGAAATCCGATACGTATCCGGAGCCCGGAGCGCTCGAATCTGCTCCTCCTCACTGTCAAATTCATCCTGAATTTCGCCAACGAGCTCTTCCAAAATACTCTCGAAGGTCACGACGCCGACGATTCCACCGAATTCATCCACAGCGAGCGCCATGTGAAACTTCGCACGCAACATACGCTCCAACGCCTCCTCCAAAGGCGTTTCCAAATCAAACATCGCAACATTACGCTTAAGCTTCATCGGGTCGAGATCCTCAGCAGCACCACTCCAGCGAAACATATCCTTGATATGCAGGATGCCGACACAGTCGTCCAAATTGCCACGACACAGCGGAAAACGCGTATGCCCGGCCTGCTTCATCACCTTCAAGTTCGCCTCCAAATCCTCCTCCAAATCGCAAATCACCACCTGACTGCGCGGCAGCAACACATCCTGAACAACCAACTCCTGCATCTGTAGCGTGCGATTCACAATTTTCCGCACCACAGGCGAGAGCGCATGGCTATCCTCCCCCATCGCCCGAATCTGCACATCCAAATCCAACGGATTCAGCTCATCCTCCACATCGACTCCAAGTCGGCGAAACAGCACCCGCTTCAAGCTGCGAAAGAAGAGCATCCCAGGCAGCGTCAAAATCTGAAACACCCACAACACCCGATAGGAACCCTGAATCGCTTTCACTGGATCTCGCATCGCCAAACCCCGCGGAAAAATCTCAGCGAACAGAAAATGCACCGATGTCGCACACGCAAAGGAGAGCAACACCACCAACCACCGATCCGGCACGTGCGCCGATCCAAACAAGCCAAAAAAATCGCTCACCACTGGCATCAACAGTAAACCAACGGCCACCGTGCAGAGCGTCTTACTAAAACGAACTGTGCGCCCCGTCTGATCACTATTTTGAATCAACCGAGCAATCCCACGGCGACGCTTCAAGTGCTCCAGCGATTGCCCACTCACCCCACCGTAGCGGAACTTCACCAGGCTGATCTCACACATCACCAGAAACGCATGCAACACCAGCATCAGCGCCACTGCGCTCAATGAAACGAGAAAATCAATCCACGCCGCACTCATCGGACGCTCGCGACCTCACCACTCTCAAGCAACTCACTCAGAGTGCTCAACAAACGCTCGTTCTCATCACTACGTCCAATTGTAATACGCACATACTCAGGCATTCCATAAGGCGCCAGTGGGCGCACGATAATACCGCGACTCTGCAATGCCTCGAACACAGCCATGCCATCCCCAACTCGACTCAAAACAAAATTCGCCGCACCTCCAATAGCACCGCAGCCCAACGCAGCAAGCCCCTCGCATAATACCTTGCGACCAGCCCCATTCTCCGTGCGACACATTTCAACAAACTCCAAGTCATCCAACGCCGCCGTCGCCGCAGCCTGCGCCACCGAATTCACATTAAACGGCTGACGCACCCGATGCAGCAGCGCGATCAACTCCGGATCACCATACGCATAGCCCACACGCAAACCACCGAGACCGTAAATCTTCGAAAAAGTCCGCAGACACACGACCTTGCGCCCGGCATGGATCGCTGCCGATAAATCCGGCGCTTTGTCCAAATACTCCGCATACGCCTCATCCAAACAAAGGATCACATGCTCTGGCAACTCTTCCGCCAACTTCAACAAATCGGCCTCCGCGTTCGCAATCCCAGTCGGATTATTCGGGCTCGCCACAAACAACAAACGCGTGCGCTCCGTCACCGCCGCCAACATCGCGTCAAGATCATGCCCAAACTCAGACATCGGCACTTCAACCGGCGTCGCACCAAACAACTTCGCCACCAATTTATAGACGATAAAGGCCTGCGCCCCCATCACCACTTCCAGCCCAGGGCGCAAAAATGCATGCCCCAGCAGCTCGATAATTTCATTCGACCCATTGCCGATCAAAATCGACTCTGGCGAAACACCACGAGCCTTCGCGAGCTTCTCGCGCAGATCATGGCAATTCCCATCCGGATACAGATGCGCACTTTGCAGCGCATCCGTCGCAGCGGCAATTGCCTTCGGCGAAGCACCAAACGGGTTCTCATTCGAGGCCAGTTTAGCAATATTAGCAGGATCGAGCCCATACTCTCGGGCAACAGTCTCGATTGGTTTTCCGGGCTCATAGACCGGTTGTTTATGCACACCGGCATTCGCGAGTTCAGCGTATTTCATTGATATAATTCGGCTTTGAACTTGCGTTGCCAAAGGCCGATTGCAACAAAAACCAGCAACCCACACTTATGAAAATTCTACTTACCGGAGCCTCAGGCCTTCTCGGAAATGCCTACGCTGAAGCCGCCACACGTCGCGGACATACAGTCATCGCACTGTATAACAGCACAGAACCTGCCGCTCGCGGCATCGAGCAAAGCATCCAGATCGATGCACAAGACTTCGAACAACTCACCGCCCTCGCGATGGAGCTCTGGCCAGATGCAATCGTCAACTGCGCCGCAATCTCTTCGCCAGCCGACGTCGATGCCGACGCCAAACTCGCCGAGAAAATCAACGTCGCGCTCCCGCGTCACCTCTCGCAGCTCTCGACACACCTCGGCGCCCGCTTCCTACACATCTCCACCGACATGGTGTTCGACGGCCACTCCGCCGAGCCCTACCGCTCCACCGACATGCCCTGCCCGACCAATCTCTATGGGCAAACCAAGCTCATGGCAGAGCGCGAAGTGCTGAAGCACAATCCCGAAGACCCCGTTGTCCTCCGTATTCCGATTCTCATGGGCAACAGCGTAACCGGCCAGCGCAGCCTGCACGAAAAACTCCTAGCCGCCATCGAACGCGGCGAAACGCCCAACCTCTTTTGCGACGAGATCCGCCAGCCCTGCTCCGCCAGCAATGTCGCCGAAGTGCTGCTTGAGCTCACCGAACGACGCGACCTCCACGGCATTTTTCACTGGGCAGGCGCCGAAACCATGAGCCGCTTCGAAATGGCACAACGTATCCTCAAGCATTTCGACCTGCCACTCGACAGCGTGCAATCCGCCTGCAAGAGCGACGATCCCGAGTTCGCAGATCGCCCCAGCAACCTGACCTTCAATCTACACCCGATCGTCAGTAAATTAAAAACAAAGCCAGCCACCTTTGAAGAGCAACTCGAAGCGCTCACCCGCGTCGAGCCAATGCGCTCAACCGACCAATAGCCCCCGACCAGACGTGCCGCTCATCCTCCTACCCAACGCCTTTGGCGACGCTGCCACCAACATGGCCGTCGATGCCTCATTGCTCTACACACTCCCCACAGGCATCGCCGCGTTCAGACACTACGGATGGACAGAACCCGCAATCACCTTTGGCTACACACAACGCATCGCAGACGTGCAGGCCACATTTCCCGACGATGACCTGCGCCTTTGCAGACGACTGACCGGCGGCGGCATCGTCGATCACCGCAACGACTGGACCTACGCACTCGCAATCCAAACGGACCTCCCCGCCGCGCACACCCCCGCCACCGAACTCTACGCCACACTGCATCGCTGCATCCAAGGTGCCCTGAACGAGCAATTGATTAAAAGTCAACTGGCCCCCTGCCAAAGAGCGTGTGGGCAAACGCCAGCCAAAAATTCCGCCCCAGATCAATGCTTCGTCCAGCCCACCACCGACGACGTCATCCGCCCCGATGGCGCTAAAATCGCCGGAGCCGCGATGAAGCGCGCCCGCGAAGGCCTCCTCGTCCAAGGCTCAATCGATCGAGCCGCACTCCCCGACGCATTCAACTTCAACACCTTTGCCGCGACCTTCCAACAAGGGCTCGCACGCGAACTAGCCATCCCCATCGGCACCACCGAAGACCTGCGCACCCTGTTCGACAGCCCCCGCATCCAACAAGAGCGCGAACGCTTCGAGAGCGACGTTTGGCGTAATAAGAGGTAGAGCCGCGCGCCCCGGGCAATGCGCCAGCTACGACAGCGCCTTGACATAGTCCAGTAACCAGACCATGTTTGAGGAATGAAAACACTACTCGTTTCTGAATTCAAAACCCATTGCGTCGGCGTGCTCAACGAAGTCGCCGACTATGGCGAAGAGGTAATCGTCACCAAACGGGGCAAACCACTCGCACGGATCGTCCCCATCTCCGCCCCGCAGACAGGCAAGCGAACTGCTGGCGACTGCTCAAAAAACGCAACGATCCACACAGACATCGTCAACTCGGATAGCAGCGACGACTGGGAGGCACTCGACAGTTGAGCTACCTCCTCGATACGCACGTCCTACTCTGGTTTCGCATACAACCAGAGTCGCTGGGGCCAAAAACACTCAAGCTATTGAGCAACCGGAAAAACGAATTGGCGATTTCAGTCATATCCGCACTCGAAATCGCGCAGCTCTCCTTCAAAAACCGGATCACACTCCCCAAAGCTCCCGACACTTGGTTTGAGGACAGCCTACGCCACTTCAACACTCGTGCACACCCGCTCACCCCCGAAATCGCAGCCGAATCTTACCGCATCCCCGAACCCTTCCATCCCGACCCCGCAGATCGCATACTAGTCGCCAGCGCGCGTGTGGAAAGTCACACTCTCATCACCGCTGATCGCCGCATACTCGACTACTCTGAAGTTCGCACATTTGATGCACGCAAATAGGCCAACTCCCCTCCCCCTCTGCCCTGCGTACTCTGCGGTTAATCCCACATCAGGGTGAGCCTACTCGAACGCGATGGCGCTCCCTCAAAATTGTGAATAGCTTGGCCTTGCATCATCGGCAAGGCACCACACTCTGACGGGTTCATGCCCGAAAAAGACCGCGAATTCGTCCACCTACACGTCCACACTGACCACAGCTTGCTGGATGGTTGCTCGCGGACGGACAAGCTCTGCTCACGTGCCGCGGAGCTAGGGATGAAGGCGCTGTCGATCACCGACCACGGCGTGCTCTACGGTCTAACCAGCTTTTTCAAACAGGCGGAGAAACACGGCATCAAACCGCTACTGGGCTGCGAAGTTTACCTCGTTTACGAAGAGAAACTTGCCGAAGTCAACGAGCTGCGCGCCAAGCAAAAGTCCCGCCACATGGGTCTGCTCGCACGCAATTTCAAAGGCTATCAGAATCTCTGTAAGATCGTTTCGCAGGCACACACCGAGGGCTTTTACCGCAATCCGCGAACTGACTTAGAGACACTCTCGAAATACAGCGAGGGGCTGATCGGTTTCTCTGGATGTCTCGCCGGCGTCATCCCACAGTATCTACTCAAGGACGAATACGACAACGCGCGCGACGCCGCGGCCAAGTTCGTCGATATTTTCGGCAAAGATTTCTTCATCATCGAGATCATGGATCACGGCATCGAAGAACAGCGCCGGATCATCCCCGGCCTGCTCAAGATCGCGGAGGAATTTGACCTAAAAGTCGTCGCCACCAATGACGTGCACTACGTCAACAGCACCGACTGGGAGCCGCACGACGCCCTACTCTGCATCCAGACTGGCGCGAAGATTAAAGACGAGAAGCGCATGCGCTACGACTCGCATCAGTTCTACCTCAAGTCGCGCGAAGAGATGGAGCTGGCCTTCAAGGAGGTGCCGGAGTCGATTACCAACACCTCGGGAGTCGCCGAAATGTGCGAGGTCAAGCTGCCCTTCGGTGACGACCACTACCCCGTTTACGAGCGCCCCATCGAAATCGAATCAGGCAAGGATCACGAAAATTTCGACCGCATCCTCGATATTTATGAGGTGCAAAAAAACAGCATCCTTGTCCGCGATGGCTATGCCCCGATCACTCTGAGCGAGGCCGAACGCCTCAAGCATAAGTCCAACGGGCTCTACCTGTTTGAACTCTGTAAAGAAGGCCTGAAAGAACGCTACGGCACCGACTACGATGCCTGTCGCGCAGACTGGGACAACGTATCCGCTGACGATAAACGCTACTGCGATCAACTGGAATACGAACTGGCAATTATCGCTGGCACGGGCTTCGTCGATTACTTCCTGATTGTTTGGGACTTCATCGCATGGGCGCGTGAACGCGACATCCCCGTTGGTCCAGGCCGTGGTTCGGGTGCGGGTTGCATCGTCGCCTACGTGCTAAAAATCACCGACATTGACCCGCTCAAATTTGGCCTACTGTTCGAGCGTATGCTTAACTTGGAGCGTGTGTCGCCGCCCGACTTCGACGTCGACTTCTGTATGCGCCGCCGCGACCAAGTGGTGAACTACGTGCGCGACAAATACGGCAAAGACCGCGTGGCCAACATCATCACCTTCGGCACCTTTGGCGCAAAGATGATCGTGCGCGACCTGGCCCGCGTGAATGAGCTCGAGTTTTCCGAGGCCAACAAGATCGCCAAGATGATCCCCGACGAGCTGAATATCACGCTCGACGACTCAGTCAAAAAATCCCCCGAACTGGCACAGGAAATCACCCACAATCCCGTAGCCAAGATCATCATTGAGCAAGGCCGCGTGATCGAGGGCATGATTCGTAACACCGGCAAGCACGCCTGTGGCGTCATCATCGCCGACCAAGACATCACGAATTTGATTCCGGTCACCTTACAGGAAGGCGACCTGACGACTCAGTATCCGAAAGGCCCCAGTGAAGACCTAGGCCTACTGAAGATGGACTTCCTGGGCCTCAAAACACTAACCGTGATCGATGATGCGCAAACCAATGTGCGCAACACTCGTAACACGCCAGAGTTCGACATCGAGAAGGTTCCGCTGACCGACCAAGCCACCTTCGACCTTCTCAACAGTGGCCGCACCACCGCGGTGTTCCAGCTGGAGTCCGGCGGCATGCAGCAACTTTGCCGACAGATAGGCCTGAGTTCCTTCGAGGAAATCATCGCATTGATCGCGCTCTATCGCCCGGGCCCAATGCAGTTCATCCCTCAGTTCATTGAGGGTAAAAAAGATCCATCCACTGTTCAAATCCCACACCCATTAATAAAAGAGCTGGTGGAGGAAACTTACGGTGTTTTAGTTTACCAGGAACAGGTCATGCAATCCGCGCAAATCATCGCCGGCTACACGCTTGGCGGCGCGGATATTCTTCGCCGCGCGATGGGTAAGAAAATTAAGTCCGTGATGGACGCCCAGAAACAGGTGTTCATCGACGGCGCGCGCAAGACCAACAAAATCGATGCAAAGACCGCCACCGCGATTTTCGCGTTGCTGGAAAAATTTGCGCAATACGGCTTCAACAAATCGCACTCCGCCGCATATGCGATGCTCAGCTATCGCACGGCGTATTTGAAGGCAAACTACCCGATCGAGTTCATGGCCGCCGTGCTTACCTCCGAGCAAGGCAACTCAGACAAGATCTCAAACTTCCTCGCAGAGTGTAATGCGATGAACGTGCCAGTGCTCAGCCCCGACATCAACGATTCAGGCAGCGACTTCACCCCAATCATCCAAGGGGATTGGGGCAGCATCCGCTTCGGCATGGCCGCGATGAAGGGCGTCGGCGAAGGTGCATCCATCGTCATCATCAACGAGCGCAACGCTAACGGCCCTTACAAAGATTTCAATGACTTCATCGTTCGCTCAGCCGACAAAGCCGTGAATCGTCGAGTGATCGAAGCACTGATCAAAACCGGCGGCTTCGACTCTTTCGGCGAAGACCGCGCCACCCTGCTCGATTGCCTCGACTCCGAACTGGCCGAAGCCGAAAGCACCCGTCGCGACCGCGAAGCCGGCCAAAGCTCGCTCTTCGACATGATGGGAGGCGACGACGCAGATGATCCGCAAAAACAAGGCCCGTCGCGCAAGACCGTGCCACCGATGCCTATGACCGAAAAGCTGCGCTACGAGAAAGAGCTGCTCGGGTTCTACATCTCAGGCCACCCGATGGATGCCTACGAAGGGCTCGACACCGTGATCGATACGTTCTTCAAGCCCGAGGACCTCGTCAATTTCGACGATCGCACCACCTTCCGCCTCGGCGGCATCATCAGCAATTTACAGATCAAATACACCCGCAAAGATAGCCGCCAAATGGCCGTCTTCAATCTAGCGACCGCCACGCACAGTTACGAGATGATCATGTTCCCCGATCCGTATGAGAAAAACGGCTCACGATTAGAGGACGGCAAGCTGGCCCTGATCCACGGTCAAATTGGCCGACGTAACGGCGAGATGAGTTTAACAGCGCATGAAGTATTCGACCTAGAGCAATCGATTCCACGTATCATTCAGCGCATTAACTTCATCTTGCATCCGCACGAAACCAACGCCACCAATTTCATCGAGACGTTCCGTAAGATGATTGATGTCGAATATGGATCCACGAGCGTGAATCTAAGCTTTCTGGTCGAGAAACAAATCGTCGAGACCGAGACCGCGCAGTCGCTCACCTTCACGATCACCGGAACCAACTATAAGGAACTCCGCCGCCACCCCGCCCTCGCCGGCGTGCGCATCAAAGCGATTCCCGTACAACCGATCGACGATCGCCGGCCATGGGAGCGAGGCAAGAAGAAGTTCTAATCAGCTAAAACCCTTACGCTTTTTCAACTTTACACAGCCCCTTCGCGCGAGTATCAACGTCTTATCGAAAAACGCGGTGCGTTTGCCATTCCCCTCCCCTTGTGATACCTAGCATAGACGCGCTGCGAAAAACTCTACTCGGGTAACGACCGTTCCCCGATCAACATAACAAAAAGAATAAGAAATATGAAAAAAACCATTGCTACCTTATTAATCCTTGCGGCGCCATTTGCTTACGCCGACAAGCAGCACAACGTCGGCATCGGACTTGGAACCGAAGTCTTTAAAGGCCACGACGGCCTCGTCTCTCAAGTTTGCGCGGCGACCACCAATGCCAGTTGCGGCAATCAAACCTTTGCAATCACCTCCGGCACACTTGGCGCGAACAAGCCAGCTGAACTATGGGCGAGCAAAGAGCTCAACAAGTTCGTTGAAGAAAACATGGACGGCCTCGCGCAAGACATGGCACAAGGCCAAGGGGAGTCACTCGACGCCATCTGCAGCATCCTACAAATCGAAAATAAAGACGCATTCAATGCGACCTTGCAGGAAAACTTCGGCACCATCTACACTTCCGGTGCGATCAGCCATGACGAAGTCATTGGCAACATGAAGACAGTCGTCGTCGGATAATATGGATTTACGACCTTCGGGGCGCAGCATAATTGCTGCGCCCTTTTTTTACATTCTCCTATGCGTTGCATCGCCCGCAAGTGCGATCATCACCGCAGCGCCAGCAACCTCGATCGAAGCACTCGCCGAGGACGATTACTGGCATACGCTATTGCACTACAAGCAGACCATCTTCTCGCAAAAAAGCACGGTCGATGATCCCACATTCTTTTTAAGCTCCGAGGGGCAGACCAATCCAGCCGCCGAGCTCGAAGCCACCATTGCAGCCTTTTCCACCGGCGATCCGACTGATGAAGCCCACCCGATCAATCGTTTCCCCGCGCGCTTAGACTGGCTACAACACAACCTAACTCCCGAGCAAACGGCGCAATTCGTCGCCGCACGCAGCAGCACGTTTGAGGCGACATGGAATGCGATCGAACCAAGCGCCGCCAGCGTTATTTTCCCAGCGCAATACATGAACAACCCGGCCTCGTTGTTCGGCCACACGCTGATCAACATCGAAGGCAAGCGAAACGAAAAGCTGCTCGCGTATTCCATCAACTACAGCGCAATCACCGAAGAAAGCAATGGACTTATTTTCGCAGTCAAAGGGATCTTCGGCTCTTATCAGGGACGTTTCTCAATCGATCCATATTACCAAAAAGTTCAGCAATACAGCGACCTGAGCATGCGCGACATTTGGGAATATAATCTCAACCTCAATCAAGACGAAGTCCGCAACTTGATGCTCCACCTATGGGAACTGAAAGATGCCTACAGCTACTACTATTTCTTCAAAGAAAATTGCTCCTATAATTTACTCTTCCTACTCGATGCGGCACGACCGGGCTGCGCCATGGTCGATCAATTCAAGCATTGGGTGATCCCCGTTGATACGATCAAAGAAGTCCGCAAAAACAACTTCATTGCGAGCGAGCACTATCGCCCCTCGCGTTCCACGACAATCAAGCGCATCGCGTCCACACTGCCGAAGGAGCTACAAGAGCGCAGTATCGCTGCGGCCGAAAGCGATGCCGCCTCGATTGAGTTGACTGAAAGTCTGGACTGTCGGGAAGATAAGATCCGCACCCTGGATCTCTCCGCAGAGCTGTTACAGATGAATCAGGCAGACGGTAAGATCGACCAGAAGACCTACGCCGATCGGTTTTTAACCATCTTAAAGCAACGCGCCCCACTCGGTAAAGTGGACGACGACTTCTACCCGCACACCACACCTCCGCCGCCTCACATCGGGCACGACTCCAGCCGCATCACCACGGGATTCGGTAGTTATGATAGCAAAGACTTCGTATCAATTAGCCTACGCCCCGCTTATCACGATTTAATGGATCCCAGCGAGGGCTACACGCTCGGCAGCGCCATCGAATTCCTCAGCGGTGAATTTTACTACTACACTGACGAGCAGAAACTTGAGGTTCGGCAGCTCGATGCCATCAGCATTCAATCCCTCTCACCGATTGATACCTTCTTTAAATCCAAATCGTGGAAACTGAATACTGGCCTGACGACGATCAAAGAGGAAGACAGCGATGATCGTCACACGGCGATCTACTTCGATGCTGGTGTCGGCGTAAGTGTTTCGCTCTTTGACAACTCCATCGGCTATGCGCTGGTCGAACCTGCGATCTATCTGAATAAAAGCCTCGCCTCCAACCACATGGCTGGCGGCGGTGGCGCAGTCGGCCTACTCAGCGAATGGACTCCGAAGTGGCGTAGTCAATTCGAGCTACGTCAACGCTACTACTTCTTAGGCGAAGACAACGACCTGACAGAATTTACAGCCAAAGCCGCCTACACCTTGGGCGAACATACCGCGTTGCAAGTCAGCTTCGGCCGTAGCCACGAGTTCGAGCAAACGTGGAACGAGTTTCGCTGCTCGCTTCAGTTCTTCTTTTAAAACGAAGACTGAACAAATCAGCCGAAGCCTTGTCTTTACTCCGACGCCCACCAGATTGATTCTAACATGTCCAAACGTCACCAAATTTTAGCCAGCTTCCAAGCAAAGCGCACACAGACTGAGTTCTGGATCAACTGCCTGCTGTATGGTTGCCTCGGCGTGGCGTTACTACCAATTACGCTATGGGTCGCCTCAACAGCCAACCAGCAAAGCCGCATCTTGCACGCACTCATCGTGCTGGTCATGGCGATCTTCACGCTGCTCCTCTACACTCGGATCGACGTCACCGAGCCGCTCACGCTCAACAAAAGCGCCCGTAAAACTCTCATTGCAGCGTATGGCCTTCTGATGCTCAGCGTCCTCTCGCCCAATGTCATCCCGCCCTCGTCCGCACTACTCAGCCGGGTCGGCTCATTGCTAGTCATTCCCGCCTACTGCTGTGGGCTCGCCTCTGCGGTGCTCTTCGTATTCGGCCGCGACCTGCGCCGTATCACCTACACCGCGACCGGCACTTTTTGCGCCTTCATGCTGCTCAGTATATTGATGGCACCGCTGGACTGGCCGCTGCGCACACTCGCAGGTAAATGGAGCGGTGCCGCCCTCTCCGCACTCGGCAAAACCGTCGAACTAGGCGTGGTTGACAATACTGCGACCGAGCCACCTCAGCTCATTTTACTAGTCAACGAGCATCCCTTCCATGTAGCGTCCGAGTGTAACGGTTTCGGCGTCATTTTAACGAGCCTACTACTCTCGGTCCTGCTAACAATCTACCGTCGAGTTGGCACGGTCGATGCATGCCTCAACATACTGTCAGGCATCACGCTTGGCTTCATCTTCAACACGCTACGCATTCTGATCATCGTGCTACTGGCACCCTCGATGATGGATCACTACCATTTGATGCATGAAATCGTCGGCACCATCACCTACTGGGGCTGCTTAATTTTGACCTGGATTCTACTCAAGGGGCCGACTCGAACGGAGGCCTAAACACGGATTTGCCATTTCGGTGTTTTTGACACATAGTGTGGGCATGATGAAACCACACATCGTCGCCATCGCCCTACTGCTGCCGATCGCACTGCTAGCCGCCAACTCAAAAGTCGAGATTGGCCAGACGCAGAAGCAGACCATCGAAGCCTTGGGAAAGCCACAGGGAGTCATTAACCTGAACGACAAAATCCTGCTACTCTACGCCGAAGGCGAAGTAACGATTCGCGATGGCGCGGTCTCTAAAATCGATCTAATGAGCGACGCACAGTTCGCACAAGACCAAGAACGCCTGAAGCAGGAACGTGCAGAGTGGGTCGTTCAACAAGAAAAACTGGTAGCCGATCGCATACAAGCCGGTGAAAAACTGAAGGCCTTCAAATTGCAGAATAGCACCTTTGCAGCGCTCCCCGCCAAAGACCGCATTGATTACTGGCGCAGTTTTCAAATCAAGTTCCCACAAGTTGACGTCTCTGCAGAAATCGCTCGCGCCTTGGAGAGCTACCAAACCGAGATCGCTGAACTCAAAACCCAGCAACGTATCGCAGAGCTGGAAACCAGTGTCGCACTTGCCCAAAAAGAAACCGAAGCCGCCCGCCTAGAAACCGAGAAACTACGCGAAGCAACCAAAGCACGTAACGACGCCTCCAACTTCCGCATACGAGATTACTACACCACTCCCTATTACAATTATCCGGCGCAGCGCATTATCATCCACTCCAAGAATTATCAAAAGAGGAAGGTCTACAACCCAAACTGTTGGGACTATAAGAATTTCAACCTGCCATTCCAGCGCTCGACTCAAAATTCAACACGCATCATCACCAACTAAAGGCGACAGCTGATTGTGCGTTAAAACGGTTGCGAATTATCCGCACCTGCGAGTTCAGGCCGATTTGTATCTTGGTTAAAGCGCATCGAAAGCAGCTTAGACACGCCCTTCTCCGGCATCGTCACGCCAAATACCGTATCCGCGTTAGAGATCGTGCGCTTA
This sequence comes from uncultured Puniceicoccaceae bacterium, assembly GCA_905479975.1. Classification (GTDB taxonomy): domain Bacteria; phylum Verrucomicrobiota; class Verrucomicrobiia; order Opitutales; family Coraliomargaritaceae; genus Lentimonas. Next base: position 1,773 of record CAJQOS010000063.1, on the reverse strand, counting down.
TTGTGCGTCACAATCAAGAACTGCGACTTATCAGTAAAGCCATGCAGCGTCTCACAGAAGCGACCGATATTCGCATCATCGAGCGCAGCATCGATTTCATCCAGCACACAGAACGGGCTAGGCTTGACCATGTAGATCGCAAATAACAACGCCACCGCTGCCATCGTGCGTTGCCCACCGGAAAGAAGTGTTACGCTTTTTAGGCGAGTCCCCGGAGGGCGGGCAATAATATCAATTCCGGACTCAAGCACATCCTCGGAGTCCACCAAGATGAGATCGGACTCACCGCCACCGGAAATTTTCTCATATGTGAAGGAAAAATTCTTACGCACTTGCTCAAAGGTCTCGCGGAAAAGCTTCTGCGAGGTTTCGTTGATCTCATCGATGGTTTTAACCAGCGCATTCTTCGCATTCCAAAGGTCTTCGCTCTGATTTTTCAAGAAGTCGTGACGCTCCTTCAAATCAGTATATTCACTGATCGCATCGAGATTGACGGGGCCCATGTTCGAAATGCGGCTCTTCAACTCAGACACTTCCTCTTCAATGATCGACCAATTCGTCGACTCCATCTCCGCAAGCTCTTCTTCGGTCGGATCACGGCGTTCATGCTTTGGCTGTGCGGCGAGCTTATCAGGATCATCCAAATCATCGAGGTTCACTCGTTTATCAAACTCGACATTGCCCTCCCAGAGTTCGGCCTTCCAATCGACTCGCTCCAACTCGATCTGATAATCGTCGTGAGCGGCACTTTCAATAAAACCAATCTGCGAACGCTCTTCGGCGAGTCGAATTTCCAGGCGCGTCATCTCTTGATCATACGTGCGCCCTTCATTACGCCGCCCCCCCAAGCTGCCATCAATACCGGCAATCACTGCATCCATCTCTTTGATGCCCGCGCGGTCTTCTGACAATTTCCCAGAGGCGACCGTTAAAGTCTTCTCCAGTTCGAGACTCTTTTCACGCTCGCGGGCACCACTGCCCTTGAGCTGGCCGATCTGCTCATTGATCGTATCAATTTCTTGGTTACGACGAATGATGCGATTCTGTAAACTCGCGGTCTCGCGCTGCACTTCACCTAGCACACGATCAACTGATTCGAGGCGTTGTTTCTTCTCCGCCAATTCGAGACGAACATCGGCAAGGGCTTCACGCTTTTGATCGCGCGTCTCACGGGTATGCGCAATCGCATCTTCCAAGTCAGTGCCACTTTGGCGCTCTTCGAGCAGACCTTTTTCCGAAGCGACAAGCTCCTGCTGCGCCTTTTCGAGCTCTTGCACGGAATCGCCATGATGCGCATCCAGCCGTTCGAGTTCGTCTTCGTTCTTGTGATGCGAGCGGGCATTGTGCTCGACCTTCTGACCTTGATTGCGCTCCTCCGCTACGAGTCCAGAGACCTCGCTGGCGAGTTCGCCCAGGCGTTGGCGTTGCGCTTCGACCGTCGCTTCCGCAGCATGGCGCTGATCTTCCAAAGTGGTGGATTGCTCACGTAACGTATTGAGCGCCTTACGCTCCGTCTCGATTTCGCTACGAAGTTTACGTATCTCAGATTCGCGTTCGATCACGCTGGATGACTTTTTACCTGAGGTGCGCCCTCCGTGGATCAAACCGCGGCAGTCAATAATTTCGCCATTCTTGGTCGCAACCAGAAGGAAGTTAAACTCCGGATGTGCTTTCCAAAATTGAACAACCCCTTCAAGACTATCAGCAAAGTAACAATTCGTTAGTAAACGCGCCACTGCTTCGCTCAAACTAGACTCACGAGCCAGCACCACA
>CAJQOS010000062.1 GCA_905479975.1 uncultured Puniceicoccaceae bacterium | reverse complement strand
CCGATGGCGACACCCAGTTTCATGGCGTGCACCGTCGATTTACCGATCGCGCCTTCGACGTTGAGTAGGTCGTCTTCGCTGAGTTCGGGGAGGAGTGCGGTTTGCTCGTGCAGGTAATGGGTCATCACGGCGAGGCCGGGGGCGATGATGCCACCTTCGTAGCCGACGCTGGTAATGATGTCGAAGGTGACGGCGGTGCCGAGGTCGAGAATGATGGCGGGCACGCCGTAGAATTCTTGCACGGCGATGGCGTTGGCGATGCGGTCTTGACCGATTTCGGCTGGCTTCGGATAGGCTAGATTCAAGCCGCGGCAGGTCTCGTGTGTCAGGTGAAAGATCGGCAGGCCGAAGGGCTTCACGCTGGCCACGAGGTTAGCGTTGATATCGGGCACCACCGAGCAAAAGGAGATACCGGATGCGTTTTCCAGTAGCAGTGTGACGGCGGCTGCGAAGTCTGCAGAGGGGCCGTCGATGAAATGACGGGTGGGGAAGTGTCCGGTTTGGATGACTGCTTGGCCGTCTACTAATCCGTAGTGAGTGCTGGTGTTACCGACGTCGATGCTGAGAATCATGATAAGAGACTTGAGGGCTGAGGGCTGAGACTTGAGGGCTGAGACTTTCTTTTTTCGTAGTCGAGTGGCTTTAGCTGCTCGATCGGTTGGGCTGTGGGAATCAATGTGTTGTCGGCTGGCCAGCTAAAGCAAGCCAGCTACTTCTTAAGAGTCACATCGCCGGCGCGGACGGGAATGGTGCTGCCATCGGGTTGAGTGAGTAGCAGCGCGCCAGAAGCGTCGATGCCGCTGGCGATGCCAGTGATTTCTTGATCTCCCTGGAGTGCGGTGACTGGTTTGCCGTGAAGTGAGTTGAGGGGCGCCCATGCTTCGGGGAGTGCCTCTGTCGTTTGATTTTGGATGCAGGCCTCGTAGGCTTCGTTGATGGCTTGCAGCACGCGGGCGGCGATTTTGTTGATCGGTAGCTCTTCGCCGTTGATCGCGTAGAGGCTGGTGGCGATGCTGCGCAGCTCTTCGGGGAAGCTGGATGGATTGCTGTTTAGGTTAATGCCGATGCCGAAGATGATGCTGCGTAAGGTATCGAAGTCCATTTTTGCTTCGGTGAGCATGCCGGCGAATTTACGACCGTCGCAGTGGAGATCGTTGGGCCATTTGATCTGAAGCTTGGCTTTGGGAGTGAAGCTTTGCAGGGCGCGGCAGATGTAAATGCCAGCCCACAGTGTGAAATGCTGGAGCTGTTGCGGTGGGATGTTGGGCTCAAACAGAACGGAGAGGTATAAGTTATCTGCGGAGGCGCTATACCACTCGCGGCCGAGGCGGCCACGGCCTTTGGTTTGGCAGCTGGAGGCGATGGCGAAGGGGCTTTTTGTCCCGTAGGTGATCTGCCGCTCGGCTTCGCTGTTGGTGCTGTCGATCACAGGGAAGTAGCGCACGCTCATGTCGGTTGCGTCGGCTTCCAAGTAGTAGCGAATCAGGGCGGGGTGCAGGACTTCGGGCTCTTTGACTAAGCGGTAGCCGCGGTTGCGCACCGCTTCGATCTCGAAACCTTTTTCGCGTAGTTTCTCGAGCTTGCCGTGGATTGCGGGGCGCGAAACGCCGAGTTGTTCGGCGAGTAGGCTACCAGAGACAAAGTCGTCGGGCGCATCGAGCAAGGCTTTGAGGATGGTGAACTCGTCCTCGGTGCTTTGCGTTTCTTTGTAATCTGTGTCGGTGCTCATTGTTTTAGTGAGGAGTGAGACTAGTGATAGTGAAAAGTGATAATGGTGAGAAGTGGTAGTGAGGGGTGAGAGTGGTGAACAGTCGGTGTCACTCATTCACTCATCACTTTCACTCATTACAGCCAATCGAGGCCGATGTCTTTCCAGGTGCTGTGATGGATCGGTGCGCCAGTGGAGATGAAGTCGAGGCCGAGGATACCGAGTGCGGCGAGGGTATCGATTTGAATGCCGCCGCTGGCTTCGGTACAGGCGCGCTCGCCGATCAGTTCGATGGCTGCTTTGAGGGCATCCTCGGAAAAGTTATCGAGTAGGATGATGTCGGCACCCGCTTCGAGCACGGGTGGGATTTGCTCCAAGGTGTCGACTTCGACCTCGATCGCGAGCCCTTCGCAGGCCCCTCGGGCGAGGCTGACGGTATCGGTGAGGCGGTCGCCGCCAGTGGCACCGGCCACGGCGAGGTGGTTGTCTTTGAGCATCACACGGTCAAACAAGCCAATGCGGTGGTTGTAACCGCCGCCGCAAGCGAAGGCGTATTTTTGCAGCACGCGGTAGCCGGGCAGGGTCTTGCGCGTGTCGAGGAGCACGGTGTCGCTCTGGCCGAGGGCATCGACGTAGGCGCGTGTCTCGGTGGCGATGCCAGTGAGGTGCTGGAGAAAATTGAGGATGATGCGCTCGGCTTGTAGGAGCGGGCCAGAGGGGCCACTGATTTTGCCAATGACATCGCCGGCCGCGAGACTGCCGCCGTCTTGGATGCTGGGCTCGAAGGTGCAGCCTTCGCCGTAGGCATTGAGTGCGAGTTGCACGAGTCCGAGTCCGCAAACGACCATGGGCTCGCGGGCGGTGAGTTGAGCGCTGCCAGTTGCGCCTTCGGGCATGAGAGCGGTGGTCACATCGCCGAGTCGCTCTGGGCGGGCGGCGAGGCCAGCACCTGCGAGGTCTTCGATCTTAGCGAGGCCTACGAGTTGGCGCAGGTAGTCGGAGTCGAGGTCGGCCCAAGTGAGTTGTGTGCGAAAGTCGGTTTGTGTGTATCTGCGTTCGGTGGACATGTTGGAATTAGTCGAATGATTGGAAGTCGGAGACTCTTTGGTTACTGCGCTCAAAGACAATACGCTTTCTTAATTTACTACGTGTGGGGGTGCCGCCGACGCCGATTCCGGCATCGAAACCCCGGTTTACCGTGACGCTTGCGGAGTTGAAGATATTATAGTCGGGCTCCAATTCGTTGTATTCCCAGATGTAGCGCGTGCCGTTCGAGTTCGTGTCAGACTTGATGCGGCTGGGATCTCCGAGTGACATGCGGACTTGGTCTTCGTCGAATCCGACTGCGATTTGACCTGTGCGGATGAGGCGTTTTTCGGCGGCGGTGTAGCTGTTAAACTGCGGCTCGTTCTCGACAATACGTTGGCTGGGAGTGGAGCAGCCGCTGATTAGAGCGATTGAAAGCGCACAGAGGGCATGGGAGATTTTCATGATCGGTGGATGTTAAAAAAATACAGTGCTTAATTCGAGTCGATCATCCTATCGTGTGGATGGATTCGCTCCAGCATAATGTTTTAGTGGAAAAGACACTCGCACTTCAGTCTGCTTTCACTATCTCAGTGCTCATGGTTTTGGAAATCTGTTTTGTGGTAACGCTCGCGATTGGAGTGGCTGTCGTTTTTTGGGTGATGGTGCGTCAATCTTCGGAAAAGATCGTTCGTCAGTATCGAAAGATGGCGCAGCAGCTGAAGGTCAGTGTGACAGAGCCGGAAGCACAGCTCGGCGGATTTATTCTCTCGGAACCGTTTATCCATGGCGTGTATCGCCGACGTGAAATGTCGATCTCGGTGCCCAGCAAAGGACTGCAGAACACCCGTCAGATCGAGACGGTTTTAAAAGTCAAAGTCGATGAGACCTCCTTTACATGGCAAATGACGGCCACGGGTTTGCTCGGGGGCTTCCGTCAGCGCGACAGTGGCTCGAAGGCGCGTTGGGTGAGCGGCGATTCGAGTTTTGATACGGTGGTGGACGTGCGAACGAATGATGAAGACCGGTTTGCTCGTATCTTTCACGTCGATCGCCGTGCCGTTATTGCGAAGATTTTAAAGGGATCGAAGGCGACGATTACGTTGCGTGAAGGGGTGTTGTCGTTTGCCGAGTTTGGCCTGATCGCCGATGATCTAAAGCGGGAGCGCATCATGGAAATCACTGAGTTGCTCTGTGATTTGGCCGAAGTGGCCGAAGTGGTCGAAGGGCGCTAAGGGCGCTATTTGCGTGCTTTGATGTAGTCCAGCGCTTGGCTGATCGGCAGTTCGTCGCTGGAGGGGCCGTTGCGGATAAAGAAGCTTTCGCCTTTGGAATGCTTTAAAAAGACGGGCTCGTTGGAGCGCATACATTCCGCGATGCCGACTAGTTTGTCGGCGATCTGAACCGTGCGGAAGTCGATGTATTTAGAGAATTCTGCGCCGATGTGCTCGGCTATCAGGTTTTTGAAGTGTAGCTGTGCGTGGTCGTCGCTTTCGAATTTATCTACTTCCAGTCCAGTGATTTCACCGTCGTCGGTGACGCCAATTAGTAGGGTGCCACCATCTGTGTTGAGAAAGGCAGCGAGCCCTTTGAGCCAAGCGATTTCGATCTCTTTGCCCGGCTTTTTGGTGTGGAGATTTAAGCGCATGGTGGACTTGAACTCACGGCGCTTGCTCTCGCCGCGTTGAATGATGTCACGTATGCTCTCGATGGCATTTTCTGGTTCAAAGGCGATTGCCGGCCCGCCGCTGTGGCGCGTTTGACGTTTAGCGAGTAAGAAGCTGAAGGCTGCCGCGATGCAGATTGAAACCCCGCCGATTCCGGCCAACGCAGCATGGCGCTTGTTGGCACCAATAGCGGCATCATTTTCCGGCACCATGACGCCGACCCATGTGTTGCGTTGTGTTTGATTGAGCGGGCGGAATCCGCACCACCATGTTTGATTGTCATGGCGCACTGGAATGATGCGGTCGTCCAGTTGGGCTTGGCGCCAGGCCGCGTGGGCTTTTTGACCCAGTTGGTTGTCGGACTCATGCAGGGCCTTGAAGTTTGAGCCTGTCTCTGTGGCGTCCGCGACAGTGTAGAGCGCTTCGTCGCGCCGGAAAATGAAGATCTGGCTGTTGGGGCTTGGCTGCATGTTTTGAATGCTCGAGTAGACACGTTCCATCGATAGATCGAAGGCGACGACCATTTGGTAGGCGTCGTTGTCCTTAGTAGGAATCGAGGTGGAGGCCGTGATCCCGATTATTTTCTGGTGAAAAAACTTGTAGGGCTGTGTCCAATAGACCGCGTCGTTGCTCATGGCTGGGTAAAACCAAGGGCGGCTACGTGGATCGTATTTGGTCGGCGCGCTGTCTTCTGTAATGATTTGATCGTCTTGCCAGATTTTGACATCCGCCATCCGCGCGTTGCCTTGCAAGTAAGTATGCGTGGTTTGTATCGCACCGTCAATTTGTGAGATTTGGTAGCTTTGGCCATCGGTATCCGGGTTCTTCACGGATTTCGGACAAGAGTCGCCTGAAGTCTACTTTCTTTGCCGCATATCTGGCTTGAACTCGAGGCGTCAATGAGTCCGCTCATTGTAGTGATTTAGAGGGTTGAGAAGGTGCTGGTTGTCGTTTTGCTG
>CAJQOS010000061.1 GCA_905479975.1 uncultured Puniceicoccaceae bacterium | reverse complement strand
AGGGGCGTGGTTTTCGATCCGGACAGGCTTGCCGTCCTGGAATACCGTAACCGTTGGGTGGGCATGTTCAGCGCATCCGCAGCTTGTGCACATTAGGCGACCTCCATTTCCTTGATCCGCATTTGGTCGCCGCTGATGCACTCGATGTGAAACGAGCCGCAGGCGCATTGACCGTAGGGTTGTGTGAGTTTCAGTTCCCTGCCACAGTCTCGGCAGCGACCACGCCCGGCAATCTCGTGGATTTCAAGTTGTGCTCCCTCCAGCGCAGTGCCTTTCGTGCAGGGGCCAAAACAGAATTGAATCGCATCGGGCACGATCGCGTTGAGCTTGCCGATCTCAATCGTGACACGGGTCACACGATGGCCCTCGGCCCGTTCGCTTACTAGGGCAACGATGTTCTGAGTAATACTTAGTTCATGCATGACGCGCATTCTCCTCCTTCCGAATGACGGCATCATTGTGCCCACTTGAAAGGATCTGTATCGTGTCGAATCTGGGCACGATTGGCAAGACATACTATCAGTGTGTCGGTATAACCCACATTGCTCGACCGAAGGGCTTCGCCTTACGCTACGCGATGACACGTCACTGATCTGCTCGGGATGGTGGTCAGTCCTGAGTATTGGGCATGGGCGCAAAAAAAAAGTCCGCCTGTGCGTTTGCAGCAGGCGGACTTTGTGGGAAGTGTTATTCTGCAGCGAACTAGCCTTTGTAGATGCGCAATAAGGCGTCAGCGATTTCCGAAGGGTTGCGAGCGATGGAGACGCCGGCGTCTTCCATGGCAGCGAACTTGGCTTCGGCGGTGCCGGATCCGTTGGCGGATACGATGGCACCGGCGTGGCCCATGGTGCGGCCCTTGGGTGCAGAGGCTCCTGCGATGAATCCAGCGACTGGCTTCTTCACGTGCTCCTTGATGTAGGCGCAGGCTTCTTCTTCAGCACTACCACCGATTTCACCGATCATGATGATCGCATCAGTGTCAGGGTCTTCGTTGAGTAGGCGCACGGCGTCGAGCTGGGAAGTGCCGTTGATGGGGTCACCACCGATGCCGATACAGGTCGATTGACCGTGGCCACGCTGTGTGAGCTGATAAACCGCTTCGTAAGTCAATGTGCCAGAGCGAGAGACGACGCCGACCCGACCTGGCTTGTGGATGTAGCCGGGCATGATGCCGATCTTACACTCACCTGGTGTGATGATACCTGGGCAGTTGGGCCCGATCAGGCGAGTCTTCGTGTTGTGGAAGAAGAGGCGGCGGCGCACTTCGGCCATGTCGCGAACGGGCACACCTTCGGTGATGCAGATGACGAGAGGAATCTCGGCTTCGATCGCTTCGAGGATGGAGTCTGCGGCGAAGGCTGGCGGGACGTAGATGACGGATGCATTCGCACCGTGCTCTTTAACCGCTTCGGCTACAGTGTTGCAGACGGGCACTTTGCCCTCCCACAGTTGACCGCCTTTGCCGGGTGTGACACCGGCTACGACGTTGGTGCCGTATTCGATGCACTGTTGTGTGTGAAATGTGCCAGTCTTACCGGTGATACCCTGGACGACTAGACGTGTGTCTTTATTTACAAGAACGCTCATTTTGAAATGTGTGTTTAACTGTGATCGTTGTCAGGATTATGCGTCGGCCTTGACTTGCTCGACGATGATTTCGGCGGCTTGCACAAGGCTGTCTGCTGGAGTGAGGGCGACACCGCTTTCGCGGAGAATCTGCTTGCCGGCTTCGACGTTGGTGCCTTCGAGGCGCACAACGAGTGGCACGGTGATGTCGACATTCTTGGCTGCTGCGACGATGCCGCGCGCGATGACGTCACATTTCATGATGCCGCCGAAGATGTTAACGAGGATGCCTTTCACATTTGGATCGGAAAGGATGATTTTGAAGGCCGCGGTGACTTGGTCTTCGTTGGCACCGCCGCCGACGTCGAGGAAGTTGGCAGGAGAGCCGCCGTAGCTTTGGATGATATCCATCGTTGCCATGGCTAGACCTGCGCCGTTGACCATACATGCGATGTTACCATCGAGTGCGATGTAAGCGAGGTTGTGCTTGGACGCTTCGATTTCCTTCGGGTCCTCTTCGTTCAGGTCGCGGAGCTGCTGAATTTCAGGATGTTGGAAAATCGCGTTGTCGTCGAAGGAGACCTTGGCATCGAGTGCGCTGAGGTTGCCTGCCTTGTCGGTGACGAGCGGGTTGATTTCGACCATCATCGCATTCTTTTCCCAGAACATCTTGTAGACGCCAGAGAGGATGCGAGTGAATTGTTTGACTTGGTCACCTTCGAAGCCGAGTGCATATGCGACTTGGCGAGCTTGGTGGTGACGTAGGCCGAGTGTCGGTGAAATCGGCACGCGGATCAATTTCTCGGGAGTCTTATCAGCGACTTCTTCGATGTCTATGCCGCCTTCAGTCGATGCGATGATCATCGATTGAGCGGTTTCGCGGTCGAGAACGATTGCGAGGTAATACTCGTGGTCGATGTCGCAACCTTCGGTGACGTAAAGTGTCTGCACCTTGCGACCTTCGGGGCCGGTTTGGGCGGTGACGAGGGTGTTATCCAGCATGTGGTTGGCTGCCTCTTTGGCTGCGGCGCGACCTTTCACTACCTTGACGCCACCTTTGTAGCCGTCGGTGAAGGTGCCCTTGCCGCGTCCACCTGCATGGATTTGGGCCTTAACAACGATCATTTCGTCGTCGCTAAGGTGGGAGATTGCGGTGTCGACTTCGACGGAAGTTTGAGCGGCGTAACCGCGCGGGACGGGCACTCCATATTCCTGAAGAAGGCGTTTGGCCTGGTATTCGTGGATATTCATCTGTTGTGGGTTAGTGTTTTAGAGACAAAAAAGAAGCTTGCTTGATGCCAAGGCTGCTCGGTCGGCGCAATCTATTTTATGTGAATTTCGAAGAAGAAAAAAACACTTTCGAATGAATCGAATTCATGAAGGCGCGTTGGGAGTATTCAATTTAGCTTGGTGTCAAGCGAACTGGGTTTGGTGGCGAGTCTTCTATCGGGAGTCGGGGCACTCTTGTTCTGTAGCGTGATTGGGGTGGAGGTGCATGGCTCCTGCTCTGTGAATGGGCAATCGTGTCCATTCTCCTTCCTCTGGACACTGCATGCGTAAGTCAAAATATGCTTAAGTCAGGTGGCAACCCTGCGGGGTTTCGCAGTTTGGTCGGGCTATCAGACCCTTGATCGGCTCTTCGGGGAAGAGTTGTTCGGCGCGGCCGTTGTCGATCAGATGCTTCTGGCAGACGCGGTCGAGGTCGTCTTTTGATTTGATGCGTCGCATGTCGTGCAGGAATTGCCCGTCTACATCGACACCGAGGCCGACGAAGTTGAGGAACTTTTTCATGTGATTTGCATGACTGAGTTCGTGGCGTTGCTTATGGCTGGTGGCGACAAACAGATCCTCCACATAGTCGCGCACATCGGCGAGGGTGGGGCGGAATACGGGTTGCCCCGCCAAATGCTCGCGGAGCTGGCGAAAGATCCACGGATTTCGAATGCAGGAGCGGCCAATCATCAGGCCTGCGCTCTTGGTTTCGTCGAGCACCCATTGCCCCTTGGCGACGGAGGTGACGTTACCATTGGCGAGCACCGGGCAGGCGAGTCGTTGGGCGGCGCGTTTGATATATTCGTAGTGCACCTCGCTGCGGTAGGCCTCTTTGACGGTGCGAGCGTGCAGGCTGAGTAGGTCGACGTCGTGCTTCTCGACGAGATCGAGGATGGTGTCGAAATGTTCATCGCCGTCGAAGCCGATGCGCATTTTTACGGTGAAGCGGCCTTTGATCGCAGCGCGGAGGCAGCCTAGGATCCCGTCGATTTTAGCGGGATCACGCAGCAGTCCGCCGCCGACCTTTTTCTTGTAAACTTTAGGAGCGGGACAGCCCATGTTCAGGTCGATGCCTGCTATGGGGAGCTGCATCGTCTCGATTTCCTGCACGGTGCGCTCTAGGTCGGGGAGGCTTTCGCCGATCAACTGTATGAACACCGGTCGTCCGGTGCCGTGCTCGCAGATCGAGTCGATGATGGGCTTCTCTAGTCGCGAGTGGCAATGCACGCGGAAGAATTCGGTAAAGAGTAGGTCAGGCGCACCGTATTTGCCCAGCAATTGCATGAACGGTAGGTTAGTGACGTCCTGCATGGGAGCCAGAGCTGTCCATGGTTGGCCGGGAATGAGAGGATCTGGAAGTGGGTGCATTGTGTTGTTTGTTGCTGGTTGTTTGTTGTTCGCTGCTAGTTCCCAGCAAACAACTAGCAACGATCAACGTGATTTTCACTCTCCCTCTTTGAGGATCTTCTCGAGTATTTCGGTCATATCGTCGACTGAATCGAGCACTTCATGCGCGACGTAGAGCGGCTTGCCGCTGCTTAGTGCCAGCACGATGGAATCGCTGGGGCGGGCGTCGACTTCGACGATCTTGTGGCCGAGCTCGTTCTCCATGGATACGATGAGGCGGGCAAAGAAGGTGCCGTTATCTACCTCGTTGATCACCACGCGCTCGACTTCAGCGCCGAGGCCGTCGAGCAGGGTGATCATCAGATCGTGGGTCATCGGGCGCTCGGCTTGCTCGCCGTTGACTGCGCGCTGGATGGCTTCGCCGATGCCGCGATCCATGTAGATGACGAAGGTCTTTGCGTCGCTCCCCAAGAAAACGGCACATCCATTTGATGTGGGCATGACTCCTTTTACGCTGACTGCGACGACGCTGTTATCCATATGATTTGTAGTATGCTTTGAAGCGGATGGGCTTCAAGTGTATAGGCTGATTGAACTTTAAAAGAGAAATGTATTGAAAATAGTGTCGCACCAAGCGCGACCGCTCCTAAAACCCAAGGCAGTGAATCAAAAAAGCCAGTCAACCAAGCCAAATCTGTATTTAGTCGGATTTATGGGCGTCGGGAAGTCCGCCATCGGGCGGCGTGTCGCGCGTGAGTTGGGCTATAAATTTCTGGATTCGGATGACTGTATCGAGAAGCAGGTCGGCAAGAAAATACCGGCGATTTTTGCAAGCGAAGGCGAAGCGCGTTTTCGTGCCTACGAGCGTGAATTCATTGAATCCGGTCATCCCGAAACTGGCTGCGTTGTCTCTTGTGGCGGCGGCCTCGTGATAGAGGAAGGCATGCAGGAACTGCTGAAGTCCAAAGGTGTCGTGATCTGCTTGTTTGCCTCGGTGGAGAGTATCATCGAGCGCACCAGTCGAAATAAGAATCGACCACTGTTAAATGTGGAAAACCCGGAAGCGCGTGTGCGTGAACTACTGGCTGAACGCGAGCCAGTCTATATGGATTCGGGTGCCTGTATCTCTACGGATGGACGCACCATCCCTGAAGTGGTCAAGCACATGCTGCGGACCTACCGCGCTTGTGCCGCGCTGCGCACGGAGTGACGCCTGCGGCGAGTGAGAGTGAGAGTGAGAGTGAGAGTGAGACAGACATTCCGGTCTGTTCTGTGCTGATGACAGACTGGAATGTCTGTGTCACGTGGCGAAGCAATGTCTGTCTCACTTCTCATGTTACTGCGCTACTCGTTGAATCTCGCCTTGTCATCCGCTGAGGATTCCCGCTTCATGGCCGCATGTCTGTAGACTCAAAAATTCGTTGTGGCGTCGTAGGAACCGGTTCTCTGGGCCAACATCATGCGCGTATTTACGCAGCACTCGAGGAGTGCGAGCTGGTTGGTATCGTGGAATCTGACGATGCGCGTGCGGCTGAAATGTGCGAAAAGCACAGCTGCAAGCGCTTTGAGTCGCTCGAAGCGTTGGCCGAAGCCTGTGACGCGGTGAGCGTCGTGGTGCCGACCGATCATCACCGCAATGTTGCCGTGCCGCTGCTCGAAGGTGGTTGCCACCTTCTGATCGAAAAGCCGCTCTGCACCAGTCTTGAAGAGGCGGAGGATATTCTTTCGGCTGCGAAAAAAGCCGGCCGTATCATTCAGGTCGGCCACATTGAGCACTACAATCCAGTCATGGGATACCTCGAGAATGCGGTCACTAAGCCGCAATTCATCACTGCTGATCGTCTCGCGCCGTTCAATCCGCGTGGCACTGAGGTGGGCGTGGTGCTCGATCTGATGATTCACGATATCGGTGTGATTTTGGCGCTGGTTCGTTCGCCGGTGAAGCAGGTCGATGCCGTCGGTGTGAATGTGCTTTCCAATAGCGAAGACATCGCCAATGCGCGTATTACTTTTGAAAATGGCTGCGTGGCCAATATCAATACCAGCCGTGTGAGCATGAAGAAGGTGCGCGAGATTCGCGTCTTCCAGCCAGCCAACTATTTGTCGCTCGATTTTATGAATCAGAGTGGTCACTTCCTGCGCAAGGAGGGGCCAGATCTGGTGCGCGAAGAAATTCCGATCGAAAAGGACGAGCCGCTTAAACTCGAACTCGCTTCGTTCCTCGAAGTCGTGAAGGACGCCGGTCAACCCAAGGTCGGCGCTGAACTCGGCAAGTCGGCGCTCGAACTCGCAATTCAAATTACCGAGCTCATCCACGGGGATAAGTAAATGGGGGTGCGTTTTAGTGCAGAGCTGGGAACGGCTGCTTTAGCTGCCGAATCTTTTACATCTATCCATTCAAATTGCTTATGGCTACGTGAGGCAGCTAAAGCAGCCTATCCCAGTCGTATGAATGCTCAACGTCCAACGCTCAACGTTCAACGTTGTTTACACCATGGCTGAACAACTTCCAGCACCTGCCGACTTCGCTGCGCCGATTCATGGACAGCCAGACTTGCTCATCATTGCCGGTGAGCATTCGGGCGATGAACATGCGGCGCAACTTGTCGCCGATATGCGGCTAACTCAACCGGATCTGAAGGTCGCATGCCTAGGGGGCGTCGAGCTAAAGGCCGAAGGTGCGCAGCTGCTCTACGATTTGACTGAGGTGTCCATCGTCGGATTTGTCGAAGTCGTGCGGCATTACGGATTCTTTAAAGCGCTGTTTGATCGCACGCTGGATTGGATCGAGCGCTATCGCCCCAAGCATATTTGTTTCGTCGATTATCCCGGGTTTAATCTGCGCATTGCCGAGCAACTCATGGAGCGCGGCCTCAGCAAAAAAGGCGGCGGCGAGATCGGTATCAGTTTTTATATCGGCCCGCAGGTCTGGGCATGGAAGGCGAAGCGTCGCTTCAAAATGGCGCGCACGCTAGATCGCCTTGGCGTGATTTTTCCGTTCGAGGTCGAGTGCTTTGCCGATACCGAATTGCCGACGGAATTTGTCGGTCATCCATTTGTGCGTGACAGCTACGAGCTACCGCTGAGTTACGATCAAACCGCGCCGGTGCTCTTGTTGCCGGGCAGTCGCACGGCTGCGGTGGAGCGTATTTTTCCATTGCTGCTCGACGGTTTTCGCCTCGCGCAGCAATCCAAGCCCGAACTGAAGGCGAAAGTGGTGTATCCGAGCCAACGTATTCGCGATGTGCTCGAAACCGTGCTGAATCAATATGCAGGCTTAAAAGCGTCGATCGAACTCGTTCCCAACGAAGATAGTGGTCTTCCCGCGAGTGCGGTATTGATGAGCTCGGGGACGATGTCGCTCGCCTGCGCCTTATCTGCGATTCCTGGTGCGATTGTTTATCGTCTCAATCCGATCAGCTACTGGCTGGGTCGCATGCTGGTAAAGATTCCTTATATCGGGATTGCAAACCTGCTGCTTAAGCGTGCCTTGCATCCCGAATTTATTCAGGGCGCTGCGAAGCCGACTAGTTTATCGAATCAAATTCTACGCGCACTGGATGATCCAGAAGCGAGCAAAGCCGCCGCCGAGGGTGCCGTCGAGTTGCGCGAACTCTTGCATGTTGGCAGTGATGCCAGCGCCTCAGAATGGTTACTGCGCGGGATGGCTGAGTAGTTTGATATGGCAATTGACGATGGATCAACGAAGTGCCCAAAATGTGGTCAATCATTTGCCTGCTGTGTGACGCAGGGCGGGCAGTGTTGGTGTGCGAGCGTGGCGCTGAGCCCGAATGATCGATCCTACTTGGCTTCGCAATATGATGGCTGCCTATGCCCCGATTGCTTGAAGGCGATCAAGCCGTCGGATTCGCTTCGCATTAACAGCATTGGTTGAAGATGAGGACGGCTTGGATTCTATTTGTGGTGAGCGTGTGCGCTGCTGTTTGTTTCAGCGGTTGCCGTTCCTCGGATGTTGTGGAGTCCGTGCAGATGAGCTCGGCCGTGGTCGCGGTGTCGCCTGTGGTGGCGTCGTATGGTGCGGCTTACGGCGCGGATGCCTCTGCGCAGAGCAGTTCGATTGCGGTCGGTGCGCCGAAGCAGTGGTATTCGCAGCAGGTGACGAAGTCAGAGCTATGGCAAAAAGGGATGCAGCATGGTTATAAATTCCATGAACCGTGGAAGTATATGGGGACGAAGGACGGGGAGCACTACCTTGCGCTGTATCCGTTTTTAGGCTTTCGCGAAATCTATCGCATCACGGAGGATGAGTATCCGATTGAGGACCCGTTTCAGTTGACGTCGCGCACTTCGAAGTGGCGGGCGATTACTGTGTTTTCACATCTCGGATTAGATTACCCGCTTGTCATTGAGCCGCTTTTGTTGGAGCAACCCGAAGGGCTTGTGCCGATACCAGCGGATGTGATTCAAATGGATGGCCTCGAAGATCTGTTTATGCGGGACGTGCAGATTCTGCGGGAGTAGTCCGCTTGCTTTAGCTGGCGGACCGACTGGAACGAACGATGCCGATTTGCCAAATCGGGTGGCCAGCTATAGCAAGCGACCTACGTTTATGATTTTTCCTTCGTAGCCTCTCGCAAATATGCACGCCCGCTAGCTTCGTCCGCAAACTCGCCTTCGAGCTGGGCTTCGTAGGCGCGGTCGAGGATCTTGCCAAAATGCGGGCCTGGCTTGATGCCGAGTTCTACCAGATGACGACCGAGCAAAATTGGCTTCGGCGCGCTGTCTTGAATCGCGAGTTCGGTGGCTTTTTTGAGGAGCCATTCGCCTTCGGGGAAATCGTCGACCACGATGGGCGGGCGTCCGCTTTTGTCGGCAAACGCGACACGCGTGAGACGATCCACGCGCTTGACGCGGGCTGCGAGTCGGCGAATGGCGGTGTCACCTGCGCCATCGCGATACAGTGCGAGCGGACGCATGTGTTGCTCCACGAGTGGTAACACTTCCTCGAAAATCTTCTTCTGACGCGTGAGGCGATCCAAGAACGCGCGGGCGACAGGCACGCCGTCGACGTCGTGACGCGGGCTGCGGATGCGGCCTGTCTTATCGCAGACGAAGCTGGAGACGGGTTTGCCCATGTCATGGCAAAGCACTGCGAGACCGACGACGAGGTCTTCCCATTCATCGCCGATGCGGTGGCGGGCATAAGCATCGAGGCAGTGGTAGGTGTGTTTCCATACATCGCCTTCAGGGTGCCACTCGGGCTCCTGCTCGCAACCGACGAGTGCTTCGAGTTCGGGGAAATACTGAAGCCAGTTGCAGGTCTGTAAAAAGAGTAAGCCTTTGGAGGGTTGAACACCCTTGAGGATGAGCTTCTTCCATTCCTCCCAGAGGCGCTCAGCTGGTAGGTGCTCAGGCGTGAGTTCGCGACAGAGTGAAATGGTCTCTGGGTCGGCGATTAGGTCGAAGCGAGCAATGAATTGCATGCCACGCAACACGCGCAACGGATCTTCGCTAAACGCTTCGGATACGTGGCGCAAGCGGCGTGCTTTGAGGTCCGTTAGGCCATCGTAGGGGTCGAGGATTTCTTCCGTCAGCGGATCGATGCTAATCGCGTTGATGGTGAAGTCGCGACGTGCGGCCGCATCTCGAGGCGACATCGTCGGATCACCTTCGACGACGAAATCCGTATGCTTGGGCCCAGTGGTAGATTCGCGGCGTGGCAGTGCCAGATCGATGTCGTGACCTTTAATAATAAACACACCGAAGGCTCGGCCCACCGTGTCGAGGCGAAATTTCTTTTTAAGGGTCCGCTCAACGTCGTCTGCGCTGAGGCCATAGACTTCCATGTCCACATCCTTTGCTGGGATGCCGAGTAGGCCGTCACGCACGCAACCACCAACGAGCAGCGCATGGCCGTCGGCCGCTTTAAGCAGCTCTGCGACTTCGATGCAGGCCGAGCGTTGAGAGGGTGAAATGTTTTCGAGAATGTTCACGATGTTGAAGTGAGAGCCGTGCGATGCGCGGAGTGACGCCTTTGGCGAGTGAGGGTGATAGTGGGTGAAGTTGAGGGGGAGCTGAGGTTTGAGTGGTTCATTCACTCATCACTCTCACTCTTTTCACTCCGTCGATTAGGTTGCGCTGTGCGCTACCTAATCGACGGTCCGCCCCAGTTGAGTTTGTCGCGGACGATGGCGAAGTGGGAGTGGTCCGGGTTTTGCATGAGGCGAAATTTCTTCTCGGCGACGGTGACGGCGAGCGGGAAGTTGCCGCACTCTTCGAAACGTGCGCGACCATCGACCGTGATACGTGGGCAAGGCTCTGGTGCGCCGCTTTCGACTTTGATCTCTGTGGAATGATCAAAAATGACCGATCGATTCCCAAAGGTGTGCGGGCAGATCGGTGTCATGACGATTGCGCTGACTTTGGGCCCAATGATGGGGCCGCCGGCTGACAGATTGTAGGCGGTCGACCCGGTGGGGGTGGAGAAGAGCAGGCCGTCGCAATGATATTCTGAGACTGGGTTGCCGTTGGCAGAGACGCCTAGGCGGATGAGGCCGCTGCCTTGAGTTTCTTTAATCACCACATCGTTGAGGCCATAGACACGATCGCCGTTGGCGTTGGTGCAGCTGAGCACCGAGCGTTCGGCGATCGAGTAGCTGCCTTTGATGAGTGCTGGTAAATCTTGAGCCGCTTCAGCTTCGGTAAAGGTTGCGAGGAAGCCGAGCTTGCCGAGATTGATGCCGAGCACGGCTGAGCCCGATTCAAGGGCGGCATCGAGCACACCCAGCAGTGTACCGTCGCCACCGATTGCGCAGCAGAGGTCTTGCCCAATGAGGGCATCCGCAGGCAATGGATAGTCTTGCGTGATGCGAGTGGTCACGCCTTCGCGTTCGACGAGCCTGGCGAGGCTTTCGGCGACCGCAGCGGCTCCGGGCTTGGATGAATTGACCGCAAAAGTGATGGATTGAATTGGTTTCATGAGAGTAAGAGACACAGTGTGTGCTGCTTTAATAGCTAAATCAATTCGCGATTGTGGTCTTTGCCCGCGAAGGAACGCGAAGAATGCGCGAAGGCTTAAACTGTCGTGGGTGTTATGCTTTATATTTGGGTCTGTTGTGTTGCTTCGCGATGTCTTCGCGCATCTTAGCGGGCAAAACAAGTCTCTGTTCGTGCCGAAGCCTTGACCTTCTCGGGCTACGAGCTTCTGTTCCTTGCGTGGCTGAAGAACGTTACCTCCTGATTGATGCGTATAATGTAATTTGTGCGACCGATACGCTGCGCACGGCCTTGCGGGACAATATTGACAGCGCCCGCGATCAACTCACTGAGATGATTTGCTCGATTCATGATGCGGAGGGTGTGCGCACGGCGTTGATCCTGGATAG
>CAJQOS010000060.1 GCA_905479975.1 uncultured Puniceicoccaceae bacterium | reverse complement strand
TGCTTGAAGCGGCCGAGGGCTTTAAAATGGCATCCCGTAGGGGATTCGAACCCCTGTTGCCTGGATGAAAACCAGGTGTCCTAGACCGGGCTAGACGAACGGGACGTGATGCGAAGTCACGGAAGCTACGTTTCAGCGCACCGCCTGCAAGACTTTTTTGATAAATGTTACATTTTTTTCTAATCTGTAGAGAAACCGTTTGCCCATGCGGCTTGAGGAACTAATGAAGAGGCTATGAATTCTGATTCTTTGCCGTTTCCATTGCCGACTCAACCGCTACTCAAGGTCGAGGGGCTGCCGTATCCATTGGTCGCCTCGGGGAAGGTGCGTGAAGTATTCGACATGGGCGATGCCTTGCTGATGGTCGCGACGGACCGTGTGTCGGCGTTCGATGTGATTATGAACGAGGGGCTTGCGGGGAAGGGCGTGCTATTGACGCAGATCAGTCTGTATTGGTTCGCGCGTGCGGGAGCCATTACCAAACACCATCTTGTTGACGATCATATGGCTCGGATTGCCGAACTGGGCAAGGCGCATCCTGAGCTGGAACATCGCAGTATGATTGTTAAGAAGCTCAACCCGTTGCCAATTGAGGCAGTGGTGCGTGGGTATCTGTCCGGTTCTGGTTGGAAGGCTTATCAGGAAACTGGCACACTCTTTGAATATACGCTGCCCGATGGCTTGCAGGATAGCAGTCAACTGCCGAGGCCTGTGTTTACGCCGACAACTAAGGTGGCGAGTGGTCATGATATGCCGATCGATTGCGCGGATGCGGGTAAGTTGATTGGTGAGGAACTCTTTGAGCGTGTGCATGACCTGAGCATCGCACTGTATAATATGGGTGTGGAGCGTGCGAACGCGGCCAATTTGATTTTGGCCGACACGAAGTTTGAGTTTGGCCTGGATGACGCTGGCGAACTTTACCTCATTGACGAGATTCTGACGCCGGACTCTTCGCGCTATTGGCCGCGTGAGGGCTATGCGCCGGGTGGGGCTCAGCCCTCGTTCGATAAGCAATTTGTGCGTGATTATCTGGAATCGTTGGATTGGGATAAAACACCGCCGCCACCGCAGTTGCCGGAGGATGTGCTTGCCGGGACGCTGGATCGCTACATCGAGGCTTACACGACCATTGTCTCCAACAATGAGTGAGAGTGGCAAGTGGCGAGGAGTGACTAGTGGGTTTCTCAACTCTACACTCACACTTTTAAACCCTCTTTGCGTATGCCGATTTGGTTGATTGATGTCTTGGGAGCACGGGATCTGGATAATGCGTTCCTGATTCTTGCACTCATGACTTTTCCGGTCTGGATCGGTATGATTTGTCTGCCGGATGCGCGACTGGTGCGGTTGCTCGCCCATCCTTTGATTGTGGTGCCGATTTATTGCACTGTTCTATTTGTGTTGTTGTGGAAATGCTATCAGGCTTCTGTGTTTCCCGATCCGATCAGGGAGATTAGCTATTCGTCGGCTAAAGGGTTGGCGCGGCATCCAGTCGCATTCCTTACATTTTATTGTAATTTCCAGATAATGAATTTGGCTCTAGGCACCATGATGTATCAGAAAACACTGCGCGCGGGCTTTCGAGCGCCTGTCGAGTTGGTGTTTTGCTGGTTGCTGGGCGCACCAGCGTTTGTTCCTTTTGTAATTCGTTTACTGCTGAGGAGGCAGTCGATCCGATGAGGGAGTTGACGGAACTGGCGATGACGGATATCGGCACGCGAAATAAGAGCGGGCGTATTTGGAAGTGGGGCTTAGCATCGCTCATCGTGTCGGTCTGCTATGTGTTGTGTCGTAATTATGTGTTTGTGGGTGCGGGGATGTTGCGGCCGAATTTTGCACAGATCCATAAGGCGTATGATTTTAATTTGTGGGAGCTGCCGTTGACTTTGTTCGGCGTGGCGGCGGTGCTTGCGGCCTTGGCGGCTACATGGCGCGGGCGGCGTAAGGGGCTCGTTTGGCTTGCGCTGCTGTATGTGTTTATCGGTGTGGATCTGTTGGCACTTCGATATTATGTAACGTCGGTCGAGCCGCAGCGTCTGGTGGTGAAGCATGTGCGCTTGGAGACGCCGAAGTTGACGAAGCCGTTGCGCGTGCTCCACATTTCGGATATTCAATCCGGTGGCATCGGTGACTACGAAGTGGAGGTGTTTGCGAAAATCAAAGCGTTGAACCCCGACTTGATTGTAAACACCGGAGATTTCTTACAGGTCGTGCCGCCAGCGACCTTTGAGTCGGAATTTCCGAAGCTGATGGATTTGATCAAAGAGGTGAACCCGCGACTGGGCACTTTTGGGGTGTATGGAGATACCGAGCGCGAACTTTACCGCTATTCTGCGGAGCAGTTGTCTCCGCTACGGATGTTGTCCTCGCGCTCGGCGCAGGTCGATACGGGCGGGGGAATCGTGAATCTGCATGGCTTGAGTCTCTACCAATCGAAGAATCAGATCTGGGCGACGCGCACGGTGGACGACTGGTTGACGCAGACGGATGCGGGGGAATTTCGTATTTTATTCGGGCATGCGCCGGATTATGCGCTGAAGGTGGTCGATCTACCCATTGACCTTTGCCTCGCCGGGCATACGCATGGCGGGCAGGTGCGTTTACCGTGGTATGGTGCGCCAGTGATCGATAGTGAAGTGCCGCAGGAGTGGGCTAGGGGCTTTCGGCGGGTCGGTATCCCTTATTTGAATGTCTCGGCGGGCGCGGGCTCGAATCGTTTCGAGGGATTGCCGCCGCTGCGATTTAATTGCCCGACGGAGATGACTTTGATCGAACTAGTACCGATGCGGTCGATTCGTTGAGTGTGTAGGACGTGCCTCTCGAAGAGGGCGCGTTTGTGTTGAGCGGTGGCACTGCTAACACGGCTTTTGCTGCGCAAAGAACCGCATTATACACAAAGCCTTAGAGCAGATTCGTCGGCAAGTGATCTTCGACGGCAACTGTTGCTGCTGATCCGGCCTGCGGCACTCGACCGATGTAAATATCTTGTGTGATATGCTCAATGCACCCAGAGCTGACTGGCTCATCACACAGCTCGGCTTCGACGGTGAGCGCTGTGAGCGAGGCGACTCGTTTCCACGCTTCACGTGGTTCATAGTCCAAGCCCGAGGATAGGTGGTCGGCTAGTTTTTGCCAGAGTGCGATCCACTCGTTCGAGAAGTGCTGAGTCAGAGGGGTACTCAGGGCCTTACGCCAACGAAGGATTTGGTGGGTCGCTTTGTCTGCTCGAATGTGATGTGTGAGCAAGTTCGAGAGCTGGTGGATCGTGCCAGTGGCTGGGCTGTCCTCTGACAGTGTGAGTCCACTGCATAGCTCGTCGACGGTGGGGAGCCATTGTCGACTGTCTGCGACTCTCTGGAGTAGGCCGTCTAAATTCCCAAAGTATCGGTAGATCAAGACCTTGTCTGCTCCTGCTTGGTGTGCGACTGCGTTGACTCCTAAGGCGTTGCAACCATCCTTAGCAACTAGCTCCAGTACGGCATTAAGGAACTTTTCTTCGGTGTTGGCGCGAGATCGTTTGCGGGGCATTTCGAGAACTTACAAGAGTTTTGCCGCGGGTCGCAAGTCTTGCTCTGTGTAAATGTAGATTTTATCGTGCGATGTCGTCCTGGCCGATGATTTTGAGTTGATGCAGTGTGATGGTTTCGGCTGCGAGTTCGTTATCTTCCAAGCTGATCGCGAGTGCGGATCGATTGTTGGGTCGAGAGACGAAGGGGTAGGTGTAGTGGATATTAATTTCCGCCTGCACGAGTGCTGAGGTGACTTTTTTGATGTCTGCTTCGCTGGTCAGCTCGATCGCGAGGAGTTCACTTTGAACAAATGAGAATTGATGCTCGATGAGGAGCTTCTGAGCTTCTTCAGGATAGTCGACAATGATCCGAATGATTGAGCTATCCGTAGTGTCGAGAATCGACAGCGCCATGATATGCACCTCGTGGACAGAGAGCAGGCCGATGATTTCGTTGAGCCGCCCGACCTTATTGTCGGCATGGATCGAAAATTGAATGACGGGCCGAAAGGCCCCTGGTCTGCGCATCACTTCTGTCGGCATGATTACGTAACAATACCTATCCTTTGTCTGCTTGCACGAATATTTTTTGCATCAATTGATGCGCGAACTTGCCGTTAAAGTGGATCTCTGCACTCTTCGAGGCATGTCCTATACACCAGCCTCCGATCGTTATCAGAAAATCGAGTATCCTCGCTGCGGGCACAGTGGGTTGAAATTGCCCGCCATCTCGCTCGGGCTATGGCATAATTTCGGTGATGTGGATGACTTCGAGAATGCGCGCACGATGGTGCGCTGCGCCTTTGATCATGGTGTCACGCATTTTGATTTAGCCAATAACTACGGGCCGAGCGCAGGTTCTGCGGAGCGCACGTTTGGCAAATTTCTCGCTGATGATCTGCGCCCGTATCGTGATGAGTTGCTGATCTCGACGAAGGCGGGATACGCTATCTGGGAGGGGCCTTACGGCGAGTGGGGATCCCGTAAGTATATGATCTCGAGCTTGGATCAGAGCTTGAAGCGCATGGGGCTCGATTACGTCGATATTTTTTATAGTCACCGTCCCGATCCGGACACACCACTGGAAGAGACGATGGGGGCACTTGATTTCGCAGTTCGTTCTGGTCGTGCGCTGTATGCGGGCATTTCGTCGTATTCCGCAGAGCAGACGCGTGAGGCCGTGCGGATCTTGCGTGAACTTGGCACGCCTTGCGTGATTCACCAACCCAGCTACAATATCTTTGATCGTTGGATAGAGGACGGCTTGACCGATGTGTTGGAAGACGAGGGGATCGGCGCGATTGTATTTTGTCCACTCGCGCAGGGCATGCTTACCAATAAGTATTTAAGCAGTGTGCCGAGCGATTCACGTGCGGCGAAGGAGCATGGCTTCCTCAATGAGGCTGCTGTCCATCAGCACATCGATAAAATACGCGCTTTAAACGACATCGCTCAAGCGCGTGGTCAATCCCTTGCGCAAATGGCGATTGCATGGGTGCTGCGTCAGAAATCGGTGACATCTGCATTGATCGGCGCGAGCCGGCCGCAGCAAATTCTGGATAATCTGGCGGCATTGGATGCCGCACCATTGAGTGGTGACGAATTACAGGCGATCGATGCGGTCTGTTTGAGCTGATCGGCCGCTTCGGAGCATGCCTCTCGATTCGGTTTGCGCGGCCAAAATCCTCAGTATTCGCCCGATATTGTGGGCAATTTTCAACTTGTAAAAAAAATGGTATGATATGAGCATCACCCCTTGGTCGTGCGTGTTCATTCCTACACGCTGTTATCACTCACTCACTCTTATGAATTCAAAAACGTTTCCTATTATTCCGCTTCTGGTGGCGGCAGGGCTTTGCTCTTGCCAGTCGTCATCATACGATGCTTCTAGAATACCTGAAGCTAGCCACCCTGAGGATGGTGAGTTGATGCTAACAGGCGTGAAAGATCCGCTTGAGCCGGTGAACCGTGCATCGTTCGCGTTTAACACGATCTTGTTCGAGAACGTAATCTATCCCACGATGAAAGGCTACAAATGGTTAATTCCGGAGCCAGGCCGTCAGCATATCTCGAATTTTAACGCGAATATTCAATATCCGATTCGCTTGGTGAATAATTCACTGCAGTGGCAGTGGGATGAGAGTTGGACGGAAACGAAGCGCTTTGGTATTAACACCACTGTTGGCTTCTTGGGGTTCAGCGATCCTGCTACAACTAAATACTATCTACAACCAAGTAAGGAAGATCTCGGTCAAACTTTTGGGGCATGGGGCTGGAATTCTCAAGCGTATTTATTTATACCTATCCTCGGGCCTACCACTGAGCGTGACGGTTTAGGTATGATTGGAGATTCGTTTCTCAATCCGGTTTCTTATGTCGAAAGCCCATACAACTATATTGCGAGAGGTTTCCTTACATTTAATGACATGACCGCTCATGCGGACACGATCAATGATGCACTGGTCGAGAACTACGATCCGTATCAGCTGACTCGTTTGCTCTATAGCGCAGCACGTGAGGCCGCAGTGAATAATTACGCGCATGAGACGTCTCGCAGCGATGATGCTGAAACTCAGACACTACGAGCAATTTTCGCAAAGCCAGAAGATAAAAGCTTCAAGAACAGCAGCATCGACGATTCTGCTTTGATCGAAGGCTGGAAGCAGGAACTCCCATATTCGGTATGGTTGCAGCCAGAGCCGGCTCCGCTGATGATTCAGCTCCCTGGCTTGGGCTCTCACCGCAAGGGGAATATGGATCTCGCACTTGCAGAACTCGCATACAGCGAAGGCTACAGCGTTCTCATTTTCAGCAACACTTTCAACTGGGAGTTCATGACAGCTGCACCTAAGGGCTACGCTCCTGGTTATGTTGAAAAAGATAAGGAACTGCTGCGTATTGCTTACTACGCAATCATGGACGACCTCACTGCTACCTATGGCGAAGATCATTTCCTCGACCGTTCGATGATTGGTATGTCAATGGGCGCTTGGTATACACTGAATCTCGCAGCTGACATGAAAGATCGTGGCATTAAAGATGTTGGCCACGTGATTGCGATCAATCCTCCGGCTAACTTAGTCGCAAGTTTAGCTGCACTGGATACACTCTATCGTGCTCCTTACAAAAATGGAGATATGGATAGAGCGAAGCAAGTGATAGACTCGGCGTTGGCCAAGGCATTCATCAGTGCGCAAATGGATCTGACGCCTACTTCAGATCTACCATTTACTAATGAAGAAGCGTCTTACTTGATCGGTCTGAATTTCAGAATGACATTGCACGAAACCATTATCGCCGGTGCGTTTGATCAGCAGCTGAGCTCTTTTGGTAGTAAGGGTGCTTTATATCAAGACCTTCAAGGCTTGAGCTTTGATGACTACTATAAGAAGATCGCAGTTACAGTGAATGAGCGCGAGGGCGTGACAGAGCAGCAGATCGAAGCTGCGATCGACCTCCAGAATCGTGAAAGTAGCCTGAAGCAAGTAAAGAACCTGCACTTGGTATTGAGTGATAATGATTTCCTTCTTAGCAAGGATGAGTTGAATTGGTTCAAGAATACATTTGCAGGTAAGATTACAGAATTCAAGCAAGGTGGGCACCTCGGGGAGCTCTGGCGCCCTGAGTTGCAAGAAGCCATTCGCACTGAAATTCGCCTCAAGAAGTAGGCACGTTTCGAGCGATGTAATTGCCTAGACAATTATTTAAACAAAGGGGGCTCAGCAATACTGCTGAGCCCCCTTTTTTCTAGCAAAATACTGTGAGCGCTATTCGACGTTTTGCACCTGTTCGCGGATGCGTTCGAGGGCATTTTTGCCTTCGATTACAGCCCGCGTGATTTCAATCGGTGACGATTTACTGCCCGTGGTATTGAACTCGCGATGAATTTCCTGGCAGAGGAAGTCCATCTTGCGGCCAGTGGCTTCCTTAGAATCGATGAACTCATTGAATTGCTCAAAGTGACTGTTGAGGCGGGTGATCTCCTCGCTGATGTCGGAGCGGTCTGCGAAGATGGCCACTTCCTTGAGCACGCGTTCGTCGTTGATGTCTAGTTCGATTTTTAGCTGTGCCAGGCGCGCCATCAGGGCATCGCGATACGATGCGACGGTGTTCTCTGCATTGCTAGCGATCTGTTCGCGGATCGTATCAAGCTCTTGAATGCGTTCTTTCAAATCTTGTGCGAGCGCATTGCCTTCGTTCAGGCGCATGGTGTCGATATCGACTAGCGCTTGATCAAAGGCTGCTTTGATTGAAGCTTCGAGTTCGTGCCAGTCGGCGAGCCCAGAGTTGTCCTTCAGTGTCTTCGCGAGTTCCAGCAGTAGATGACTATCGACTGTGAAGGGCAGGTTTCGGCTTTTGGCGAAGGATGCGAGCCGTTCCAAGCTTTCATCCAGGTTTTTCGCAGTCCATGCGAGGCCGGATGGCGTGCCTTCGGTTGATTCGACCTTGATCTGAATGTTGACGCGGCCGCGTTGAAACGCGCCTTTGAGCCAAGCATTGCATTGCTGGTCGAGTCCATTCCACTCGCGTGGGCACGAGACTTGGGCGTCTAAAGTTTTACGATTGACCGAAGTAATCTCGACTTCGATTCGCACATTGTGTTCGGGGGCATCGGCAGAACCGCGACCATATCCTGTCATACTTCTCATAGAATAGTTGTAGTCGGACGCACCGCTTGGGGGCGATACATTTTTTTATGCGGGTGGTATTAGTGCGTCTCTTCGATCTCTGCCACGACTTTGCCATTTGCCCCGATTCGGTAATGCAAGTGCATTTCACTGGGGTTGTTGGTTTCGTTTTTAGGCAGCATGATTTCTTTTTGATAGAATTGATTGTGGTCGTCTGTCCATGAGATGGTGCAGGAGTTCGCCATCATTGTGCGACCATCAAAGCCGACATTTAACGATTTATGAGGCAGAATCGCATTGGTGGCACCGACCGTGCCGTTCGGTTCGTGTTTGACGCGCACGTTGTGGAGTGTGCCTTCTGTGTCGTTTTGAATCGTGGCTTCGTTGATGACGAAGCGTTGACTTTGAAGGCTCTTGCAGCCGGAGGTGCTCAGTGCGCACAGGCACATGAAGAGTAGGGCGAAGTAGGGTGCGATAGTGTGTCTCATGATCAGTATAGGATGACCTCGTTGCGGCCGGTTAGTTGCCTTCTTTTTTATGACTGCCGATGTGACCGACCAAGCCTGCCACCAGAATGGCTGTATACATGACGCCGGTGACAGCTTCAAGATAGGCCACCATGCGGGCAAATTCACTGGTTGGTAAGATGTCGCCGTAGCCGAGTGTCGTCAGTGTGACAAAGCTATAGTAGAACAGTGCCGATCCTTTGGCATGTAAATCCCCATCGGTGACGAATGAGAATGAGTTTGGGCACAGTAACTCAATGAATGAATACAAAAGTGCCCAAGCGATACCTATTAAGATGTATGCGACGATCGCCCCGCTCAGTTGATCAGCGCCCATGTGACTGGTTCTGAAAATCGAGGCTAGGATCACCCAAATGATGTAGGCGATAAACGCGATACAGGCAGGAAGCATTAGGTGGTAGATGAGATTACTATTCCACGCAAATACTTGACCGATCAATGCGATGAATATGAGTAAGAAGACGAACCCTCCCGTATAGAATGTGCGTTTGAAGTTTCGCTGATCATCCTGCAAGGAAATTGCTAAAGCTGCCATGGTAATTAGGCACCATGCGTTGAGGCAGATATTCCCGATGGTATGGTCTTCGACCACTGGAAATAGAATCAGTGCAATGAGCAGGCAGATCAGGAATAAAGTATATTTGCCTGTTTTCTGAGCAATTTTACGAATGATCATGTTTTTTTGTGGTGATTTCGTGGAGGAATTTTAGGCAGCTTAGTAGGCTAGTATGCTTGGGTCAATGTGCTCGCCCCATTCGAGAATACCGCCTTGTAGGCTTAGGATATCGGAAAATTCGTAATGGGATTTGAGCACTTTCAGCGCTTTCATGCTACGTGCACCAGCCTTGCAATAGACGACAGTCGGCAGGTCGGACTTTAGCCCCATGGCGTTCAGATCGACTTGCTGCTCCAAGATCGCTTTCAAGGGGATGTGCAGTGAGTCGATTTTACAGAGGGCGCGTTCCCATGATTCGCGCACATCGATGATTTGCAGCGGTGTGCTGTCGGCGGCGATCTTTGCGCAGAATGCTTCGGCGGTAATTTCCTCACTCGCGGTTTCGGGTGCGATCCCGCAGACGAATTCGACTTCGGTCAATTCCGCCACATTTGCCGCTTCCGGCACTCGCTTGAACTGCACCACAGTTTGGCTCATTTCCAAGGCATCGAAGATCAGCAACCTGCCTGAAAGTGGTGTGCCAATGCCAGTCAGGACTTTGATTACTTCCGTGGCTTGAATCGTTCCGATCATGCCGGGCAATACACCGAGGACGCCGATTTCCGAGCAGTTGGGGGCATCCTTTGGGTTGGGCGGCACGGGAAACAGGCAGCGATAGGTCGGTCCGCCTTGATAGTTAAAGACACTGGCTTGCCCTTGAAAGGTATAGAGTGCGCCATACACCAGCGGTTTTCCCGCGAGCACGCAGGCATCATTCACCAAGTAGCGTGTGGGGAAATTGTCCGAGCCGTCCAGCACCACATCGTAGTCGCCGATCAGTTCGAGTGCATTGTCCACGCTCAGTCGTGTGGCATGTGGCACCGCGGTGATGTCCGGATTCATTGCCATCAGGCGCTCTGCGGCCACTTCCGCTTTCATTAGGCCGACGTCGGCATCGGTATACAGGATCTGGCGCTGTAGGTTCGAGCGACTCACTCGGTCGTCGTCAACGATCCCCAGCGTGCCCACGCCGGCCGCAGCCAAGTATTGGAGGGCCGGGCAGCCGAGGCCGCCGGCTCCGATGATGAGGACGCGTGCGGCTTTGAGTCGTAACTGAGCTGCCTCGCCAAAGCCGGGTAGGGTTAAATGTCGTTGGTAGCGTAGGAGCTCGCTTTGGCTTAAGTTCATATTTTTGAAATAAGGTCTTCGATGGGTAAGCTTAGCCCAAGGAGAAAGGGCTTGTCCGGCGGATTTTTAGAAATGTAGGATCTGAAGTCTGGGCAGACATTTTGAGCCACTTTGCTCGCTTTTCTGTGATGAAACCATACTTAAGATCATTCTTTTTCAGTCCATTGAGTGTCGCGGAGTCCGAGACGTGCCTGACGTCGCTTTAGCGAAGGCTCAGTCGATTTCGATCTCGCTCGGATCGTAGTTCACCTTCGGATAGCTCAGGTGTAGGTCTTCCAGACGTGCGACGATGATTCGAGCAACGAGTAAGTTACGCGCCCATTTCTTGTTGGCGGGTATCACATACCATGGGGCATCTGGCTTGCTGGTTTTTTCAAATACTTCCTCATGGGCTTTTTCGTAGGCATCCCATTTGTCACGCGCAACGAGATCGGACTGGTCAAACTTCCAATTTTTCGCCGGCACGTCGAGTCGTTCCTGCAAGCGCTGCTTTTGTGTGTCTCGGTCGATATGTAGGAAGAATTTCAGAATAATCGTATCTTCATCGACGAGCAACTGCTCGAAATCGTTGATGTGGCGGAAGCGCTTCTTCCAGACCGATTCGGGCTTCAACTTATTGACGCGCACGGCCAAGACATCCTCGTAGTGGCTGCGGTCGAAGATCATGGTTTCGCCGTTGGTGGGTGTGCATTTGTGTATGCGCCAGAGGAAATCATGTGCGGCCTCACGACTCGTTGGTTTTTCGAAGCTTGAGACGTGGACGCCTTGTGGATTCACACCACGAAAGACGTGCCGAATCGTGCCGTTTTTGCCGCTGGTATCCATCCCTTGCAGCACGATGAGTAACTTATGGCGACGATCGACATGGAAGCGTTGCTGCAAGTCGGCCAGTCGTATGTGTAACTCGCTCAATTCGTCCAGGGCTTCCTTTTTACTGGTTGGGAGATCATCCCATGGTGATGCATCAATCTTAGAGAGCTTTTCGTTTTGTCCGTCTTTAGTGAGGTAGTGTTTGAATGTTTTTAAACTCATAGGAGGAGTGGGGGTGGGCTATTTGCGGCTATAGACTAGCACGGTTTTAGAGTTATGTTGAAACAGCAGGCCGGTAAACGAGCGCCCGGGTTCTTGGTAGTATTGAATGAAAGAGTCGTAGAACTCGTCAGGGATTAAGGCTGGGATTTGACCGCCGGGTTCATTTTTATTGGCAGTATCCAGCATGACTGCTCGGAAGCTATCTGGCGCACTCAAATCGGATTGTGCGACTGAGGCGACGAGCACCGTCACGTCTTTGTTTAAATAGGTATCAATGTCAGCCAGATAGAATGCGGCCGTTTGCGGAGGAGGTGGCGGCTCATCGGTCAGCACTTGATCGCGAAATACGTCGATTGTGTTCAGTGTGATGCCTGGGATTTTGGCCAAGTCATCGATTGTCGCAATTGGGCGGGCGGCAATGATATACGAGGCGAGGGCGGGACCGATTCCCGTCAGCGAATCCAGCTCTTCGGCCGTTGCGGTGTTGAGTATGAGTTTTCCAGTCCGGCTAGCGCTGTTGAGCGCAAGTGGTTGAGTCGTGGATAGGGCAGTGGAGGCGTCTTTGTTTTCAATGTCGGCGCTGAGTGCGTTGAGCCCTGCGAGTTGGAGCGAGCCAGTCGCATCGCCCCAGATGCCTGTCATACTTCGTTGAGCAGTGCGTTCGTGCTGCTTGAGGCGACTCAAGTGCGTGCGCGGCATGACGCCGCCTGGCCAGCGGGCTGTGGTCGGCATGCCATAGATGCGGGCGAGGCCGTTGCGGGTCAAAGATTCCGAAAGCGGCTCACCTGACTTGTTGC
This sequence comes from uncultured Puniceicoccaceae bacterium, assembly GCA_905479975.1. Lineage (GTDB taxonomy): Bacteria > Verrucomicrobiota > Verrucomicrobiia > Opitutales > Coraliomargaritaceae > Lentimonas. Next base: position 38,078 of record CAJQOS010000060.1, on the reverse strand, counting down.
GAACGAGCCCGAAGGTGCGTTTCTGCTTACCGCCGCGTGCGTCTGCCCATTGGGTGATGACTGTGAATTCACCGCGCAGGAATTTGTGCGTATAGGCCTTTGCCAGTTTACCTGCCGCTAGCACGTCTGACTCAGGGATGGAGAAATAGCGGGCCTGGTCGCGCACGCGCTCCATGTACGTGTCATAAGTCTCGGGGCAATCTACGAAATACAAACGAATGACGAATGTCTTGTCCTGATGTGTCACTTTAAAGCTATCACCGTCGTTGATCGGGTCACTCACGAGTCGACAGCCTTCCAGCACTTCCCATGTGCCCGTGGTGGTTTCGGCCCATGAAGTCGCGGAAAGCAGTAAGCTACATAAACCAATTAGAGCAGACAGACATAAGCGCATGTTCTTATTTCTACTAGTAATGCTGAGCGTGGCAAGGATTGGAATGCGCTGAATTTGATTTCTCCTGAGGCTTGCGCATCACGCTTCGTTCGATTTGCTTCCTTATCTCGTGCCTGATTTGACTTTAATGAATGAACTCCAATCTGCCCTGCAAGGAATCGTCCCTGCAGAGATCGTTGCGGCGGTCGCTATCGCAGCGGATAAAGCAGAGTGTTTTGAATATGTCGAAGAGGGGCAGCATCTGGTAAACGCCGTGGTTGCGCGTCGCAATGAGTTTATCGCGGGGCGCCGTTGCGCGCGAGCAGCGCTGTCTGGTATCGCTCAAGCACCGTGCGCATTGTCGGCAGATGAGGGGGGCATTCCGAGGTGGCCGGAAAATACAGTCGGCTCGATTTCGCATTCGCGCGGCTTGTGTTGCGCGGTGGCAGCGACTGCGGATGCGGTGACTTGCGTGGGGCTGGATTTGGAAAAAACCACGCGCCTGAGTCCTCGCGCGATGGAGCGCGTGGTGCATCCACTCGAAGCGAGCTTTGTTGGCGAGGATCAAGCAAAGGGCAGCTTACTATTTAGTGCCAAGGAGGCGTTCTTTAAAGCGCAGTTTCCAAAGTGGGGCGCTCAACCGAATTTTAAAGACCTCGCACTTCAAATCGACACTGTATCTGAGCAAATGTCGGTTGGTGAGATCGCGCCGCATTTGCCGGAAGTATTACGTGAAGCCGCTGTGCGTATGCAGTTTCGCTATCGGTTTTTAGGAGATTATGTAGTGACTCTGTGCTGGCTCAACTGACTTACACCTCGTCGCGCAACCAAGGGAGCTTCTTCAAGCCTTCGATGTCGCCGCGAGCAAGTGCCTTCCATAGATGCAGCGCCTTGGCACGCTTGATGCCCGTCATGTAGCGAGGCTGGTCATCGTCATCGTCCAAGTTCTCATACGTCACGACTCCATTTGGATACAGCGTGAGCGTCCATCCACTGACATCATGCACCAGCGCTAGATCCGGGTGATCCGCCTCGTCGAAGCCCGGCATGTCGAGTTGCTGGATCAATGCGTCCATGCGCTCGCTATCCGGATTCAGCTCCGAAATCCCGTCCATATCGGTTGAGTGGTAAAGATCCATGGTGACTCGCTTTATAAGTCTTTGTAGAGGACCTTGGAGTTTCTTCCATTGGCCAAATAGTCGGCCTTACGCGCATCTGGTAGATCATCGGAGCTTCCTTCTTGGAATCCGCAAAGCTTGGTGAAGAAATTGGTGGCTTGTGTGGTCATTGCGATCACACGCTGCGCACCACGCTGTTTCGCGTCGACTTCTGCATATTCGACCATGTGCCGACCAACGCCTTTATTTTGATAAAATGGCTGCACATAGACACTGCCGATTTCGATTACCATGCCAGCGTCGTAGCTTTGTAAATGCACGCAAGCAACAATGCTGCCATCAATCTCGTAAACCAGAAAGTCATCAATGGCTGCTTCGATGTCTGCTTGCGAACGGTCGCGTAGTGTTTCCGAGCGCACTCCATTACGCGTGATGTTGTAGATCGAATAGGCATCCGCTTTGACTGCACGACGAATCGATTGATATTCGTTGCTGTAAACCATTGTGCCGATGCCGACCTTATCGAAAATCTCATTGAGCAGGGCACCGAATAGGCGACCATCCAATATGTGCGCACGCGGCACACCGGACTCGATCGCTTTCACTGCATGGTGCGATTTGCTTAATAAGCGCTCCGCGATGGTGGACTCCTCGGCATTTAAAAATTCAGCCAGTTCCGCCACTGGGAGATTTGTCAACGGTTGCCCATCGATTCGTAGTCCATCCTGCGTGGTGAGGTAGATTAACTTCGAGGCGTCGAGTTGCGCTGCAAGTTCGGCAGCCAGTAGGTCGGAATTGATCCGCAGGGACGTGCCTTCGCGGTTAAATGCAATCGGGGTGATGATCGGGATCGTATTGGCCTCTAGAAGACTGTTGAGCAGGGCGATGTCGAGTTTATCAACCCGTCCACTGAGTCGCTGATCTTCACCTTTCACGATGCCGTATTCTTTGCTGCGGACGGCATTACTCGATGCACAACGCAGGCCATTGCGGGTGAGCCCTTGCATCACCGTTAAGCTCACCAGCGCGGAGGCTTCGGTCGCTAGTTCGAGCGTCAGTGCATCGGTTTTTCCTTCGCCGTGCGCGTTGGTGATTTCGACCTTACGCTCGTCTGCCAACGCGTTGAGTTGCTGCCCCACACCGTGCACTAGCACCACCTTGATATTCAGCGAGCGTAGCACCGCGATGTCCAACAGCACATTTTGGAAATTCTCATGCGCAACGAGGCTGCCATCCAGCGCAATCACAAACACATGATCACGGAACATCGGGACATATTTCAAAATGCCCCGAAGGTCTGTTGGTTTGATAGTGCTTTCGCCTGTGCTTGGTGTGGTCATTGATGTGCTAGTTTCGTATGCAATGATGAATTATCAAGGATTTGCCTCTGAAATGGAATGCTATAATTTGCGATTATTGATGCCTCATCCTCGGAGGTGGGGCGTGGTGATGATTCGACATCAGGTGTTGCCTGTGTTTAGGCCAGTTGATTCTGGAGCAACACAGTTTGCCCTGCATGACATGGACGCCCTGAGCGACTTTAGTGCAAGTTTCTTGATTTACCTCCCTGGATCCATAAGCTGTTCCTTATGACTCGCTTAGTAAGACGACTACGAAATACCGAGCTCCGCGCCCCCTGAACCAGACCTTCTCGCAATCATGATCTCCACTCAAAGTTTCATCGGGGTTTGCGCGCGCAAGCACCTTGTGGCTCTATCGCTTGACAACTTATTGACAGTGCTAATCAGTCCCTGTTCTCGTGTCATCAGGTTGCTTCGGGGCATCTGTCTTTCAGTTCTCACTCTTTACGCTACAATGAATGTCGTGCTTGGTTCTAGTCCGATTCCGAGCACTATCGCCAGTAAATCCAGTTCCGGATGGAGTGTGCTCAATCAGGCTACCGCCCCAGCACTCACCGACACCGATTTCAACACCACCTGGTTCAACCCCACCATCGTTGACGTCTACACCGGAGCAAGCTACGACGGCCCCACCTTCACCACCAATCAGACCGCTCCATTCCGTTTCGATGACATCGCCGCCTTCAGCGAACCGACCACCGTGCTGGCCTACAAGGTCACCACCTACTTTTACAAGGTCATCGATGGGGGAAATGGGGGATACGAGAACCTCGAACTTTCCTTACTCGCTGATGACGGCGCCTTTGTTTACCTCAATGGAGTGCTCATCGCACGCGATAATGTCACCGATCCAGATACCTATTCTCTGGATGCCAATGGAGTAGGAAGCGAAAGCGCCTATTCTGATATCCCCCTGATTGGCAGTCCGGCACTCAAGCCGGGGCCTAACCTGATTGCGATTTCACTGCATAACGTAAGCAGCAGCAGCTCGGACATAGGCTTGGATCTAGAGCTAACCGGAGTCCCCCTCCTCGTCAGTGACGACAGCACCGGATGGGCCGTCCTGAACCCCATCGACCCAGCAAACGGCGATGGCTATGATCCTGTCGTCGGACATGCCATTCAGGCAGCAGATGCTGATTTTAACACAACCTGGAAAAACCAGAACTTCGGCAACTACTCTGGTGCTGCCTATGATGGCCCCAGCTTTACTAGCGGACAGCAAGCCCCATTTGTATATGGTACGATCAATGGCATCACCTCTCCCAACACCAACCTGATCCCACCCAGCATAGGCACCCGATACACCGCTTACTTCATCAAAGAGTTCGACGGAGGAGAAACTGGATCCAACCGAGCAACATTCACCGTTCTTGCTGATGACGGAGCCTACATCTACCTTAACGGTCATCTCGTCGGTGTTATCGGAGACCTTCCCAATGACGCCAATCAGGACACTTGGAGCCAACTCGCAAGCCCCCTGCAAGGAACCGAGGACACATTCCAGACCTTGACGGTGATAGGAGATCAAATCATCCAGCCAGGTTCCAATCTTCTGGCGGTGTCCGTGCACCAGCAGGCGACCAACTCGTCTGACCTCGGACTCAGCATTAAACTTTCAGCCCAAGTCTTCGTACCACCAATGATCGTAAGAGGCCCCTACCTGCAATCGGGAAGCCATGACCGGATGACAGTCAAATGGCGAACAGCTGATACCTCCGATACCGTCCTGCGCTATGGAGATGCTCCGGGGAATCTAACCCAGACAGCGTCGATCGCTGAAAATGTAACCGACCACACAGTGACACTCACTGGCCTCATTCCTGCCACCCAGTATTTCTACCAGATTGAAAGCACCAATATCCTTGGTAGTGATAATGCGGGTGCAGATGCCAATCACTATTTCAAAACCTCCCCATCTCCCGAGGCTCGTTCGCCCACTAGGATCTGGGTTATCGGAGATAGCGGCACCACCAGTAGCCCCAAGATGGATGTTTACAACGCCTATCTCACTCGCACGGGAAGCACTCACACGGATGCCTGGCTGATGCTCGGCGACAACGCATACGATAGTGGCACTGACTCGGAATTTCAAGTTGCTGTGTTTGATGCGTATCTTGAGTTACTCAGAAACACCGTTCTGTGGTCATGTCGCGGGAACCATGAGTCCGATTATGGACACGACTCGGTCTATACTGACATCCATCATTTTCCAACGGCAGGTGAGTGCGGTGGTATCGCATCGGCTACAGAACTCTATTATTCCTTCGACCATGGAAACATCCACTTGATCTCGCTCAATACATCAGGTCCGGGCGATATTGATGATTTTCCCGGTAATGGTGGCATGATCGACTGGTTGGAAGCAGATCTACAGGCCACGGACAAAGATTGGATTGTCGCCTACATGCACCATGGCCCCTATACTAAGGGGGGCCATGACTCTGATTTAGAGATCCGTCATGTCAAAACCAGACAATATATGACACCCTTGCTCGAACGGTATGGGGTGGATCTCGTGCTCGCGGGGCATAGTCACAACTATGAGCGCTCGATGCTCATCAATGGTCACCACAGTAACATGACCACCGGTGATTCCACCAGCAGCAACTTCGTTATCGGCGTTCATGGTATGGACACCGGTAATGGCAGCACTCTGGGGCGCGTCGATGCCAGCGGTAATTTCCTCACTTCCGGCGCAAGTGGCAGCTATGAAAAGCCGCTCGCCACCGGTGCGGCCGGAACAGTCTATTCGACTGTCGGAGCATCCGGTAAACTCAGCTCTTGGGTTGACGATTCCACCGATACCGTCAACCCCGCACCGCACCCGGTATTTATTGTTAACCTGCGTGTCATGGGCTCCATGGTCATTCAGGTCGATGGCAACACCCTCAACGCCCAATACATCGACCAGAGCAACGTGATTCGCGACGACTTCACCATCACCAAGGGCTCGACGATTCAAGTAACCGCTACCGACGACAGCTTCGGAGAGTTTGGTGCGGACGACTCCGCCAGTTTCACACTGGTCCGCACAGGTGCCACATCTCTGACCGAAACTGTCAACTATACCATCAGCGGATCAGCGACGCTCGGTTCGGATTTCACTCCAATCCTCACTGGTAGTATAAGCTACTCTGCCGGTGAGACCTCCAAAGTAATCATTGTCACGAGAGTTGCCGATGAGCTGGCCGAAGGGGATGAATCTTTGTCCGTCACGCTCGCAACGGCACAGCAGGGGGCCGGACCTAGTGGCGCGCTCCGTGATAAATACTTCCTCGGAGGCAACACCTCCGACACCGCTACTTTGGCAGACCGCCCCTCCCAACTCTGGTGGTTTAATCACTTCGGAGCCGCAACCCTCAGTCAGGCACAGTGGGCGTCAGATACCGACAATGACGGGCTAGTGCGCCTGATGGAATATGCCCTCGGCGGAACCGTTGGCAGCAATGATACCGGACTGCTTCCCTCCCACCAACTCTCCGGCACTGCCTTCGAGCTGATCTACCAAAAGAATAATGCGTTGACGGATATCACCTACACCGTGCTCGCCACGACTGATCTAAGTGCAGCTGATTGGACGGCGGAGGGAGTCACCACTATTCTCAACGGTCCGGAAAACGCCGCTGGAGTGGAGTCATACAAGGCCTCGGTAGATGTTTTGCCAGCGCAGCCCAGCAGGTTCCTCAGGCTCGAGATTACACCTGTTTCTCCCTGATCTCTAAAGAATCATGCCCTCAATCGTCAGTCGTAAGCGAAGCTTGCCAGGGCGAGCCATCCCGCGCCATGCTGATCGTCTGCATGGCCACTGACCCTCTATCCACTATCCCCGAAGCATTCGTCGAACCTGTCGAAAGTTTCCTCGCTTGGCTGGAGTTGGAACGTGGCCTTTCCATTAATACCATCTCGGCCTACGCGCGTGATCTCGCGCAATATGCGCATTTTTTGCAGAAACAAGGCGTCGCGGATTGGAGCGCCGTCGACGAAAGTGCCGTGAGCGCGTGGACTGCTCACCTCAGTCTGGCCGAATACGCGCGTAGCAGTCAGGCGCGCAAACTCTCAGCCATTCGGATGCTCGCACGTCATCTCGTGCGCGAAGGGCTGCGTCAGGACGACTTCACCGAACTCGTCTCAGCGCCCAAGCTGTCCCGCAAGCTCCCCGAAGTGCTTACGCATGATGAATTGAAGCGTCTGCTCGAAGCGCCGCCAACCAATACGCCACATGGCTTGCGTGATCGCGCTATGCTGGAATTATTCTACAGTAGTGGACTGCGCGTCTCCGAACTCTGCGGCATTTTGCTGCAAGCGATCAATCTCGACGACGGCTATGTGCGTGTTTTCGGCAAAGGCTCGAAGGAGCGCATCGCGCCGATTGGTAGTGCCGCCGTGACTGCGGTGCGCGATTATTTAGCCGGCGCACGGCCACATTTCGTCAAGGCGAAGACCGGCAGCGAGCTTTTCCTTAGCCAACAGGGTAAAGCAATTTCACGCAAGATGGTCTGGGTGTTGATTAAGCAATACGCCGCCAAGGCTGGCATTAAGAAGCCGATTAAGCCGCACTTGCTGCGCCATTCCTTTGCCACGCATTTACTCGAAGGCGGTGCGGATCTTCGTGCGATTCAGGAAATGCTGGGGCACTCCGATATCTCGACCACGCAGATTTACACTTCGGTTCAATCCGCTCGTCTCGCTGACGAGCACGCGCTGTATCATCCTCGGTCGAAGGATGGCTAACAGAATCCCTATTCAGCCTTACGAATTCGCACTAGCTCGGCTTCCAGCCATGCTTGCATGGTGCGCTTTTCGCCATCGGGTTGCTCGATGTAGTAAGGCTTGCCAGACCATGAACTCTTGCTCGCTAGGCGTGTAATGAAGTGCTCGGCAGTGTCGGCGTATTTGCCGCCGCGTTTGAGTTTGAGGCGTAGGTGATCCGCGCCTTCTGCTGCCGTGTAGGTTTTGCCGTTACGATGAAAGCTGCAGCCACTCTCTTCGACCGTTAGGATTAGTTGCTCGATTTCTTGAGTTGCGACGGTGACTTTCTCTGCGGCCTGCAATAAGTGGCCAAATAAAAGGGCGAGTAGGGCGCAAGCGAATAGTGTTTTAAATCGATTCATTTGAGAGTAGAGCGAGGGTCACGATCAGCGGGTTATGGTCCGAGGTGTCGACTTCGACTACGCGGGATTGCTTCACCTCCAGTCCTCGGGTGAAGATGTAATCGACGGGATGCCCCATTTTGTGGCTTCGGTGATCCGGCTCGAAACCCACCTCGGTGAGGTTGAATTTTGAGATGAAGGGCAATAGCACGTCTTTTCGCGCCTGCGTCCAAGTGTTCAGGTCGCCGGAAAAGACGATCGGTCCGACATGCGCTTCTAAGATATGGCCGACCTCGTTGAGTTGCTTGGCGAACGCCTTGATACCGAAGGTGAAGTTGATCGCATGCATATTGACTAGCAGTAGCGAGTTGTCGTCTAGCCCGAGCGGGAATTGCACGATACTCGTCTTTTTGGGGGAGCGCAGCCAAGGCTCAGTGGCTTCCAATGAACAAAAGAAGCTCGGCTCCATGCGGCTGAGGGTCATCACGCCACTGCTGTGCGCATTGGTCTCGTAGCCCGGAGCAAATGACCAGAACAGCGGTTCCTCGCGCGGTTGCTTCATCTCCTCCACGAAAATCGCTTCCTGGAGTAAGACCAGCTGCGTGTTTTCGGCCATCGTCCGTAGTTCCTGCTTCCATCCAGAATTGCTGCCTTTTTCGATATTCCAGCAAATCAGCTCAAATTCATCCTTCAACTCATTGAGTGAGGACGGTGTTGCCAGAGGGAGGCTCATGCCATCAATGCATTCATCCACCGAAAAGTAGACCGGTGCATCATGATTACATAGTTGATCCGGCGCACCATGCAGCACCGCAACAGCCAATAGGCACGTTAGGACGAGTCGTATTACATGAAATGGTTGGTTAAAGTGCATGTTGGAGCTTATCTATAGCGACTGCAGTTTGAGACGCAACTCTGCCTAGACCCGCATTCGCGGAGAAAGTTCCGCCCCGTTGGTGTCGCTCTTTGGATGACTCCACTTATTCGGATCTGAGGCATAATAAAATCCTAACTGAGGAGTATGGGCTAGGGCTGTGATGCGTTCGAACCGTATTGCCAATCATGTTATAATCACTGCATGACGACTTACGATTATTACTCGATTCCGCTTCGTGTGGGCATTCTGATTTTAGTGCTTTCCTGTGCGGCAATTGGGAACATGGCTCTGAGTTTGGCCGATGTGATGAATGGCACTGCTTTTAAGTGTGTGATCGCGCTTTGGACTTTGGTTGGCTTCGTCGGGCTAGATATCTCGAAAAACGGATTCTGTCAGTTGAGGCGTCAGATCCGCCAACAGTCATCGTTGTTGAGACCAGGAGGGGAGTCAGTTGGTCGGTAGCATTGTTTGCTGTGCGGACTGTAGTTTACAACTTTTCAAGGAAATCGAGAACGGCGAGGCCGTAGGCTTTGTCGGAGACGTGGCCATTGCTGCCTTTGGTCTGCGTCAGTGCTTTGATTCTGGGGTGTGCGTTGGATGGACATAAAACGCGGTGAAATTCTTCGAAGACCGGCAAGTCGTTGAGGAAGTCGCCGACGGCGAGTGCGTGGTCGAGGTCCATATTCAGGTGCGCTGTGAGCAGGTGGATGCCGTCTAATTTGTGGATGCCAGGGAGAATGTCGATGTAGCGATCGGATCGCAGAAACTGTAAATGCTCCAAACGTTCAGGCGCAAGCTGCGCACGAGCGAGTGCTTCAATTCTGTCTAAAAGTTCGTCACCATCGACATGCTCCGGAATGTGGAAGGATAGGTTGCCAACTTTGTCGAGTGCGGGGAGGGCGCATCGATAGTGTGCTTCTAGCGTGCTTTGACCGTGGGTGCGATACCACTCGAAGAGTTGATGGATGTTCTCGACGCGTGCGTAACGCGCGGTCAGGTCGCTCAATCCGCATTCTGCTGCAAGTTGTGCGCAGTCGAGATACGTGTCTGTCTGCCGGTCGAAGAGGACGCAGGCGTGCTCCAGTAGGACGTAGCGAGCTTTGGACGTCGGCAGGTGCGTAAGGATTGGGCGCACCATGCTGAGTGGCCGACCGCTATTGATGATGAAGTGCTCAATCGGGGACGTCTCGACCGCTTGATTGATGGCATCCAGCATGCTCGCCTGATTGGGCGATGGCATCTCACCTGCAATCACGCTGAAGTGCTCGCCGTCTGCTGGGTTCAGACAACCATCGATGTCTTGAAAAATGATTTTGAGGCTGGCGGTGTTCATGCTCCATTCGGTGGCAGACATGCGGGAGGGTGTAAACTTCTGTTTGTGGGCAGACTCCTTTTGTATGGAGAATCGTATCTCGAAACCTGTAACGATTTGGGGAGTGATTGAGGTGGATTAACCCCGAACTGCCAGAGCTCTCGGTCATCGTGAGACTTGACTCTTTTGTGCGCTTTACCTACATCCCCAGTTCTCCCTATGAAGTGTGCTCCAATAGTTCTCGTCTCTTTAATTTTGGCTCTGCCGTCTGTAAATGCTGCGATCAATATCGTGTTTGATTACGGGACAACGTCTGCTGCGGACATTGCGACATACGGTTCTACTTTTTCTGCCGCTGAAACTTTTTGGGAGTCTCAGTTGACGGGCTATCGCGATACAGGACTCAATGCGCCGACGCAGATATTGATCAACGTGGATTTAGGCGCGATCGATGGAGTCGGTGGGACGCTTGGTTCGGCTGGTCCAACATATGGCAATTTTGGGGGCAGTTTTGTGGAGGCGACTGAGGGCGATATGACCTTTGACACGGCGGATCTCGATACAATGGTGACTGCTGACGTTTTTGAAGCTGTGATTCGTCATGAAATTGGGCATGTTCTGGGTTTTGGGACACTCTGGGGGTTGAACGGAGTATATACCAATGGCACGGGGCAGTATACTGGGACGGCTGCGCTTGCTGCTTTTCAAATTGAATTTGATCAACCGGACGCGACCTATATTCCGGTGGAGTTGGATGGGGGGGATGGCACGGCCAACGGGCACTGGAACATGGGAGTGTATCTCGGTGCGAGTGAAGCGCTCGACTCTCGGGATGACCCCGGCGATACGGTCGTCTATACCAGCGTAAATAATGGATTCAGCTTGGATGATGAGCTCATGACGGGATTTCTGACGGGGGATTTTTTGAGCAATACGACATTGCAGAGTTTCTACGATATTGGTTACGAAGTGGCGCTCGATATCATGGGATCTCCTGTCCCCGAGCCTGCGACCTGCGCACTTCTGATGGCAATCGGCTCTGGCTTCGTTGTGCTTAGAAGAAAGCGCCGCATTCTTTAATGCTATAGGATCATATTGCTTTAAAATAGCGTCAGACAAGATCGACAAGGCCTCTGGGCGTGTTCACGTTCGCTCCACTATGAAAAACAAAGCAAGCACGAATCAGGGCAAAGAAGTGTATAAGGAACTGCGCACGCAGTCGTGGAAGACCTTGTGGACTGCGGAAGTGCCCGAATTTGATGCGGGCTCGCCTGAGTATCGCTTGTCGCGTGTGGGGCTGGTGCGTGCCATCGGCGTCGTTGCGCTGCGAAAGGCGACGAAGGAGCAACGCGCTCAGACGAAGCAATGGTTGATGGGCCTGTTGCAAGATCCGCAGGAAAAGGTGCGCCGCTATGCGATGGCTGCACTGCCGAAGCTTGGAGGGAATGAAGAGAGCGAGCGAGCGCTACTGGAGTTGTTGGACGCCGAACGCGACGAGCGCGAAGTGAAGCACTTGAGCCGCACGCTGGACAAAGTGGGCGGTGCCGCGACTTTAGAGAAATTACAGGAACTCGAGGACGCGGAGGGAATTCGCAGCCAAACTGAGCAGAAGGTGAAGGCGAAATTGGCTCGCAGTGAGCAGCCGAGTGCGGTGCGTCTCAATGCCAAGATGAATCAGGTGCGCGGCTTACGCATTCACCTCCGCACGCGTCGCGGCTTGGAAAGCTTTGTGCGCGATGAATTACAGGCGCATCCGAAGCTGAAGGATCGCTTTAAACTACTCAAAGTGAGCGCGGGTTGTGTGGCGATTTCACCGACTGCCGGGTTCACGCTGAACGAGCTTTACCAACTGCGCACTGTGAGCTCGATCAACTTTGTGCTCGGAGTCGTGCCGACTTCCAAGGACGTGAATGTTGCGGCGATGGCAAAGGTCATCGCATCGCCTTTGGCGCAACGGCTTTGCAGTAAATTGACCGATGGTCAGCCGCGCTATCGCTTGAAATTCATGCGCTCAAAGGTGTCTCACAGTCAGACGCAAGCAGTCGTCAATGCAGCCTTTGCGCTGTGCTCCGATCTACTGAATGATCCGCGCCAATCGCCCTGGGCGGTCGATGTTCACCCAGAGAAGGTGGGCCATTCGGTTGAGCTGCGCCCCCGTATCTCGCCAGACCCTCGCTTCCTGTATCGTGCCGACGATGTGCCGGCATCCACGCACCCACCGCTCGCGGCGGCCATGGCGCAACTGGCTGGAGTCGCAGAGGATGATGTGGTGTGGGATCCGTTCTGTGGTTCTGGGTTGGAGCTGATTGAGCGTTCGAAGCTCGGCAAGGTGCAGGCACTGATTGCTTCGGATATTGATGCCAAGGCGACTGACATCGCACAGAAGAACATCGAAAAAGCTGCTTGCGCAGCAGAAACGGTGATTGTGCAAACGAGTGACTTCCGTAAGCATCGTAGCATCGAAGGCCTTTCGTCTCAGAGTGTGAGCCTGATTATCACAAATCCGCCTTTGGGGCGTCGTGTGCGTGTCGCTGATATGCAAGGGCTCTTCGAAGAGATTTTCAAAGTCGCTTCGATTAACTTGTCTCCAGGCGGACGTTTGGTGATTCTAAACCCATTGAAGATCGAGAATCCAAATCCGTTTCTGACATTAGAGAGCCGCCACTTAGTCGATGTGGGCGGGTTTGACGTGCGCTTAGAAAAATGGGTCAAGGCTACGGGGGTCCGAGGACATCGGGAGCAAAATGTCGAGTGATCAAACAAAACCGAGGGTGCTCGTGGTCGAGGATGAACCTTCAATTCGGGATACGATTGTATATGCGCTGGAGTCGGAGGGCATCGATGTCGATTGGACGGCGTCGGGCGTAGAGGCATTGGCGCAGGCGGAACAAGTGGATTATCAGTTGATTGTGCTCGATGTGGGGCTGCCGGATATGAGCGGGTTCGATGTTTGTCGCACGCTGCGTGAAACGAATGCTGTGCCAGTTATTTTCTTAACCGCTCGGGCCTCTGAGGTTGACCGAGTTGTAGGCTTGGAGATCGGAGCGGATGACTATGTGACAAAGCCGTTTAGCCCGCGTGAGCTGTCTGCGCGGGTGCGGGCAAATATTCGTCGAGCTAGTTTAAATGCGACGGCGACTCCATTTGCTGCTAAAGTCATTGAGACTACAGTCGCTACGCAAGGGCTGCCCTTTGAAGTCGATCATGACCGCTGGGTGATTCATTACTATGGGCACGCGCTGGTGCTGTCTCGCTATGAGTTTCGTTTGCTTGCGGTGTTGGTTGAGAAACCTGGGCGTGTGTATTCAAGGGCGCAATTGATGGATGCCGCGTGGGAAGAGCCGGATGCTTCGATGGAGCGCACGGTCGATACGCATATCAAGAGTTTGCGTGCTAAGTTGAAGGCGCAGCGTGAGGATGTGGATCCGATTCAGACGCATCGCGGCTTGGGCTATTCAATGAAGGAGCACTGGTGAGCTTAACAGTCCGCATCTTATTCAGCTTTGGGCTGTTGGCGTTGGCTGGTTTTGCATGCTTATTAAATCCGATGTTGGATCGGGTGGAGCGGCAATACCTTGAAGCGACGGAGGAGCCGATGGTGGATGTGGCTGAGATCTTGGCAGCCTTGTTATCGAATCAGCCAACCGCTGATCTTGTCGCGCCTGAGGCGTGGAAAAAGGGTATGGCATCTGTCAAAACGCGTCCCTTGCATGCGCAGATCTATAATTTGATGAAAGAAAAAGTCCTGATGGATTTTTACATCACCGATACGTCGGGCACGATTGTGTATGACTCGGGTGGGATGGCATCGGTGGGCGATGATTTCAGTATTTATCTCGATGTGCACCGAACCTTGCGAGGGCAATACGGGGCGCGCTCTTCACGAACCGATGAGGCAGATCCGACATCGTCGGTGATGTATGTCGGCGCGCCGATCATGGATGGTGACGAGATTGTCGGTGTGCTTTCTCTCTATAAGCCGCAGCGCAGTATGTTACTCTTTATTATCGAGACCAAACGGCGCTTGGTATTTCTCGCTATGATGGCGATGGTCTTGGTGCTGTCGCTGGGGTGGTTGCTCTCGCGTTGGGTCACGCAGCCGCTACGCCGATTGACAGCGTATGCGGCGGCGGTGTCGCAGGGAGAACGCCCCGCCGCGCCGAAGATGCCTGGTTACAACTTGCGGGTTTTGGGCGAAACAACCGAGGCCATGCGTGAGGCGTTGGAAAATCGCAAGTATGTGGAGTCGTATGTGCAGTCGTTAACCCATGAGATGAAGTCGCCAGTGGCGGGGATTCGAGGTGCGGCCGAGTTGCTCTACGAGGATTTAACGCCGGAGAAGCATGACTTGTTTCTCGGCAACATCCAGTCGGAGTCGATACGCTTGCAGACTTTGGTCGATCAGTTGTTGGCATTGTCTTCGCTTGAAAATCGAAAAGCATTGGGTGCGCCAGTATTAATCTCGCTGAGTGCATTGGTGCGGGGCGTGGTCAACCATTGCGAATCCAGCACATTACAGCAGCAGATCGTATTCGAAGTGGTCGAGTGTGAGCAGGATGAAGTGTTGGGCGAAGAGTTCCTGTTGGAAACTGCGGTTAGTAATTTACTACAGAATGCGATCGATTTTTCACCAGTTGGTGGGCGTATCGCGCTTCGTATCAGTGCGTCCGAGGATGGGGTGCGGCTGACGGTCGAAGATTCGGGAGTCGGGATTCCTGACTATGCGCTGGATCAGATATTTGATCGGTTCTATTCGTTGCCGCGCCCCGACTCCGAGCGTAAGAGTTCTGGTCTGGGCCTGTGTTTCGTTCGCGAGGCGGTCGCCCTGCATCGTGGTCGCTTGGTGATTACGAATCGCCGTGAGACGAGCGGTGTGTGCGCAGAGTTGGTATTCCCACTGGGGAGGGGGTCTCGCAGCTAAGTGAGGCTGATTTCGCGATATGGACCCACTTACACAAGCCAGTTTGGGAGCGGCAGTGGCTGTTGCTGTTAGCTCGCGTGGACAGACCCGCTGGGCGGCGTTGATCGGGGCGGTGGCAGGCGCGGCTCCAGATTTGGATGTGTTGATACGTTCGGCATCAGATCCGCTGTTGAGCTTGCAGTATCATCGCCATTTTACGCATGCACTGATCAGTGCGCCTTTGATCGGACTTTGCATCGCGGTGCTGTTTAAGTTGCTGCTCTGTCGTTCGAAGGTGACGTTTCGAGAGTGGGCGCTTTACGCGGTCTTAGGAGCGCTCACGCATGGGTTGTTGGATGCGTGCACGAGTTATGGCACGCTATTGTATTGGCCGTTTAGTCATTACCGTGAGTCGTGGGATCTGATTTCAGTGATTGATCCATTGTTTACTTTGCCGTTGGCATTTTTGACTTTGTTTGCTTTTGCGTGGCGACGACCGCGTTTTGCCCAAGTTGCTCTGGTTTTCTGCGCAGTGTATTTCGGGTTCTGTGGGATTCAGCGCTTTAAGGCCACGCAGGTGGCGCAGCAGTTGGCCATCGAGCGGGGACATCAACCAGAGCAGTATTCGATCCGCCCATCATTTGGCAATGTACTGCTATGGCGTATGATCTATCAGTTTGAGGGGCGCTATTACGTGGATGCGGTGCGGATCGCTCCAGGGACCGAGCCGCGTTTGTATGAGGGCGAATCCGTCGAGCAGTTTACGCTCGCTGATGCGGCTGCACGCGTGGCTCCGGAGTCTGTGCTCGGGCGTGATATCGAGCGGTTTCGCTTTTTCTCGCAGGGGTATTTGTATCAGCACCCCAGTGAGGCTGATGTGGTTGGGGATATTCGCTATGCGATGTGGCCAGACTCGGTGGTGCCGCTTTGGGGGATACGTATCGATCCCGCTCAGGCGGATGCGCATGCCGAGATGGTGCACTACCGCGATCCCTCGAAGCCTTCGCGTGATCGCTTATGGGCGATGATTTGCGGGCGGGACTTGGCTGCGCTGGTCAATGAACCCTGACAGAGATGTGGGGAGCGAAGTGTGCTAAACTTACTAACGCTTAGGCCTATTCGACTGGACCTTCGTAGATGCCGATGTAGGGCACGTTGCGGAACTTCTGGGCGTAGTCGAGGCCATAGCCGCAAACAAATTCGTCTGGAATATCTATGCCGCAGAAATCGATATCTACCTCGACCTTACGGCGGGAGGGCTTGTTGAGCAGGGTGCAAATTCTCAGCGAAGCAGGCTTACGGCCTTTTAGTAAACGGACGACTTTGCTGAAGGTATTGCCGGTGTCGATAATGTCTTCTACCAGCAGCACGTCGCGGTCGGTGATGGATTCGTCGAGGTCCATGACGATCTTCACATCGCCCGAGCTTTCAGTCGCATCGCCATAACTGGAGACAGTCATAAAGTCGGTGATCATCGGGCATTTGATTTCGCGAACGAGGTCAGCCATGAATATGAACGAGCCGCGCAATAGACCCACCACGATGAGCTCCTTGTCGGAAGTCTCGTAGTGCTCGGTTATTTGACGGCCGAGTTGTGCTACGATTTCGGCGATTTCCTCTTTCGAGAACAGCGTTTTTTCAAGTCCTTGTTCAGACATAATAATTTCTTTGGTTGCAGTTATATGCGACTGAGGGATTTACGCGTTACGGCGTGCTTGCACGGCTTGAGCTAAATCCGCTAGGATCACTTCGGTGGCTGGCATGTCGATGCATTCGTCGGTGATGCTTTGGCCGTAAACATTGTCGCCATTGACGTCGTAGTTCTGGCGACCAGCAACGAGATGACTCTCTAGCATGACACCGGCGATGCCTTGTTGGCCTGCGGCGATTTGCGTGGCGAGATCTTTAGCGACTGCGCCCTGGCGCGTGTAGTCTTTGTTGCTGTTGCCGTGGCTGCAATCGACGACGAGCTTCTGTGGCAGATCGACGGCTGCGAGTTGCTCTAAGATTGGTTCGACATGCTTGGCTTCGTAATTGGGGCCAGTGCGGTTGCCGCCGCGCAGAATTAGGTGTGCGGATTCGTTGCCTGTGGTTTGGAAAATGGCGGTCACGCCTTGTTTGGTGACGGAAGGGAACCAGTGTGGTTGCCCTGCAGAGCGGACGGCGTCGATTGCCATTTGCACGTTGCCGCCAGTTCCGTTTTTGAAGCCGATGGGCATGGACAGGCCGGAGGCGAGTTCGCGGTGCACTTGGCTCTCGGTGGTGCGCGCGCCGATGGCGGACCATGCGATGGTGTCGGCAATGAATTGCGGAATGATGGTATCGAGGAATTCGGCGCCGGTTGGTAGGCCGAGATCGCAAATGTCGACGAGGAGTTTACGGCCAATGCGTAAGCCAGAGTTGATTTCGAAGCTGCCGTCTAGATTCGGGTCGTTGATCAGCCCTTTCCAGCCGACGACGGTGCGTGGCTTTTCGAAATAGACACGCATGATGATTTGCAGGTCGGCTTTGTATTTTTCAGCCAATGGTCGCAACTGGTGCGCGTAGTCCATCGCTGCCTTGGGATCGTGAATCGAGCAAGGCCCCACGACGACGATCAGGCGATCGTCACTGCCATTGAGAATGGCTTCGCTCTGGGCGCGTCCGTGTTCGACCACGGCGGTTGCCTTGTCGGACAGGGGAATCTCTTCGATGAGAATTGCTGGTGGCAGGAGAGGGCGGTTGCCGGCGATGCGGCGATTGTCGTGTGCAGTGGACATGGGAGAATTACGAATTAGGACGTAGCGCGAGTAGCGCGGAGATGGTGAATCGTCTGTGGTTTGCCCCGCAGGGGTGATTGAAGTGGGTGCCCTTTGGGCAACTGAAAGAACAATTACGAATTATGAAATGACTATGTGATCTACATGCCTGGAAGTCCAGGCATGCCGCCGCTTTCGGTCATTTGAGCCTTCATGGCTTTCATCATTTTACGGCCTTTGCCGCCGTTCATCATTTTCATCATCTTTTGCATCTGCCCGAATTGCTTGAGCAGCGCGTTGACGTCACGCACTTTCACCCCGGAACCATCGGCGATGCGCTTGAGGCGATTGCCGCGAAGGATGCGTGGGTTGCGGCGTTCCTTTAAAGTCATGGAGAGGATGATGGCTTCGGTGCGTGCCATTTTCTTCTCTTCTTCGTCGCCGACCTGGATGCCACTGGCGCCAGGGAGCATGCCGACGATGGAGCCGAGCGAGCCCATCTTTTTGACCTGCTGCATCTGCGAGAGGAAGTCTTCGAGGTTGAAGTCGGACTTGCGCATTTTCTCCGCAAGACGCTCGGCTTCTTTCTCATCGATGTTGTCCTGTGCGCGCTCAACGAGGGAGACGACGTCGCCCATGCCGAGAATACGGGAGGCGAGACGATCGGGGTGAAATACTTCGAATTCGTCCGGTTTTTCGCCCAGACCCATGAATTTGATCGGCACTTCGGTGATCGACTTCATCGAGAGGGCGGCACCACCACGGGCGTCACCATCGAGCTTCGTGAGGATGATTCCGGTGCAGCCGACTGCTTCGTGAAAGTGTTTGGCGACGTTGACCGCTTCTTGACCGAGGGCGGAGTCGGCAACGAGCAGGATCTCGTCGGGTTGAACGGCTTTTTTGAGGTCTTTGATCTCCTCAATTAGATCGGTGTCGATCTGGAGGCGGCCAGCCGTATCGAAAATGATGAGATTGGCGTCGGCTGATTTCGCAGCTTCGAGGCCGCGCTTGCCGATTTTGACGACGTTCTTCTCTTCGCGATCACCGTAGAAGGTGCAGCCTTCATTCTTGGCCAGCATTTCGAGTTGGTCGATCGCAGCGGGGCGATACACGTCACAGGCCACGAGGGCGGGGCGGTATTCGCGCTTCTTGGCGAGGTAGCGGGCGAGTTTGCCGCTGCTGGTGGTCTTACCAGAACCGTGGAGACCGACCATCATGATGCGCAGCGGCTTCTTGTCTTCCAGCTCGGTGGCACCTTCGCCGAGGAGCTTTACCAGCTCGTCGTGGATGATTTTGATGACTTGCTGGCCAGGGGTGACGGATTTGAGCACCTTTTGTCCAACGCATTGCGCCTGCACATTGGCCACGAACTCGCGTGCCACTTTGAAGTGAACGTCGGCGGAGAGTAAGGCTTTGCGCACTTCCTTAAGTGCTTCGGCCATGTTTTCTTCGGTGAGTTTGCCCACGCCACGCAAGTTGCGTAGGGCAGATCCCAGTTTGTCTGTAAGGTTTTCGAGCATTTTCGTCTAAAATTAAGGGGGCGACGCTAGGCTGCCATTGCGCAGAGGCAACGGGAAATTTTGAGATATACGTGCGCGAGGGCTTTGTGGGGGGATATTACCTGCACTATAAGCCTGTCTGCTCATTGTGGCGCATTGATTTCTCCTCGAAACGGATGCTTTACATGCCGCTTCGATTTCGTAGTTTAGTCCGTTTTGGCCGACCCGAGCCTCTCCGGGGTGATGGCCGCATTATCTTATATTTTTATGAAGCAACGCACTATTCTTAGGGAAGTTTCGATCAGTGGGAAATCTTTGCACACAGGCGAAGAAGTTCATCTGACACTCAAGCCAGCGCCAGAAAATCACGGCATTGTCTTTCAGCGCTTAGACCTGTTTGGCAAGCCGGAGCTGAAGCCGTTGGTCGACTTTGTGACGGATCTAGTGCGTAGCACGACGATTGCAGATGGGCATGCGAAGGTGAATACCGTGGAGCACGTGCTCAGTGCGTTGAGTGGTTGTGGTGTGGACAATGTCCTCGTCGAGATGGATGCCAGCGAGCCGCCGATTTTGGATGGTTCTGCCAAGCATTTCGTGAATTTGATCCAACAGGCTGAGCCAGTGGAGCAGGATGCTGAGCGTGAATACTTCGTGCTCGACGAGCCGATCTCTGTGACTCGTGGCGCAAGCTCGATCATTGCGTTGCCACACGACGGCTTCCGTATTACCTGCACTTCGACGGATGACCGTGGGATTCATACCCAGCACTTGAGCTTGGATATCGACCCAGAGTCGTATGTGGCGCAGGTCGCACCAGCTCGCACATTTACAATTTACGAAGATATCGAAGAGCTGTTGAAGCTTGGTAAGATCAAGGGGGGGAGCCTCGATAGCGCGATTGTGATTAAGGGCGACAAGATTTTGTCCAAAGAGCCACTGCGCTTTAAGGAGGAGTTCGTTCGCCACAAGATCCTCGATATCGTGGGTGACATCGTGTTGGTCGGTATGCCGATCAAGGCGCACTTCATCGCTGTCCGCCCTGGACATGCGCTGAATGCAGAGCTTTCGAAAGTGCTGCGTGCGAAGATGCTTGAGAAGATCAAGGGAGCAAAGAAGGCACCTGCCAAAAAGGCGGCTATTCAGGAGGCCCCTGAGAAGGTGATGGATATTCGCCGCGTGATGGATCTATTGCCGCACCGCTATCCGTTCGTGATGATCGATCGTGTCACGGATGTGCCGAATGATGACGAGCTGGTCGCGCTCAAGAATGTCACGATCAATGAGCCGTATTTTCAAGGTCACTACCCAGGGCGTCCAGTGATGCCAGGTGTGCTGCAAATCGAAGCGATGGCACAGGCTGCTGGGTTGCTACTTCTACGCCGTTTGCCAGTCGAGGAGAACAAAATCGCGTTCTTTATGAGTGTGGATAAGGTCAAGTTTCGTCAAGCCGTTGAGCCGGGGGACTCGGTTGAAATTCGCGTGAAAATTATCAAGGTTCGTGGTAACAAGATCGCGACTGCGACGGGTGTTTGCTCGGTCGGTGGTAAGACTGTGTCCAGCGCCGAACTGATGTTCATGCTGGCTGACGCTTCGGAGTAACACGTAGCGGAGACTACATTAGATGGCTACAAACGTTCATCCTACCGCAATCATAGAGCAGGGTGCCGAACTTGACGAGGGTGTCAGTGTCGGTGCGTATGCTTACATCGGATCCCAAGTGAAAATCGCCAAAGACACCGTGGTCATGCACCACGCGACTGTCGATGGTGCGACCACTATGGGCGAAGGTAATGAGGTGCACCCGTATGCCTATGTCGGCGGTAAAACGCACGACTTGAAATATCAGGGAGGGGTGCATCGTTTACAGATTGGTGCACGTAATGTCTTTCGCGAGTTTACGACGGTGCATTGTGCAACGTCTGCTGAGCAACTCACAATTGTCGGCAACGATAATAATATTTTATCCTATAGTCACATCGCGCACGAGTGTGTGGTTGGTGATCATTTAGTGATGAGCAGTCATGCTGCGCTGGGTGGCCATGTCATCGTCGATGACTACGTCAACATCGGCTGGGGTGCGGGTGTGCATCAATTTTGCCGTATTGGCACACGCGCCATGGTCGGTGCGACTTCGAAAGTGGTGCAAGACGTGCCGCCGTATGTGATCAGTGACGGCAATCCAGCGATGGCGCGCACCATTAACAAGGTCGGCCTAGAACGCGCTGGTTACAGTAAGGAAGAAATCTCGCTGGCGCGCCGTGTGTTTAAGGCGTTTTTCAAAGACGGCCTCAACCGCAGTCAAGCAGTCGAGTGGTTGCAGGCCAATGAGGATATCGAGCACCGTGTGGTGAAGACATTCCTCGATTTTACCGCAGACAGTCAACGCGGCTTGGGGTGAGTCGCGCATTGCCGTTTGATTTTTTTATTAAATTAACGGCCAGTTCATCTTTGGTTCATCCTAAAAAGAGTAGTTAGAAGCGAGTAGTCAGGAGTTAGTCCCAGATCATACGAATCGTCTAAACATGGCCTGATGTTTTTCTCTGCTTGTCCAGAAGCAGCGGAGCAACGCTCAACACGGATCATTATTCGCGGTGTTCGGGCGAGTGGGCAGGCCTATTTGACGATACTGAATGTGCGCACGGTCTCAATCGAGGCTCTAAGGGAAGTGGTTTAGCTTTGAGGCTAGGCTAGTGGCGGGTTGCGGCTGTGTTTGCGTTAGTTGCTGGTTGTAAATACTTTGTAACGGTCTTGTTAAAGCTGTGCGCTGGCTGAATGCAGGCTTGCAAGTCTGCGAGAATTGGAAACCTTCTGCCTCCCTTTCTTTATTATGCAAATTCTACGAACATTTTCCGCACTTTCTACGCTACTGCGCGTGGCGCTGGTGCTGTTCGCATTGGGTGCGGGTTCAGTGACTTCACTTAGTGCAAAAGTGGGTAATTATGAGCGTCAGATTATCGCAGCGGTGCTGGTGCTTGAGGCCGCCAATCAGGGTGAGCAGGGAATGGCCGCGGTGCTACATGTCATTAACAATCGAGCGAAGGGGGATCCGAGCCGAGCTGTCGGACAGGTGGCACGGCGCAAAGCATTTTCCTGTATCAACACGATTACCTCGCAGAAGCATCCTGACTATGGGCCTGCGATTGCGCGTGCGATGAAAGATCGCACCTGGCCGCAAGCTTTAGGCATGGTGGACGCATATTGTGCGGGTCGACTCGGTGCAGATAATACCGGTGGTGCGACGCATTATTGCATCGATCCGCCTCAGAGTTGGCGTGAACAAATGGTATTTACCAAGCGTATCGGCCTACACGCATTCTTTCGCGAAGGTTAGGCTGCGTCGGTTGCTTGTCATCGGCAGATTCTTCTGCCTTGTTGGTGGGCATGGAATCCAGACGTTTAGGTAAAAGCGGTATTGTTGTTTCGGAAATCTGCCTTGGCACGATGACCTTTGGCTCGCAGGTCGATGAGGCTGCGGCGTTCGAGATTATGGATCGTGCGTATGAGAGCGGCATCGACTTCTTCGATACGGCAGAGATCTACCCCGTGCCACCTCAAGCGGACTGGGTGCATCGCACCGAAGAGATCGTGGGGCGTTGGTTGCAGGGCAAGGATCGCAGCTCGATTATTTTGGCAACCAAGGTGGTGGGACCGGGGCATGGCTGGTTTAAACCGCCGGTGCGCAATGGGCTGACAGCCCTGGATCGGCACCACATTCGCACGGCGGTTGAGGGCAGCCTGCGTCGTTTGCAGACGGATTACATCGATCTCTACCAGACGCATTGGCCGGATCATGATTTCGGCTATGAGGAGACACTGGAGGTGCTCACCGAGCTGAAGGAGGAGGGCAAGGTGCGTGTTATCGGCTCGTCCAACGAGACCGAGTGGGGCGTGATGAAAGCGAACCAAGTGGCAGCCGAGCGTGGCTGTGCCCGCTACGAAACGATTCAAAACAATTTCTCGATTAACAATCGTCGTTTCGAAGATGCATTGGCGGATATCTGTCGGCGCGAGGGCATGAGTCTGTTGCCGTATTCGCCGATTGGCGGCGGTGTGTTGAGTGGTAAATACAATGACGGCGCGCTACCCGAGGGGGCGCGTTTTTCCGATTATTTAAAGAGCGGCGGCCCGCGTCAGAAGGAAATGGCGCAGCGCTTTGTGAACGAGAAGAGTCTGGCGACCACGGCTGCACTGATGGGGTTGGCCGAGGAGATTGGTATGGATGTGGTGACGCTCGCAGTGGCTTGGAGTAAGCAGCACGATTTTGTGGCATCGACGATTATTGGTGCGAATTCGCTGGAGCAGTTGGCCCCGAGCTTGGCGGCTGCGGATCTAAAGTTGAGCGACGATGTGCTCGCACAAATTGACGCAATCCGCGCGCAGTATCCGTATCCGATGGGGTAGTGGGGGAGACTTGAGGGCTGAGACTTGAGGGCTGAGGCTTGAGAGGTGAGAGAAGAGGGTTAGGTTGAGAGTGAAAGAGTGGGCACAAAAAAGCTTCGTCCCGCTGAGCGGGACGAAGCTGATTAAAGTGTATCGCGCTTGGCGGCTTACTGCTCGTCGAGCACTTCGGCTGCGTCTTCTTCGCTGATGCCCTTGGCGACGAGCTCGCTAACCAGTGCGTTGGAGCTGACGTAGGAGGCGTAACGCTGGAGGAAGCTTTTCGCTTGAGTTAAGTCTTCGTCGTCCGCTGCGATCTCAGGCACTGTCTTTTCTTCGACATAAACGAAGGTTCCTGTGGGGCCGCTGGTGAGCATCGGAGAGAGTTCTCCGGCTTCCATGCTTTGTGCTTTTTGCAGTGCGGACGGGTTGAAGGTGCGTGGCGCTTCGCCGACCTTGAAGGCTTCGTTGGCTGTGGCTTTGAGACCAAGTGCTTCAGCGGCTTCGACGAAGCTTGTGCCTTCGGCGACCTTGGCTTTGAGCTCTGTTTCGAGGCGTTCACCGTTTTCGTTGAAGAGGCGGCGCTTTTCTTCCGCAGAGTAGTCGGCTGTTACGACTGCAGCGACTGTTTCGAAGGCAGGAATTTCAGGGTCGATGCGTCCATTGAGGAACAGTACACCAAAGCCATCGTCGAGTTCGTAGGCGTCTGAGAAGTAGCGGCTCTTTGAAAGAGCGAATGCAGACTCCAGCATGTCTTTCGATAGTGCGCGGCGGGCGGCACCTTCGGCGGTGTAGGGAGCGATCTCTGTGAGCGTTAATCCGGACTCGTTGAGTAGCTTGTTGAAGGCTGCGGAGTCTTGCTCGACGTTGTTGTTGTAGAGTGAGTAGGCAAAGCTTTGTGCGGCTTCGTTGGCGAGGCGTTGAGCAGCTTCAGCAGCAAGGTCGGCTGCGACGGCGTCACGCACATCTTCAAAAGTGACGAGTGGCTTTTCTGCTGTGGCGTCTTCGGCCTTTGGTTGAGTCGCTTCGTGCGCTGCGATGAAGCGGGCGCGGTTGGCAATGAAGTGTGGACGTAGCTCAGACTCTTCGCCGACTACGACTTGATCGACATAGTTAGATGCTGAGAAGGTGATGTAGCTGGCCTGGATACGCTCAGGGATTTCGTAGCGGCTGGTGTTTGCAGTGTAGTATGCAGTCAACGCTTCTTGGCTCGGTGCGACTTCGGGAGTGAAGTCAGCATAGCCAATTTCTGCTGTTGCTAGCTTGAGGGTTGTTTCGTTGCGCTGTGTTTGTGCGAGCGCTTCGGAAGGTAGCAAGTAGCCGGGGCCGGAGAGGGCATTACCGATTTGATCGATGCGGTAGTCTTCTTCGAGGACGGTAACGAAGAGAGCTTCTGACATGCGTGGGTTGGTGTCGATATTGTCAACAAAACTGGTGTAAGCATCGCGGCTGAATTCGCCATCGGGGCCACGGAAGGCGGCTTTGGTTTTGATGTAGCCTTCGAGTGTCTTCTGATCCGGTGCCGGGACGCCGATCTCTTCTGCTAAGTGCAGGAGCGCGATGCGGCTGGTGACTTGCGACTGGAATTGCTGCTCGCTCTGGATCGGGCGACCGGTGTTGAGGATCGCGCTCAGTGAAACTTTTTCACTGATGATGCCCATTTCGCGAGGCGAATTCAGGTCGTAGCCATAGAAGTTTTGCTCCCGATAGGCACTCTGATTGGACGTGCAGCCCGGGGTGTTGCCAATCGTGAAAACGAAGGCGACGATAATGACCGTCAAAAGAGTGAGGAATATCCAGCGACCGTGGCGGATGAGGTGGTTTTGAATCCAAGAAATCATGACAAAGGTATTGAGAAAGCGGCGAGGTTAGGTGCAGGTTATCACCTGTCAATCCCTTGCTTGCATCTATATCAAAGGAATTGCGGCGGGTGCGCTTGTTGCGATTAACCTTTAATCAGCTCGCTGATCGTGAGTGCGGCTTTCGGGCAGTCTTTTAGGCTGACGATTTCCTCTAAATAAGTGCGCACTTCGGGTGTGTGTTGTGTGACCAGATCAGCGCCATCGTTGTTGCCGTAGGATTGAAATGCCTGCTTAAATCCACCGAGTGTAATGGACTCCAACGGATGCCCAGGCTGGTAGGCGTGGTCACGCTCGTCTTCGATCGATTTGATAGCCACGGGCGTCAGGTAGCCGAGTTCGCAGAGTCGAGTGATGCTCGAGTTTAATATATGGCTGGGCACGCGGAGCTTTTTGTGCAGTTCGCTGGCACGTGAGGGGGTATCGCCAGCTTGAAATCGCTTGGCGACTAGAATCAACACGGCCAGTGAGATCACCTCTTGGGTGTGCTCGCTGGTTTTTTGCCACGCATTCTCATTGGTTAAATAGTCGGCGTTTTGCACCGCGTAGGTCACTTGACCGCCGAATAAAATGAGCAACCAAAAGACGTAGAGTCCGAGCATGAGCACCACGATAATGCCCACCGATCCGTAAAGACTACGCGTGTCCACGACACGCTGCACATATAGGAAGGAGAGCATATTGTAGACCTGCAACATGATGACGACTAGGATCGCTCCCATGAATGCGGGCTTCCAATTGACACGTGTGTTGGGGATGAAGCGGAAGAAGAGTGCGAGTAGCAGTGCGATGATCAGAAAGACCAGGATCGGAGTGAGTAGGCGAAATACGAATTTGAACTCTTCTCCGAATGGCAGGTAGTCAAACAGGACTTCGATCTTACTAAAGGACACCAGGGTGAGTGAGGCGGCTCCCAAGACCGCTCCTAGGCTGATGAACGTCCAATACACGACGATGCGCTCGCCGAGTTTTCGCCCTTGATCGACGCCCCACAGTGAGTTGAACGAACCTTCGATTGAGGACAGCACTTTGATGCCGATCACGAACAGCATGAGTGAGCCAACGACGCCGACTTTTCCGGACTGGGCTGCCTCCATGAAGTTGTTGATCATCTCGGTGATTTCCGGTGCTAGCTCGGCTCCGACATCGTCGGTGTCGTCCGTGTCGATCGAAAGCTGTGGCGCGGCATAGGCGATTGCGGTTTCAATCCATTCAACGGCTTTATTCTCGGCGGGTTGATCCGGATTGTCTGAATTCGCCGGAGTTTGATCCATGACGAAACTGGAAATCATGATGCCCAGCGCGATGAGTGGGCCAATCCCGATGAGCGAATAGAAGGTCAACGCGGCGGACTGCACTGGCAGCTTATTGCGGCGAAGGCCTTGGAAGGTGAGCGTGAGGACGCGTAGTAACAGGTAAAAGCGGGCGCGGGCCGTTTTACGCCCTAGGTATTCCAGCTCCCAGATGTCTTTATCCAGCAGGTTACGAGTGCGTGCCAATTGCTTATGCATGCGCACTGTCCAGTCTGGCTTCGCCTGCGTGGAACTTGAATTTGTTTGGGTATTCAAAATGCTACGCGACGGTCGTTATTCGGACGGGATAAGTTCGAAATATACACTGTCGAAGAACCCTGCAAAGTGACCGATGATTGATAGATAGGCGAGGATGCCGTTGCCACCGATGCCTAGAATGCTCGCGATTACCATAGTTGAGAAGCTCTGCGAGATCGTTGCGTAGAAGATGCCAAACCCGGCTGCTGCGGACGCGAGCATGATCGTCGGGTCCCCGAGTGCCCAGCCGACATAGACGCCAAAGCCTAGTGTGAGCATGGCGCGGCCACGTAGGAGCGGATAGACTTCTGTGACGGCGAGGAAGAGCAGGGCGCCCATAATGAAGTCAAAGAGTCCGATGACTATGAACGGGTAGTTGAAGATGGCACTGACGCTTTCTCCTGAAATGGCTTCATTGATCATCGCGAAGTGCGGTGCGATTAGGGCGACCGCAGAGAGTAGCATCATGAGGCCGATGCTGCTGGTCGAGAGTGCGGCTGCCTTGTGGAAGCTTTCTTCTTTCTTTTTAAGGTGACGTGTCTCCTCAGTGTCGCGCTCGGCGGCTGCGAGCATGTCGGTGACGTGGATGCCTCCTTGTTCTTGCGGGGCGTCCTCTGCTGCGGGTGGTGGTGAGCCGTCTTCAGATTCATTGATTTTAAGGGAGAGACTTTCACGCTCAGGAAAGACGTCAGCCTTGAGTTGCTCGTTCAGGGCGATGGGGATCCACTCTTCTTTGGTTTCGTCGTAGTGAAGGGTGTTTTTTGTAATTTGGCCTGCTTCAGCTAGGGTCAAAAGTTGTGAAGCATCAAACGGGCCTCGGGATTCTTCGCGGTCAGGGGTGCGGATGTAGTAGTCAGCCATAATCAGTGGAGGTGAGCCAGTGCTGCCGAGTGTTGCTCGACAATCTAAGTGAGGTCTCTAATTAGTCATTCAAACGGCTTCCCAGCAAGCGAAAATCAATGATTCCACGGTTTGCTTGTTGTTTTGCGATGTGTCGGAAAATAAAAAAAAAGCCCTTCGGCGAACCGAAGGGCTTTTGAATTAGAATGTGACTGAACGATTCAGACTACTTCTTTGCCTTAAGCGCTGCTTGTGCAGCGGAGAGGCGAGCAACTGGCACGCGTGGTGGCGAGCAGCTGACGTAGTCGAGGCCGACACCGTGGAAGAACTCGATGGAAGCTGGATCGCCACCGTGCTCGCCGCAAACGCCGAGCTTCAATTTCTTCTTAGTCATGCGACCCTTCTGTGCACCGATTTCAACAAGCTGTCCAACACCCGCTGCATCGATAGATGCGAATGGATTCTGTGGAAGGATGTCGAGTTCCTTGTATTGACCAAGGAAGGAGCCAGCGTCGTCACGGCTCATGCCGAGACCAGTCTGAGTGAGGTCATTGGTGCCGAAGCTGAAGAATTCTGCAGTTTCTGCAATCTCATCAGCTGTCAAAGCGCCACGAGGAACTTCGATCATTGTGCCAACGAGGTATTCGAACTTAACACCCTTCTTTTCCATGACTTCAGCAGCCACGCGATGAACCACTGCAACCTGATTCTTGAGCTCATCAGCGAAGCCGACGAGAGGAATCATGACTTCAGGAATTACCTTGATTGGCTTCTTGAGCTTGTAGCAAGCTGCTGCCGCTTCGAAGATCGCACGTGCCTGCATTTCGGTGATTTCCGGGTAGGAAATGCCGAGACGGCAACCACGGTGACCAAGCATTGGGTTGGATTCGTGGAGTGCGTGCACACGGTTGGAGATTACATCGACATCAACGCCGAGGGAGTTCGCAAGCTCGCGCTTGGAAGACTCGTCGTGAGGAAGGAATTCATGCAACGGTGGGTCAAGCAGACGCACTGTGACAGGAAGACCGCCCATTGCCTTGAAGAGACCAGTGAAGTCCTTGCGCTGGAATGGAAGAAGCTTCTTGAGTGCTGCACGACGTTGTTTTTCGTCGGCTGCAAGAATCATCTGACGCATGAAAGTGATGCGATCACCTTCGAAGAACATGTGCTCTGTGCGGCAAAGTCCGATACCTTCAGCGCCGTAAGCGATTGCGGATACCGCTTGCTCAGGAGAGTCAGCATTGGTGCGAACACCAAGCTTGCGATGCTTGTCAGCCCACTTCATGACTTGGTCATACATGCGGAATGTGTAGCTATCAGCTGGCTTGAGCTTGCCGTTGAGGACTTGGTCCACTTCGGAAGGAGCGGTTGCAACGGCACCAGCGAAGATTTCACCAGTTGTGCCGTCGATGGAGATGTCGTCGCCGTTCTGGAATACCTTGCCACCGATGGTGAGTGTTTCAGCGCCGTAGTTGATGACAACTTCAGCAGCGCCACAGACGCAGACCTTGTTCATCTGACGAGCAACGAGTGCCGCGTGAGAGGAAACACCACCACGAGATGTGAGGATACCTTCCGCAGCGATCATACCACGAAGATCTTCTGGTGTTGTTTCAACACGGCAGAGGATTGCGCGGCCACCCTTGGCATTGACTGCTTCAGCTTCTGGAGCTGTGAAGCAGATCTTACCGGAAGCAGCACCCGGGCCAGCTGGAAGACCAGTTGTCAGGACCTTAGCTTTTGCAACTGCTGCTGGGTCGAAGACCGCAACGAGAAGCGAAGAGATGGAATCAGCAGGGATCTTAAGAAGTGCTGTCTTTTGATCGATCAGCTTTTCTTTAACAAGTTCAACAGCGATACGAACCGCCGCGAGGCCTGTGCGCTTGCCGTTACGAGTTTGCAGCATCCAGAGCTTGCCGTTTTCAACGGTGAACTCGAAGTCTTGCATGTCCTTGAAGTGCTTTTCGAGTTTCTTGCGAACTGCTTCGAGGTCAGCGTGTGCGTGTGGCATCTCTTCCTTGAGCAATGCGATTGCGTTTGGAGTGCGGATACCGGCAACAACGTCTTCGCCTTGAGCATTGATGAGGTATTCGCCGTAGAAGACTTTCTCACCGTTTGCAGGGTCACGAGTGAAGGCAACACCAGTTGCGCAAGTGTCACCCATGTTACCGAAGACCATCGCCTGAACGTTAACAGCGGTGCCCCATGCTGCAGGGATACCGTATTTTTGACGGTAAAGTGTTGCACGCTCATTCTGCCATGAGTTGAACACGGCGCTGACGGAACCCCAGAGTTGCTCGTAAGCATCTTGTGGGAAAGCGTTGCCTGTGCGTTGCTTGATGACTGCCTTGTAGCGCTTGATCAGCTCCTTGAGGTTGGCTGCTGTGAGCTCGTTGTCGAGTTCAACACCAACTTCTGTGCGAAGTGTTTCGAGGATGCCTTCGAACGGGCAGTGATCGTTTTCGTTGACCGCTTGCACGCCCATGACGACATCACCATACATTTGGATGAAGCGACGGTAGCAATCGTATGCGAATGCTTCGTTGCCGGACTCTTTTGCGAGTGCTTTAACAGTCTTGTCGTTGAGACCAAGGTTAAGGATGGTGTCCATCATTCCTGGCATGGACTCGCGGGCTCCGGAGCGAACGGAGAGAAGAAGCGGGTTCTTATCTGCGCCGAGCTTTTTGCCGACTTCCTTTTCGATCTGTGCGACGGAAGCTTTAACTTCTGCTGCGAGAGATTTTGGATACTGACGACCATTGTCGTAGAAGTATGTGCAGACGTCGGTCGTGATGGTGAAGCCTGGAGGCACTGGAAGGCCAATGCGCGCCATTTCGGCGAGGTTGGCACCTTTACCACCGAGGAGCTCCTTAAATTTGGCACCACCGTCGGTCTTCAAACCGAAGTCGTAGCTGTATTTTACTGCCTTCGCGACTGTGCGCTTGGCTGCTTTCTTTGTGACTTTTTTTGCTTTTTTAGCTGGCATAATAAACGATCATTTTGTGGATCGAGTTAAGTGCCGGAGCGCTTCGATGTGATTCGCTTCGGCGTGAGAAAGCGTGTAGCAAATGTATTTCGCCATGCCTGTCAATGGATTAGCGACCTGCAGGTAAACTAATTGAAATGATTTTTTTGAACGGTGTGTTTTCAGTGTTGCGGTTGCCCTGAGGTCTTATTCAAGAGTAGAGGTAATATATGACGGAATATCCAGACAGTGACAAAGACGAGGTCGATCCAGGCGGCGACAATGACGAGTTTGATTGGGATCGTGAGGGAGATGAGTTCGATTGGGACGGTGACTTAGCGACGGATGAAGCAGAAGACGGGATGTCTTTCTTGGGGCATCTGGAAGAATTTCGCTGGACGGTCGGTCGTAGTATTTTGGCATTCTTAGTCGGTGTGGTGATTGTCGGTTGCTTGATGCCACATGTCGGTGCGTTTTTGCAGATGCCGCTGATTCATGCGTATGGTTCGGCTGAGTTGGTCGGGGAAAAGTTGATTACCTATAAGCCGATGGGGGTCTTCTCGGTGTTTATTCAGATCGCACTGCTGGGGGGCTTGGTTTTGTCGATGCCCTTTGTGTTATATTTTATGGCGTGCTTCATTGCGCCGGGGTTGACTGAGCGAGAACGCAAGGTTGTGCGTCCTGCTTGTTTCGCTGCGTTCCTTCTTTTTGTTTCGGGTGTGGCGGTTGCGTTTTATGCGATCCTTCCGCTGACCTTAGCCTTCTCGGTTAAGTTCAATCAAGTGATGGGGTTCCAGGTGTTATTGGCTGCCTCTGAGTATTATAATATGGTCGTCTGGTTTTCTTTGGCGACGGGGGCGATTTTTCAGTTCCCACTTATTATAGTGATCTTGATTTTTATTCAGGTGATTGCAGTTGAAAAATTGAAGGCGATCCGTCGGGCAGTGTTTGTTGGCGCGATGGTTTTTGCGGCACTCTTAACGCCGGGCGGCGATTTTCTCTCCCTGCCATTAACCACGGGGATTCTTTATGGTCTGTATGAGTTGGCGATTCTAGTCGGCACGCGCATCGAGAAGAAGCGTCACGCAGCAGAACTCGCTGAGCAGGAAGCCGAACAGGCCGAAGAGTAGACCGTGGTTGCCATCTGTGAGGCTCTCTTGCTTGGCTTAAGGAACGTAGGTTGCTTCCTTTTTGGGGGCCGCCCAGCTTGGAGGGAATGGTGGCAATGGCCGTGTCGGTCGAGCACCTAAAGGAACTCAACTACGAAAATTGAAACGGACGATCGAGCGCTATGGCTGCGCGCACAAAAAAACCGCCTCTTGATGGCAAGAGGCGGCTTTTTGAAAATAAAGATCCGTGGCGTTCGGTTACTTCTGGTTCTGTTTGCGCTGATCGATTAGCACGAGCATGAACATGTTGCATGCAAACCAGAAGGTTGCGCTAATTGGGATCGCTGTGAAGCACGCTTGTAACTGTGCGACGACAGGGTCAGTCGAGAACGTGAACGGACGCAGTAGGAAGGACATCATGATGAAGACTCCAACTGTCAGGATTGTTCCGAGGGCGATGTGGCCTTTGGTGAGTAGTTTTTGGTAGGGTGCGTTTTCCATTTGTGTGCATGAGAAAATGCAGTCCGCGGAGGCTGTCAAAGCGAAATTGCTGAATTTTATAAGGATGTGACTTTGCCCGGATTAGATTTTCTGTTGATCCGATGGCATATCAGTTGAATTTATCGCTTGAACTTGCGGCCGCACTCCGCATTTTACCACGTTTTCCTAAATTCCATCCGCGATATTTTATGAGCGCATTATTCATCAGCCTTCTCACTCTAGTTCTTATTCTTATTTCTGCTTTCGTCATCTTGCTTGTCTTGATGCAACGCACTAGCCAAAGCGGAGGTATGGGAGCGGCGCTCGGTGGCGGTGCCGCTGAATCTGCATTCGGCTCGGATACGAGTAACATTCTGACCAAGGGCACCATTTATGGTATCATTGCGTTCTTCCTCGTCGCGTTGGGCTTGTTCCTGATTTATCAGTCTGAAGCTGCTGATAGTTTGAAAGTCGTTAGTGCCGGTGAATTGATCAGCGCTGAAGAAGTTGAGCAGACTGCTGAGACGACGACCACTGTGGTGGAAGGTGCCGCAGCAGTGGTTGAAGATGCAGAGGGAACAATCGAAGCGGTTGTCGAGTCTGTTGTTGAAGAGGTAACACCAGAGGTTGACGTGGAAGCGCCAGCTGCTGAGAGTGTGCCTGCTTCAAATTAATGCATACAATCAAAACACCCTCATTTCTCTTTAGACTCAGGTCAGCTGTTCTCGGTTTTGCCGCAGCTGGCCTTTTCTATGCCTATTTACCTAGCACATGTCTTGCTCAACGGACGATTTCTGATGGGCCGCGCCCGTCTATTATGGAGAAGATTGACCCAGCGGAAGGTGCCAAGCGTATGGCATCGTTTCGTGCGCAGCGTTTGGAGGGGGACTTCTGTTTTAAATTTCAGTTGGAGCAGAAGCCGCGTCGTGGGAAGACTGTTCGTTATCATGGAGTCATGTATGGCTCGTGGAATGAGCGTGGGCCGGTGAGCCGCTTTCAATTATTTCCTGAGCAAATAGGGAAGGATGCTACAGCAGGGATCTCGCCGATTGAGATGATCGTTCAAAACGGAGTGGATCCCGAGGTGTGGATTCGTCGTCAGTCGACAGAGCCCTTTGTGTTAATTGAGGATGGGGCATTGTTTGAGCCTATTTTTGAGGGGGTGCTTTACACTCCGTTTGATCTGCAGATGCCATTTATATTTTGGAATGACTATACGTATGAAGGCCCGTCACGTGTGTTGAGTCGTATCGGGCAACGCTTTTTGATGCAGCCGCCGGAAGGTTCGCTTGCCGCTCAGAATGGGATTACTGCGGTGCGCATTGCATTGGACGATGCCTATTATGCCTTGCTGCGGGTTGAAGTGTTGGAGGCCGATGCTGTCGCTCGTTCGCGTTTTACTGTGAGTAGTTTAAAGAAAGTCCAAGGTCAGTATATCGTAAAGGAGATCGAGCTGAAAAACCTACAGAGTAAGGATGCAACCGATTTCAAGGTAAAGGCAGCCAGCGTTGGTTTGATTTTTGATGCTGCGGCGTTTGATCCTAAGGGGGATGCCGATGTTCCGGTGATTTCTGCGGCATTGTTTGAGGTATTGTGAGTCGCTGATGGCGGGATGGTTTTGCGCCTTTGTGTTGAGCGTGCCCCCGAAAGGCTTGAAGTCTCACGATAGATGGGCATCAAGCAGGTATGGCCATTGTCTGGAGTCAAACTATCGAATCAAATCACTATGAAGTGCGCTCCGCAGGGGCGACACTCCGTCTCTATCGTAATGGTGTGAACCATTCGCAATGGAATCCGAATCGGCCGCTGTCCGGTTGTATTTGGGATCTGATTGCGTTGCCTGCGTTGTATCAGCCGAAGGGCAGCATTGAGAGTGTGCTGATGCTCGGGTTTGGCGCGGGCACGGTGGCGCGTAAATTACGAGAGCTTGTCGAGACTGAGCATATTGTCGGCATTGATATTGATCCGATCCATCTGAGCATTGCGGACGGATTCTTCGATTGTTCGGAAGGGTGTGAGTTGGTCGCAGCCGATGCGGTCGAGTGGGTGCAGGGAGAAGCTGCGGCGCCTGATGCGGCAGCGTTTGATATGATTGTCGACGACCTTTATGCGGAGGAAGAAGAGATGGCCGTGCGTTGTGCGCCGTTGGACTTGGAATGGTGTCAGCATTTGGCGAAGCTGGTGAAGCCGGGAGGTATGCTGGTGTTTAATATGATCGAACCGCGAAAGGTGCCGCATCTGCCGCCGTTGACCGATACAGAGCTACAACAGCAGTTCCCATACGCGAAAGTCTTTCGCATGGCGGGCTACGAGAATCGTATCGCAGCGTTCAGTGGCAGTCCTTTTGTGGGAGCTGTCTTTAAGGAACAGTTGCGCGAAATCTGCCAGCGCTATCCACGTTGCCGTGGTGTGGAGAAACGCTACATTGCGTCTAAACCGAAGGCGAAATAAGGCCTCTCGGGAAGTATCTCATTGATACGGATAAGGGTAGCCCATGGTGTTCGGATCATATTGTGGAACCTTGATGTCGTAGTGCTCTTGTAGGAATGTGACGAGATCAGTCATTTGCTGCACCGTCATCATTTGAGTGTAGTCTGGCATCAGGGTGTTCCCATCGGGATCGATATACTGCGGGTCGCTTTGTAGGATGGCAGCGTTTGGGTGAATTATGGCCGTCACGAGTTGCCCGTAGGTCTTTGCTTTAGGCTGATCGCCGCCGAGTGTGACGATTCGCTCAGGTAGCATGATACCAGTTGCGGTGAAGGACACGCCATCGACTTGATGGCAACTGATACAGCCAAGAGCGGCAAATGTCGTTTGTCCGGCCATGGCATCTCCAGGTGGTAATATGAATCCGGCTGGTGAGTCTTCCTTCGGGGAGCATGATGCAATCAGTAGGCCGCAGAATAGAGCGATGCCACCGATGAGTGCTGTTGTTGCTAATGTTGATTGATGTGCATTCTTCATTTTTTTACCTCCTGGTGTTTATTGTGTCAAATTTGGCTCAAATTGCAACTTGAGCGGAAATCTTGATCGGATTTATGATTGACCCGAAATGGTGCTTTGTCCGATACAGGACGCATGGATATTGAAACACCAGCCAACGTAGATGCCATCCCAGCGGATGCTCAAGTAACAGCAACAGGCCTCGCCTCGAACGTGCTCCAAGCGGGCACGGGCACCGAGTCGCCTGCGGCAGCCGATACCGTGACGGTTCATTATAGTGGTTGGACCACAGATGGTCAGCTCTTTGATAGCTCCGTTAAGCGCGATCAGACTGCAAGTTTCCCGCTGAATCGCGTGATCAAGGGATGGACTGAAGGGCTCCAGCTCATGGTCGTTGGTGAGAAGCGCCGCTTCTGGATTCCTGCGGAACTCGCCTATGGTGAGAATGCAGGCGGTGGTCGCCCGAGTGGACTGTTGGTGTTTGATGTGGAGCTGTTTGATATTCAAAAAGCCCCTGAGCCGCCGAAGACACCAGAAGACGTCGCAGCGATACCTGACAATGCCGAAGTGCGTGAGAGTGGCCTCGCTTCGCGCGTGTTGAGCGCTGGCACAGGCACTGAGCATCCCACAAAACAGAGCATGGTGACGGTGCATTACAGTGGTTGGACGCTTGATGGGCAGCTGTTTGATAGCTCGGTTGAACGTGGCGAGCCAGCAAGCTTTGGCTTGTTTCAAGTGATTGCTGGTTGGACCGAAGGTGTGCAGTTGATGGTGGAAGGCGAGAAACGTCGTTTCTGGATTCCTGGTAAGCTCGCTTATGGTGACAACCCACAAGGTGGTGCACCCGGCGGTATGCTTGTGTTCGATGTCGAGCTGCTCAAAATCGGGCAGTAAGGATTGACCTGACATCGCGGTTTCAAACGACAGCCTCCCGGAACGGAGGCTGTTTTTTATGCGAAGAACGCTTGAGTTTGCCTGTCGGATCTTGAAACTCTGCGGCATGATTAAACGAAGCCTTCAATTCTCCCTAATTGCCCTGTCACTTATTTCTCTGGCTGCTTGTAGCAGTCGCACGAAACCGTCTCCTGAAGTCGCTCAAGCTGATAGTCGCACGGCAGCCGTGCTCGGCGATGCGGAGCGGGCGATTCCGGTGGCGGATGTGAAGAACGCGCCTAAAGCGATTCCAGCAGTAGGGGCTCCTGTAAAGTCTGCTCAGGTTCAGACGGAAGCAGCTGTGGATGCGATCCCCGCAATAGTGGCTCCGGTTGAGGAGCCGTTGCGTGTGAGAGATGTCGATATCGTGATGCACACTTCGAAGGGCGATATCGAAGCGACTTTGTTCGCGACGAAAACCCCAGTGACCGTCGCCAACTTTCTGAACCTCGCAAAGCGCGGTTATTACGATGGTCTGATCTTTCACCGTGTGATTCCGAATTTCATGATTCAAGGCGGAGACCCAACCGGCACGGGCCGCGGTGGGCCAGGTTATCAGTTTGAGGACGAGATTCATCCAGCACTACGCCATAACCGTGGAGGCCTGTTCTCCATGGCAAACGCGGGGCGCGGCACCAATGGCAGTCAGTTTTTCATCACACATAACGAGACGCCGTGGCTCGATGGGAAGCACTCCGTATTCGGCAAAGTCACGAAGGGGCAAAAGGTAGTCGATGCGATCCAGAAGGGCGCAACGATCAACAGTATTGATGTGCTGGATTCCACCGACGCACTCTTTGTCGAACAGAAGCAACGCATCGCTCAATGGAATGCTGCGTTAAGTGCACAGGGGCTTTAATCGTATCATACTTACTATGGAATTAAGCCCAAAATACGCCGCAGTAGTTAAACTGATTGATCTAGCGAATGCCGCGGATCCGACTTCGATTGATTGTAATGGTGTGAATCAGCCGAAAGAGCTGCTGTATGCGTCGCGTCATTTAGCGTGGGTGTATCGTTTGCGACCAGATGCTTCGGAGCTGTTGCGTATTGCCGCGCAGACGCAGCATATTTGCCGTTGGGAGATGCCGCGTGCGGATTATCCGATGAATCGTGCGGGCTATTTAAAATGGCGAGAAGATCTGAAACGCTTTCACTCACAACGTGCAGGTGAGTTAATGGCTCAAGTTGGTTACGGTGCCGAAGAGATCGAGCGCGTGCAGTCGCTGAACCTTAAGAAGCAGTTGAAAACAGATGCTGAGTGTCAGACTTTGGAAGATGCACTGTGCCTCGCTTTTCTGGAGCTGGGCTTCGACGATTTAATCGCCAAGTATGACGACGAGAAAATTCTGAGCATTGTGCAAAAAACCGCTGTGAAAATGAGCGAGGCAGGCCGAGCATTCATTGGCACGATCCGGTTCTCCGAGGCCGGGCAGCGTATCCTAGCTCAGCTCTAATCTAGGAGCATGGAAACTCTTGTCCATTCGTGCGGTCGGCTGCTTTGATGTGGGGTGCGCGCTTGGAGACTGTCTCAAAATACGAAACCGGTGTGTTTTCGTCGCCCTAAGGGACCAAAGTTTTACAACTTCGGCTACGATGTTCCTGAATGTAGAGCCCGTCCCACGTTGCGTGTGATCAGTCATGACGCGGGCTAGGCGTTAAAAATAAAGGAGCATAAGAGGCAAATTTGCCTCCCATGCTCCAAATTCGTAGGCTATAAATATTGGTGCAGCCAATATCCCACCTCG
>CAJQOS010000059.1 GCA_905479975.1 uncultured Puniceicoccaceae bacterium | reverse complement strand
TGGTATGGTGCTCTGTGACGACGCCGAGTACGCAGGCATCATTCGCCAATTACGCAACCACGGCATGGAACCTAAATATTTCCACGCGCGTGTCGGCGGCAACTTCCGCCTCGATGCCCTGCAAGCCGCCGTGCTCGACGTAAAGCTCCAGCACCTCAACGACTGGCACGAGCAGCGCCGCGAAAACGCCGCACTCTACCACAAGCTCAGTTGGGACGCCGGCATCAGCCGCAGCGTAGATATACTCGAAAGTGGCGACTTAAACAACGGTATCATCTTGCCGACCGAAAAGGAAGGCAACTACCACATCTACAATCAGTTCGTCATCTACTCAGACCAGCGCGACGCACTCCTCAAGCACCTACAGGCCAACAAGGTCGGCTGCGAGATTTACTACCCGCTCGCACTCCACGAACAAGAGTGCTTCCGTCTTCTCGGCTACAAGAAGGGCGACTTCCCAAATGCCGAACGCGCCGCTGCCATGAGCTTGGCACTGCCGATCTTCCCAGACTTGGACCCCGAGCAGATCGCCCGCGTCGTCGAAGTCATTGCAGACTTCTTCGCATAATTGCAGGTGCAAGTGCACATTTGACAAGCATCAGACCACTACTAGTCTAGTTATATGACTACAATCAAACTGAGCGAAGCCAAAGCCCACCTAGGCCGCTATGCTCGCAAAGCAGCCCAAGGCCAACAATTCATTATCGCGGATCGAAATAAGCCGGTCGCAGTCATCGGCCCAGCCCCGCAACCTGAAGCGGGGGTTCGCCCAAAACTAGGATTGATGAACGGACAAGCCAGTATCCCTGAGGACTTCGATGCTCCCATCGAAGCTTTCGAGAACGACTTCTACGGCGAATGAGACACCTCCTACTCGACACGCACATTTTCCTCTGGAGTCAGTTCGCACCCAGCAAACTCTCCCCGAAGTTAAGTGCTCTGTTCAGTTCCGACGATGTGTGCTGGCATCTAAGCCAGATCTCAGTGCTTGAAATCCAGATCAAATACGACCTCGGCAAACTAGAACTACCCGATACACCTCAAAATTTCCTACAAAAATTAATCCAAGACTCTGGATTGAACTTCCATACTCTCGACAACAAAGCGATTTTTATGCTCGGTAAATTACCACACTTACACCGAGATCCTTTTGACCGACTTCTAATCGCCTCCGCACTGGTCAAAGGCTGGGAAATCGCCACAGTGGATCGTATCTTCGATCAGTATCCTGTGCAGATCGTTCACTAGTAGTATCTTTTTTTATGTTTTTAAAACGCTTCGGCCCTTACTTCAGTTATCTCAAGCCTGTTCGCAAACAGTTTGCGCTCGGGCTCGGCTTCGGGCTCCTTTCGGCCGCAGCGTCTGGAGCAGGTCTCCCATTTATTATTAAGTATCTAGTGCCGCTGGTCACGAGCGACGACAAGCCAGAGGGGATGGCGCTGATCCTCCTACTCTCGACGATCCCAATCGCCTTCACCTTTCGCGCACTGGGTGGATTCCTCAATGCCTACTACATGGCCTACGCCGGCATGCACGTATTAGAGCGGCTGCGCTGTATGGTATTTGAGAAAATACAATCCCTGCCGATTGCCTTCTTCCACAAAAACAATGTCGGTGATTTAATGAGCCGTGTATTGGGCGATACCGGACAGCTGCAAACTGCACTCGTCAAAGTTGTCAACAGCTTGGTTAAAGAGCCCGCGACGCTCGTCAGCGCAATCGGGTTCCTGATCTATTTAACCATTACCGAATCAGAGAGCGCATTCATGCTCATCGCGCTGGCAACCGTCCCCGCCTGCGTCCTGCCGATTCGAGCCATCGGTTCACGCATCCTAAAGAAGGCAAAACTAGCACAGAGGCAAGCCGGCGAGCTCAACAATGTGCTCAATGAAAACTTGTCAGCAGTCCGTGAAGTGCGCGCCTACAACCTCGAAACACGTGAGACCGACCGCTTTACCGCAGCTTGCCGAAAGTTATTCAAACTAACACTCAAAACCGTCAAATACGATAAGGCACTTTCGCCTATGATTGAATTTGTCACCGCATTTGCCCTCTGCTTCTCGCTCTACGTCGCGGTGCAAAAAGACATCCAGCCCGAAGTCATCGCATCGATTCTTACCGCACTCTACATGTGCTACGAGCCGATCAAAAAGCTCGGCGGCGTCTCCAATACGATTCGTAAAGCGCAGGCCTCACTCGATCGTTTGGAGTATGTGCTCAATACTGAAGATACTGTTCCAGAACCAGAGAACCCGAAGCCGCTGAATTTCGTTGGCGGAGAAATCGGCTTCAACCACGTCACCTTCTCTTACGAAAACGAGGTCGCTCTCAACAGGGTCAACGTCACCATCCAACCTGGCCAAGTCGTCGCCCTCGTCGGCCCAAGCGGTGCGGGTAAAACCACCTTCGCCAACCTCGTCCCACGTTTCTACGACGCGATCGAAGGCTCAGTCACCATTGATGGCGTCGATGTGAAAGAGCTCTCCAAGCATGACCTGCGCTCAAAAATCGCACTCGTCTCTCAAGAGTCCCTCCTGTTTAGCGATACCATCGCCAATAACATTCGACTAGGCAAAGCCGACGCCACACTCGAGCAGATCAAAGCAGCCGCCCGCATGGCACACGCGCACGACTTCATCGAAGCCTTCGAAGACGGCTATGAGACCATGGTCGGCGAGCGCGGCTCACGCCTATCTGGAGGCCAACGCCAGCGCATCGCCATCGCGCGCGCCTTCCTCAAAGACGCACCGATCATCGTCCTCGATGAGCCCACTTCTGCACTCGACGCCGAGAGCGAGCACAACATTCAAGCCGCGCTCGAAGGCCTATCCAAAGGCCGCACCGTGCTGATCATTGCACACCGCTTCAGCACGATTCAGCACGCGGACCGCATCTTCGTGTTCGAGGACGGCGAGATCGTAGCCAGCGGCCCACACAAAGACATTTATCAAAGCAACGAGCTCTATCGAAGCCTTTACGACAAGCAGGCAAAGACAGTGCTCTCCGCAGATTCTTAAACAACGCAACACACTTTCAATAAAGTATATGAAACGCATCCGCACACTCATCCTCCTACTATCGCTCGCAGCCATTCTCCCAGCACTAACCGGTTGCGGCAGCACCAGCACAGAGAACGGCGTCACCATCGAAAAAGGCGGCAACCCGCTGAAGTTCTGGTAGGCGATTCAGTTCACTTCATTCAAATTAAAATCTTCGGAAAATGTCGTATAGGCGACGTGACACGTATCATCGATTCCGGCAACAGCGACGACTTTGCAAGCCGGCCCTCCTGATAGCCTGATCTCAGTCAAACCTCCATCGAAATAATACCGATGCCAGAGTTCATGCTCCGCATTCACCGATAAGATGTGAACGCCCCCATTCGCATCAATGGCAACCGAGACTGTCTTCGTAGGAATAGGCAGCGTCAGACGGTTCGGACTCGAGTGCTCCAATGTATCGATAGTCAAATAGCTATCTTTCCAAAAACATACGGAAAGCTTGTCATCCATACGACTGGCGAAACTAGGGTTCACCACATCAGTTAAATACTCCGTAAACGGATCCTCAACCGTCCACGCGTAACCACTTATGATCGACGTATAACGACTCAAACATCAACGTATGTCCGAAATCCGCAACTCCGCCCGCTTTCACATGCCTTCCGCCACCAAGCCGCACCGATTCAGCTTTCAATTCAACACGGATCGCACGCTTCGTCAGCTCTACGCGACCGATGCCTCCGAATATCAAGAACTGCCCGCTGCGGTCGCATTCCCGGAGCAACCCGAACATATCCGAGAGCTCATCTTCTACGCGACAGAGCATAACATGAGCCTCATTCCCCGCGGAGCCGGCACCTCACTGGCAGGGCAAGTCGTCGGCAATGGCATCGTCGTCGATGCAGGGCGCCACCTGAACCAGATCCTTTCAATCGATGCCGAGAAGCGCCGCGTGCGCGTGCAACCGGGCGTCGTGCGTAACGAACTCAACCACGCGCTGCAGCCACACGGCATGTTGTTTGGCCCCGAAACCTCCACCGCCAACCGAGCCATGATCGGCGGTATGGTCGGCAACAATTCCTGTGGCTCCAACTCGCTCGTCTATGGCTCCACCCGCGAACACCTCGTCTCCTGCAAGGGTTATCTCAGCGATGGCTCCGAAGTCACCTTCGAAGCCCTCAGCCCGGAAGCGTTCGACGCTAAATGCGCAGGCAACAGCCTCGAAGCCGCCATCTACAAAAAATGCCGTGAACTGCTCGGTAACGAAGCCAACCGCGCACTCATCACCGAGCACTACCCGAAGCGCAGCATCCCTCGGCGCAACACTGGATACGCACTCGACTTACTGATGGATGCCGAAGTCTTCGGCGCCACCTCCGACAAGCCCTTCAATCTCTGCAAGCTCATCGCGGGCTCCGAGGGCACGCTCTTTTTCGGCACCGAATTTGAGATCGATTGCGATCCACTTCCGCCACAA
Source organism: uncultured Puniceicoccaceae bacterium (assembly GCA_905479975.1). Lineage (GTDB taxonomy): Bacteria > Verrucomicrobiota > Verrucomicrobiia > Opitutales > Coraliomargaritaceae > Lentimonas. The sequence goes on along the minus strand of CAJQOS010000059.1, from coordinate 5,749 downwards.
CACAGCGCCCTGCTCTGTGCGCATTTCGATACCATCGATCAAGCGCTGCGCTCCGTTCTTCCAGCGCTCAACTCCAAGCCATTCGGCGTCGAACTGCTCGACCGCCACATTCTGGAAGCCACCAAGCGCAACCGCGATCAGGCGAAAAACCGCTTCTTCGTGCAAGGCGACCCCGGCGCAATCCTCGTGGTCGACATTCGTCGCGATACCGAGACAGCCGTTGACCAAGCCATCGCACAAGTCACTGCCGACATCCAAGCCGCAGGCTATGGCACGCACTTCCCCGTGCTGAAAGGCGAAGACGAAGGCAGAGTCTGGGAACTGCGTCGCGCTGGACAAGGCCTCGTCAGCAATCTACCTGGGCACGACAAGCCACGCGAAGTCTGCGAAGACACCGCGGTCGATGTTGCCGAACTGGCCGATTACATTGCTGAATTTGATCAGCTCATGCGTGACAAACACGGCAAAGAATGCGTCTACTACGCGCACGCCGGCTCAGGCGAGCTGCACACCCGACCGATTTTCAACCTCAAGACCGAAGCAGGCCTCAAGACCTTCCGCGCCGTGGCCGAAGACGTCGCCGCACTGGTTAAAAAATACAACGGTTCACTCAGCGGCGAACACGGCGACGGTCGCCTGCGAGGCGAGTTTATCCCCTTCATGGTCGGCGACGAATGCTTCGAGATGATGCGTCAGGTTAAGGAAGCCTTCGACCCCAACCACCGTTTCAACCCCGGCAAGATCATCGACACACCACCGATGGATAGCCACCTGCGCTACGGCCCGCACAGCCCCGATCCACACTACAAAACCATCTTCGACTTCTCTGCGAACAAAGGCATTCTCAATGCCGCTGAGAATTGCAACGGCTCCGGCGATTGCCGCAAAGGCCCACTCGCCGGAGGCACCATGTGCCCGAGTTACATGGCCACGCGCAACGAGAAAGATTCGACCCGCGCCCGTGCCAATAGCCTGCGCCACGCGCTTTCGCACCCGATCGACCTCAAGAACCCATTCAACAATGAAGCAGTCAAAGACGTGCTCGACCTCTGCCTTTCATGTAAAGGCTGTAAATCCGAGTGCCCTTCCAACGTCGACATGGCAAAGTTGAAAGCGGAATTCACACAGCACTACTACGATGCCAACGGCGTGCCGCTACGCACGAAGCTGATCGCAAACTTCACACGCTCCAGCCGCATTGCTTCGCTCGCGCCTTGGCTTTGGAACGGCCTCTTCAAAACTCCCGCCCTACGCAAGATGCTCAACAAGTTCGTCGGTTTCCACCCCGACCGCAGCATCCCAAAGCTCCACAGCACGACTCTGGAGAAGTGGCACCGAACCAGAGGCCAGGCAACAGAAGCCAGAAGTCAAATACCAGAAGACAGAGGACTGAAAACAGAGAAACTGAAAACTGGAAAACACCTTTATTTATTCTGCGACGAGTTCACCAATTTCAACGATGTGCCGATTGGGCAGAAAACCGTGCAGCTCTTACAGCACCTCGGCTACGAAGTGATCATTCCAAAGCATTTGGAAAGCGCACGCACTTGGCTCTCCAAGGGGCTCATTCGCAAAGCCAAGCGGATCGCCAATGCCAACGTCAGCCAGCTCGCGCCGCTCATCACCGAAGACACGCCACTGATCGGAATCGAACCGTCCGCAATACTCGGGTTTCGCGACGAATATATCGACCTCGCCGATGGCGATCTCAAAGACAGCGCACGCGCGCTCTCAAAAAACTGCCTCATGCTCGACGAGTTTCTCGTGCGCGAATTCGACGCGGGCCGCATTCGCAGCGACCAATTCAAAGCCAAGCAGCAGTTAATCAAACTCCACGGCCACTGCTTCCAAAAAGCACTCGCATCCGTCGTCCCGACCGTGCGCGCCTTGCAAATCCCACAAGGCTATAAAGTCCACATGATCCCGAGCGGATGCTGCGGCATGGCAGGCTCCTTCGGCTACGAAAAGGAACATTACGAACTCTCCATGCAAATCGGCGAACTCGTCCTCTTCCCATCCGTCAGAGAGACGCCCAACGACGTCCTGATCGCAGCCCCCGGCACCTCCTGCCGCCATCAGATCCACGATGGCACCGGACGCACGGCCCAGCACCCTGCTGAGATCCTGTTCGCTGCATTAATCAAATAGAGCTGCCAGCCATCTACTATTTGACGCCCCACTTAGAGTTACTATAAATTATCACCTCTACCCACCGAAAGCAGTGAAAGTGTTAAAACGCTGGCCGAAGACTATTCCTACTGGCAAGACCTGATCGACTGGATCGAAGACCCACAAATGGAATGGGTAAAAGATCAATTCAAAGAGTCGCTCAACACCTATGATGCCGACTGCTTCTGTATTTATGACGCAACCGGAAAACGCCTAACCCCGACTCTTGATTCCGAACTGAGAAAAATCACGCAGGATGGCCAACGAATGCCGGATCAACTCGCCAAAGCGACACTCGAAAGAGCGAAGCATCTATGGCTTGAAGCCACATCAATGGAACTGAAGGCCCCGCAAGCTCCAGTGCCGAGAATATCACTTTCCAACGTAGTTACTATAATTACCAGAATGAGCCCGTCATCACGCTACAGATCAGTAAAGCGCTCCCCGTTGCACACGAATTGATCCAACAACAAGCACAGCACCGCACCCTGATTTTCATCGCATTTACTATAGGAGCGATCTGCCTACTCGCCTTCATATACACCATCATTTCACGACCACTGCGTAAACTTTCCACGGCGATGGAAAGCGGCGACAATCATACGAACAGACTGCGACCGCCTGCGCCGTGCGCTGCTGGCGATTGTCGAAAATGCGATCAAATTCACGGATAAAGGCTCCGTCAGGGTGCGAGCCGACTATGTCAATATCGCGACAGGCCCTGCGTTGATCTTCGAAGTCATCGATTCTGGCATCGGCATGAGCCCAGACGTGCTCGAACACATTTTTGAGGCCTTCTACCAAATGGATGATTCCGATTCACGTCGCTATGGCGGAGGCGGGCTCGGGCTCGCTATCGCACGCGGGATCGCTCAACTCTTAGGAGGAAAAATCAAAGCCGAAAGCACCGTGGGGGCAGGCAGCACAATCCGCCTGACCCTCCCGCAAGCTGCAATCGAGCCACTGGCAGTTGCCGCCAACAAGGCAAACTAGCCAGCGCACGCCGCTCGTTTAATGACACCCAGCAACGACGCCACCGTTGATATAACCTCGACGTGCCGAGCCTTCGTCGGCTATTTTTCGTCCATCTACCCTGAGCGCTAACACTCAGCATACTACCGATTACTCATGAAGAACAATTCACTCCCGAAAACATTTTGGTGGCATAACCTCACGCAGTTCGGAGGCGCGATGAATGACAACGTGTTTAAACTGATCATGGTTTATGCACTGATCGCTTGGAATGCGGAGGCTATAGAGCTTGGCGAGACGAACTCAGCTACGATCTTGGCATTGGTCGGCTTGGTATTCGCCCTGCCATTTTTATTGATCGTGCCCATCGCCGGAAACTTTGCCGACAAATTCAGCAAGCAGGGAATGATCGTAAAGCTCAAGATCGTGGAGTTTGCAGTCATGTCATTCGGCATCACCGCGCTCTATCTCCAAAGCGGCACGATGCTCTACCTCACAATGTTTCTCATGTCCTCACAGAGTGCCTTCTTCGGCCCCTGCAAGTTGGGGATCATACCTGAGCAAGTCGATGCCGAGCGTTTATCCAAAGCCAATGGCTCGATCCAACTCTTCACTTTTCTCGCAATCATCTGCGGCACCGTCCTCGCGCCCGAACTGAGTCTTCTTACAAACGAGAACTTCAGTCTGGCAGCCAGCGTTTGCTTGATCATCGCAGGCCTAGGCCTAGGCGCATCACTCCAAATCGAGCCCACGCCCGCACACCCCGACCGTCATCTCAGCCTCAACGGTTTCGGTTCCGTCTTTAAGACATTTCTGGAAATCCGCAAAGACGGCTTCCTCACTCTGGCCGTGCTCGCGCTCGCAGTGTTCTCACTGGCTGCCGCATTTATCCAACTCAATGTGCTCGATTTTGGAGCACAGCATTTGGATCTCCTCCCCGAAGAAGCCACACGCCTCTTCCTTCTAACCGCCATCGGCATCGGCGTGGGTTCGACGACAGCGGGCTGGCTCAGCGGTCGTGCCATTGAGTTTGGCATCGTCCCCGTCGGTGCGCTCCTGATGAGTCTAAGCCTTGGCGTGCTGGGCACACTGGCAGAAGGCAATATCTGGCTCTCTGCGATTAGCATGTCCGTCCTAGGATTTTCAGCAGGACTCTTCATTGTCCCACTCCAAGCATTTATCCAATATCGTAGCCCCAAAGACAGAGTCGGCGCAATTCAAGCCGCAAACTCGTTCATGAGTTGGCTCGGCATACTGACAGCCAGTGGACTGATCTACATCAATTCATCCGTCCTCAACGGCACCGCGCAGAATGGATTCTTCCTACTCGCATGCGGCATTCTGGCACTCGCACTTTTCAGCCTCTGGGTGCTGCCCGATTTCTTTGTCAAATTCGTCCTGATGCTCGTCACGCGGTTTTGTTACCGATTCCGCGTGCGTGGGCTCGACAATTTACCAGCCTACGAACCCGCCCTCCTCGTCTGCAATCACGTCAGCCTGATGGACGCCGTATTGATCGTCACCAGCCAGCAACGACGCGTCCGCATGTTGATGTCGCGTGAATATTACGACGATGCCGACTGGTTGACGCGTCGTATCGTCAAACTCGCCAAGGTGATCCTGATTCACGGACAGGACAACCCGAAGAAGCTTCTTAAATCACTCAAGACCGCCCGCACCGCACTCGACGATGGCTACCTCGTCTGCATCTTCGCCGAGGGCCACATCACCCGCACGGGTATGATGCGCGAATTCAAGCAAGGCTTCACGCGTATCGTCAAAGGCACCAACTATCCGATCATTCCAGTCTATATTGGGGGCGCATGGGGCAGTGTATCGAGCTTCTATCATGGCATGCCAAAACTCCGTCTGCGCAAAGACTTTCGCTATCCGGTGAGCGTCCATTTCGGCAAACCACTGCCGCCGACGTCGAGCACCTTTAAAGTGCAACAAGCCGTCAGCGAATTGTCCGTCGAATCCTTCGATCTCGTCAAAGAAGGTCGCAAGAGCCTCGGCCACGAGTTTATCGACTCCGCCCGCCGCAACTGGAACAAACTGGCAACGGTCGATAGCACCGGCCGCGAACTCAAATTCGGCGAGCTCCTGATCGCCAGCCTGATCCTACGCGACCGTATCCGTAAACACACGACAAAGCAGGAACACAGCATCGGCATTCTGCTACCAACAGGTTCAGCCTCCGCGATCGCAAACCTCGCAACCACCTTGGATCGCCGCATCAGCGTCAACCTCAACTACACCGCACCACCATCCAGCGTAAAGTCAGCGCAAGAGCAGTGCGAGATCCGCACCGTGCTCACCTCGCGTAAATTCCTCGAAGTCCTCCCCGAGATGCCACTGGCCGAGAACGTCCTCTATCTGGAAGACCTGCTCAAAGACATCGGCGGCGCAGAAAAACTCCGCACCTGCCTCAAAGCGCGCATACGTCCAGCCCGCATTTTACTCGGCGGCGCACGTATCCAACCAGACGATGTCGCCACCATTCTGTTTTCCAGTGGATCGACCGCTGAGCCCAAAGGCGTGATGCTCAGTCATCATAATTTACTGTCCAACATCGAATCGTTCCGCTCAGTCGTTAGCCCAAAGCGCG
>CAJQOS010000058.1 GCA_905479975.1 uncultured Puniceicoccaceae bacterium | reverse complement strand
GCGGTTACCGTTGAAAATGGCAGTGAGTGCGCGATCGGGCGCATACGCGTAGCGCTTCGCATACTCCCAGCGGCCCGGGTAGAAGAAGGGCATCGGTGCAAACGGGTAGGCGACCACGTCGATATCGGTCGCCTTGAGGCCCGCTTGCTCGAGGCAATACTTGGTCGCTTCGATACCGGTCTTGCCTTTGGCATGCTTGTCGCGAATGAGGCGTTCCTCTTCGACTGCAGCGACGAGCTCGCCGTCAATAAAGAGTGCGGTTGCGGGGTCGTGCCCTACGGCACCTCCGAGTCCTAAAATATTCATGGTGTTGTGGGAAAGTGTAAAAGTGTGAAAGTGAGAAAGTGGGAAGGTGGGAAAGTGGGACGAAGCGCGAGTAGCGCGGAGATGGTGAACTGTCTGCGGTTTGCCCCGAAGGGGTGACTGAAGCTGGGTGCCCTTTGGGCAGCTGAAGGAATAAAGTGGTGATCAGGGATGGATCAATTTAACTTGTGGGAAATAAGTCTGGTAGCGTGAGATGTCTCTTGTGATTAAAGGCAGCTTTAATGCGGCTGCATGTCCACCTATAAAAAAATCTGGCAGGGGGGCGGTTTTGGTGCCGCCGCGGGATCGGTAGATTTTGTAGGCTTGAGCGGCGAGATAGAGCCCTTGCCGTGGAGTCTCTACGTAGGTCAATGATAGCTTGTCCAGGATGGTATCGATTTCTTCGGAGGATTCGGCGGGGTAGCAGAGTTCAGCGTAGATGGCTGAGCTGATTTGTAATTGTCCCTCATATTCCATCAGGCGGGCGATTGACCATTGTAACCAGTCCGGATCTTCGAATAGTACGTCTGAAAGGACGTTTGTGTCGATGAGTAGTGCCATCCGCTAGTGCGTGCCTCGGGTGGTTTGCATCAGTTGTTCTGTTGTGCCGCGTGTTTTCCAGATGCCTGTGATTTGCTTTAGGGATTCACTCGCGTTGGAGTTGGGGGTATTCGCACAGACCGCTTGAGTGAGTATATTTCGAGCCTCGGCTTCCATCGAGTGCCCGTGTTGCGCGGCGACGATACGAATCTGTCGTTTCGTCGCATCGTCCAGGTTGCGTATTGTGAGGGTAGCCATGATTACATTGTTTGCGTTGCTAGCATTGCTGTCAATGTCGCTCTTGCGTGGATGTCGGGAATAGGAGTGTGGGGCTGCCGCGCATGGATTGGATCAAGCGTTTTTGTTTGTCGCTGAAGGTGTCGGTTTAGTCAATATAGGAGCGCGGGATCAATGAATGAGTCAATCGATTTATACAAATTGACAAAGCGAATCGCATATTGTATAGATGGTGTATGATTGATCGGGCAATAGAGCCATTGCTGCGGAAAATGGCGGGGCAGTTTAAGGCGGTGGCAGTGACAGGGCCGCGTCAGTCGGGTAAGACGACGCTCAGCCGCAAGGTGTTTCCGCAGAAGCCTTATGTTTCTTTGGAAGCTCCTGATGAGCGTGCGCGAGCAGAGCGGGATCCCCGGCATTTCTTGTCACGTTTTCCCGAGGGCTGTATTTTAGATGAGGTGCAGCGTGTGCCGTCGCTTCTCTCCTATTTGCAAGGTGTCTTGGACGAGAGTCCACAGGCGGGGCAGTTTATTCTAACTGGATCGCAACAATTCGGCATGATGGAACAGATTTCGCAGACCTTGGCTGGCCGTGTCGGCATGTTGAGTCTATTGCCTTTCAGTTTGGGAGAACTTGCGGCGCACGGGGAGCTGGCTGAGTCGCTGGATGAAGTCTTATTTCGTGGGGCTTATCCGCCTATTTATGACCAAAAGATTGATCCTGTTTTTTGGTTGGATTCCTACATTGACACATATGTGGAGCGGGATGTGCGGCAGATCCTGCAAATTCAGAACACGAGTCACTATCAGCGCTTCCTGGCGCTTTGTGCGGGCAATGTTGGGCAATTACTCAACGCAAGTCGCATCGGTGCGGATTGCGGGCTGAACCATGGCACTGTGCAGAGTTGGGTATCGGTCTTAGAAGCATCCTACGTGGCCTTCCGGCTACAGCCGCACCATAGCAATTTCCGCAAACGGGTGGTAAAGACGCCGAAGCTATATTTCTGGGATGTGGGTTTGGCTGTGCGCCTACTTGGCATCGAAGATGCGTCGCAATTGGCGACGCATCCTTTGCGCGGCGCGCTGTTTGAGAATTGGGTGATTGTGGAATTGGCTAAAGGCCGGTTCAATCGCGGCTTGCGTAGCAATCTGTATTTTTGGCGTAATAACCTGGGGTTGGAGGTCGATGTGCTCGCTGAGCGGGGGGGGCGGTTGACCCCAATCGAAATCAAGTCGGGCGCTACCTTCGCTAGCGATTGGTTGAGCAATTTAAATAAGTGGCGGAAGTTGGCAGGTGATCAGTCGGGTGAGCCTCAGCTGGTCTACGGGGGAGACTCAGATTGGAAGGAAGGCTCAGTTGATGTGTTACCTTGGCGGGCGGTCTCAGCTTTGGCAGAAGTCATGTGAGCACGACTCTTTAAGTCAAACGACGGGGCTGCCGCGCATGGATTGGATCAAGCGTTTTTGTTTGTCGCTGAAGGTGTCGGTTTGGAAATAGGCCTGTAGAAAGGTGAGTTTTTGCGCGTCGGTGAGCTTGGGTGTGTGGCGCATGAAGTGTGAGCAGTCTTTGCGGGTCCGGTAGTTGGCTCTCAGGTGTTTTCGGCTTTTCTCCATGTCGATCACGCAGGATTCGAACGTGTCGTCTGCTTTGGGTCGCACGAATAGGTGTTTGGCTGAGAAGCACAGATGCACCCAGCCAGCGGTATTGATTTCGCGGGCACTTTGGGCAATGGCTTCGAGGGCTTTCTTAAAGGTGGCTTCGTCGGGAGGTGTGAGCCCTTTGCGACCTAGTAGCCAGTCGTTGAGCGGCAGCCAGTCGTCGAGTGCGCGAGTCACTAGGATCGCGCCGACATCTGAGCCGACTTGCCATGTGGCAAAAAATGCAAGCTCGGGGATCGTGTCTGTCGCGCTTTTCAGCTGCTGCAGCACTTCGAACTCGCGCTCGAAGGTGAGTTTTTTGATGAAGCAGGTGTTGGGCGCACGGTAAAAGTGGTTCTGCTGAATCTTGAGGAAAACGGCTTGTTGGTCTTCAGGTGCCGCCTCGGGATTGAGCACCAGGCGGGTGACGCCGCTCCAGCCGCCGCGACGTCGGTTGGGGGCTTCGAACCAGTCGAACTCACGGGTGGTGAGTGCTTCGATGTCGAGCAGGCCAGCGTCTTTGAGAGCGGTTTCCCACTCGGGCGCGATCCATTGTTGTTTGATTTTAAACATATGTGCTTAGCGCTTCGTTTTGGCGTGAAGACTTTCTAGGAAAGCGTTCTTGAGTGTGCTGCGCGTTTTTGGTGAAAAATGGCAGGCCGCGAGGTAAGCTTCAATGAAAGTTTGCTCGCCGGTCTGCGTAAACAGTTTTCGGTCTTCGGTATAGCGCCCGATGTGGGCAAAGTTACGGATGCGCTCTTGCGTGGAGAGTGAGCCGCTGCGGCGAAAGCTCATGTCGACGATATCGATCAGTGCGAGGTCGTGATCGGGGGTGACGAGCACGTTGCCGAAGTGGAGGGAGCGAAAGAGGACGCCCTCTGCGTGGAGCTTGGCGACGAAACGACCGAATTGCTCGATCAATGCTCTCGCTTCGTCGCCTTGGTGTTCACGCAGCCACTGACGTAGAGTGATGCCGGGTAGTTCGTGGTAGAGGACAGCCTGACGCTGCATTTCGGGCAGTGCGAAGATTTGTTCAACCGAGAGGGTGGGGATGCCGCGTTTGAGCAGGGTCTTCGCGTTGCGATCAAAGCGTAAGGCGTGTGGTGCCCACAGCTGGGAAGACAGTAGGCGCTTGCGCCGGAACAGCTTCAGGATGCGGGCATCGGGCAGGCGTAGCACTTTTAGGTCTGGGCCGTCTTGTTCTAGAATACGCGCACCTTGAGTGAGCGCTTCGAATTCGCGATTACTTAGTTTTGGCAGCATGTGCTTGAGCTTTGTGTTCGTTTGCTTGGCGCTCGTCTTTGGCGTCGAAGCGATTGCGACGGTAGTTGGAGATCGCTTGGGCGAAGGTGGCGACTTCGGGCGCTTCGACGGGCTGATCGAGATAGCCAGCGACGAAGCGTAGGCGTTCCTCTTGTGTGCAGCGCAGGCGCGCCAGCTTGTCGAGGGTGGCGCAGTCTTTGAGGGCGCGGCGTTTTTGATGAATCGATGATTGAGTGAAATCGCCCTTCGGGCAGTCTATCCAGAAGAGTTCGGCCCGGTCGCCATTGGTGCGAGCCAGCACGTTGCGCCACTTGAGGTCCTGGTGGTAGAAGTGCTGCGCGTGTAGTGCGCGTGTCGCGTGACTGAGCTGCTCGATGATGCTGTCACGTTGGAGGCAATAGCTCGACTGGCTACGGTCGGGGCATACTGCGGTCATGTATGCGTCTAGCGTCAAGGTCTCGGGGATGGCTTCGGTGATGATGTAGTCGTCGACGATTTTTCCGATGGCATTTTTACGCTGGCCCCACGCGATGACGCGGGGGCTGGGGATGCCGATGGTTTTGAAATAGAGTAGGTTGCGCGTTTCGAGGCGTGCGGTGCCTCTGCGCCACAGTCGTTGTAGGGGGGACTTTCGATAGCTATAGACTTTGACGAAGGTGTGCACTTCGATGCCATTTTCGGTGAACGAGTGTTGAGTGACCTGCGATCGATCCTTCACTGTTGAAGCATCGATCCCAAATGCGCTCAAAAAGGTGGTGTCCTTTCGGAGTGCGTCGGTTTGGGCAGAGAGTTCGTCGATGGTTACAGGCATTGTAAAGGGGATGAATCTGGGAGGATTTGCTGACAAAACAAGACTAAAGACTAGGGAGGAGCGGTTGTGTTTGTGATTTGGATCGATGTCAGACCTCGGGCGTGACTGTTAATCCTCACCATTCGTAGCGGACTGGCGAAGCCATTTCGACCGCGTCAAAGTCACAGCCCATCAAGCGGATGATCTTCAAATTCGGTTGCCAGACCGAGTGTGCGATTCATAAGTTTTGGGTTGATGGATATATTTTTGTGTTATGGCTCTTGAAACAGGTAATCAACAGATCAGGACTCTGGAGGATCGATTTAGGCACTGTGCCCATGTTATCAAAGCTCAGCGACCTAGGGTAACTCTCTGGAAACTCGAAAGTTGCCGATTGGTTTATCTCCCAGTTCCGAAGGTCGCTTCGAGTGGGATTCGGCAGATGCTACGTGCTCGGCAGAGGGACGAAATCCTAGGCGCAAACTGTGATTCGTCGATTGATGAGCGTGAGTTGAAGCGTCAATCGGAAGAGCAGCTGAAAGTCTCTTTACGGCCGGCTCAAGTCGGGCGGATGGGGAGTCACTATCATCGATTCTCATTTGTGCGCAATCCATTGACTCGCCTATATTCATGTTACCGAGATAAGGTGGTGAATGCACAGCAGCGTCGTGGCCGTTGCACACTTAGCCCATATCGAATTCATTTTGGCATGAGCTTTGAGGACTTCATTGATCGTGTCGCGGAGATCCCGGATAAATACTCCGATCAGCATTTTCGTAGTCAAAGTGCGTTGTTACTTCACAGGGGGGAACTGTTGGTCGATTATTGGGGTAAGTTGGAGCGGTTCGCTGACGATTGGGAAGTGTTGTCTGCTCGGTTTGGATTGGACGCTCCGCAACGACAGAAGCGGGTTTCAGGAGCTGTCATGGCGATGAATGAACTCCCATTGACGCGCCGCGGGCTGGAGCGGGTGATGACGCGTTATGAGCAAGATCTGGATGTTTTTGAATATCGTGAAGATCTCGAAGTCTTGATGGATGAACTGTCTGGTTGATAATTCTGAGGGCACGAATCGAGGCCTTCTTTTTTATTAGTTGCGTTCATCGTCTTCTGGACGTTCTGCTAGCTGAGGACTAATCTGATTGTGACACTATTTTTTATTAAACTGATTGGGCGTTTGAGTGCGGCCTCACCTGTATGGTTCATGCGTGCGCTGTGCGTCGTGTTGGGCCGTGTGATCGGTCTGTGTGGCGGGGTGCGTCGCCACACGACTTTGAAGAATCTGCACCATGGGTTTCCTGATCAGACTGAGCAGTGGCGTCGACAGGTGTATTATGAGGCTTGTGCGCGGATGGTTGAGATGGCGCTGTTTATGCCTGCATCGCGTTATTTTTCTGAGGATCGGCTGGATGCTGTCTTGGAGATTGATGATGGCGTGCGTGCTGCGGTTGAGCGCTATATTTCCGGCGATAAAAAAGGGCAGCCTTTTGTGGTGTTGTTACCGCATATGACGATGTCGGAGGCGGCGTCTTTGCTACCGCGTTATTTTCCAGGGCTGCCAACGATGAGTGTGGTGTTTCGCCCGCTGAATCAGCCTGCGTTAAACGCTTGGGTGGAGGAGACGCGGTCGCGCTTTGGTAACCGCCAACTCTCGCGTCGGTCGGGCTACAATGATGCGATGGCCGCGCTACGTCGAGGCGAGGGCGTGGCATTGCTCTTTGATCAAGATGCGACGAGGCGCGGTGCGACTTCGTTGTTTATGGGGCGTGTGGCATCGTTGACTGATTTGCCAGGCTTGATGGCGATTCGCTTTGATGCAGATGTGCAATTGTTGTTGCTGGAGCGCACTGAGTTTTGGCAGGCAAAGCTAAGCCTTCAGCAGCTGACGAAGTGTGAGACTTCGACTGAGGTCGTTATACGTGCGCATAATTTGTTGGAAGCATACTTGCGTCGTGATACGCATTCGGCACCTGATTGGCTCTGGTTGCATGGGCGTTGGGGGCATCAAACTGGTTCTAGGAAGCGCTTTAGTTTGCCTGAGAAGCGGATGGAACTGGAGCAGACGAATCGTATCAATGGTAATACTGAGACGCCGCGTAAGACGCGCCTGTGGGTGAGGATGCCGAACTGGTTGGGCGATGTTGTGATGGCTTTGCCGATTCTGCGTGCGGTTCGCCAAGGGCGGCCGGATTTTGAAATTACTTTGATTGGCAAGGCTGCCTTTCAACCATTGTTCGATCGACTCGGGGTTGCGGATCGTTTCATTCCACTGCCCAAACAAGGCTGGGGGTATTTTAGGAAGTTCTATCAGCTGCGCTTGGACTATCCCGATACATGTTTGATGTTCACCAATTCGACGCGCAGTGACCTGGAGGCGTTTTTTACGCGTTGTCCACAGCGTATGGGCATGGTGCGTCCGGGGAAGAAACGTCAGTTGCTGACGAAGCCTTATTTCTTGCCTGAGGATGTGGATGAGACGACGATGCATCAAACTGCGGTGTGGGAGTTGATGCTGCGGAGGTATGGTTTGAGCGCACCGCTGGATACGATGCCGTTACCGCGTGAGGTATCCAGTCTGGGGCGTCCGCAGGTGGCGATGATTTGCGGCACGGAAAATGCGCCGGAGAAGCGCTGGCCGATTAGTCATTGGCGTGCCTTGATCGAGCAACTACTCGCAGCGACGCCGGAGGTTGAAGTGCTGTTGTTTGGCACCCCGGCGGACCGCGCGATTACGGATCAGGTGGCGGACGGATTCCCCAAGGGCTCGATTCAGAACTTGGCAGGCAAGACAGACCTCTCGGCGTTCTGCGATGGGCTGAAGCATTGTAATGTCGTCGTGTGTAATGACACGGGCGGCATGCATTTGGCCAATATGATGGGCACGCCGGTGGTCGTGGTCTTTGGGCCGACCAATCCGGTGCGCACCGGGCCGATCTTTGACGCGCCGAAGCATATTTTGCAACCAGAGGGTTGCCCTGCGACTGGTGGTTTTGCGATCGGGGGCGTCTCGGCGGAGCGTGTCTTGGCATCGGTAGTGCCATACGTGGAGGGTTCGGCTGAATGAGTTTGCTCGAACGTTCGAACGAGCCGCTTACGTTGCGAGTCACTGAGCGGAGCGAGGGCTTTGCGGCGACGGAGTTGGAATTGAAACTGTCCGAAGCGCTGCGGATTTTGCCGGAGCGGCGCGAGGTCTATGCCGGGCGCTTGCTCGGCGCGGAGCGGGCGGTGGTGGCAAAGCGATTTTTGAGTCACCCGAAGCAAGCGCGCGATTGGCGTCGCGAGTGGGATGGTTTGGTCAAGCTGGAGGCGCTGGATTTGTCGGCACCGACGCCGCTGTGTGTGGCCGAGGAAGCAGATGGATCGGCGGTCTGGGTGATCATGGATCGAATCGATGGTGCGGTATCGGTGCAGGATGCCTTTCTGGTGGGCGACCGCGACGAACGTGCAGAGCTGGCTCAGCAATTGGCAAAGCTCGTGGATGCGGCGCACCGTGCAGGTGTACGGCAAGGCGATCAACATGTCGATAATTGGGCATGGGATGGGGCGCGATTGTATTTATTAGATGCTGGATCGATTGAATTTTCAAAGCATGCGCTACATGAGAAGGCTCGGTTATTGGATTTGGCGGGCATTTGTGTGACGCTTGCACCTGCGGCGGAACGGGCCTTTTGCGAGGCAATACGCTCCGTTTACTTGGTCGATGCGGAGGATTTGAGAGGTCGCCTCTTGTATGAATTGGAGACGGCGATTGTCGCGCTGCAAGGCGCACGCACGCGGCGCTACTTTAAGAAGACACGTCGTAATTGCACCGAGTTTGTGAATGTAGAAGAGTCTGATTTTCGGGCCGTGCATTTACGTAACGCGGATTCCGCTTTGGTCGAAGCCTTGCTTGCTGATCCTGAAGCGTTGATGGCCGAAGGTGAACGCTTGAAGTCGGGGAACACCTGCACGGTGCAGAGTTTCTCGCGTGGAGGTCGCGCCTATGTGCTTAAGCGTTACAATAAGAAGCCGCTGGTGGATCGCTTGCGACGTGTGTTTTCGGATTCACGTGCGTTGAAGAGTTGGTCGTCTGCTTGGGTGCTGGAGATGGCGTTCATTCCTACCGGGAGAGCGCTTGCGGCCTATGAAGATGCGCGGGAGAGTTTGTCGGGGCTGCGGTATTTGTTGATGGAGCGCATTACCGGTCAGTTGCTGCCCGATTATGTTGAGTCTTGTGGGGGCGACCTTGCTCGCATCGACGCGGTGGCGGCTGATTTTGCTCAGATTTGGGCATCACTGGCGCGGTTGCGCGCGGCTCATGGCGATTTAAAAGCGACCAATTTAATCGTCGGCGAGGATGGTCGTTTGTATCTATTTGATTTGGATGCGTTTCGCTTTGGCTTAGGAGCGCGTGCGTTTGAGCGCGGTCGTGCGAAGGACCTCAAACGTTTTATGAAAAACTGGGCTGATCGCCCGGAACTGGCGCAATTATTTGAGACCAAACTTCGGGAGTTTAATGCATAATATGGAGACCGCGATGCCGCATGTGTTGATCGTGAAGCCCTCGTCGCCGGCGCGCGTCGTCGCACGACTTTAAATAATCTGCACCATGCGTTTCCTTATGAGAGTGAGCAGTGGCGTCGGCGGGTGCTAATATTGAAGAACCCAAGGGCTTAGCCCTCGTATGTAAATGCGGGTACGCCTTTGACGTCGAGGCCGTCGATGACGAAGACTTTGCCTGCGTCCTGTTCGACTAGCTGACTGTGAATGCCGGTGGTGACGAAGAGGCGGTCAAGGTTGGGGCCACCGAAGGCGCAGGCAGTGGTTTCGACGCAGGGGAGATCGACCTTGCGGAGCTGTTCGCCTGTGTTCGGATTGAAACAGACGATGCAGCCGCCGTGGCAGAAGGCTACCCAAAGGTTGCCGTCGGCGTCGATCGTCATGCCGTCGGGGGAGCTTTCGTAGCCGTGGGTTGCGGTATCGACGGCGATGCTCGCGTTGCTGATGGCACCACTGGCATTGTCGAAATCGTAGGCGCGGATTTGTTTGGTCGGGGTGTCGATGTAATACATCTTGGTGGCGTCCGCATTCCAGCAGATACCATTGGAGTTGGTGACTTCATCGACTTTGAGGTGTAGGGCACCATCGGTGTCGAGCATGTAGAGATTGGCGTCGCCAGTCTTTTTTACCATGCTGATGGTGCCTGCCCAGAGGCGACCCGCAGGATCGCACTTGCCGTCGTTGAAGCGATTGGTTGCACGTTTGTCGGATTCGGGGTCGGCTAGGTTTTGCGTCGTGCCGCTGGCTGGATCAAAGCATGCAATGCCGTTGTCGCCTGCATAGAGATAGCCGCCGCTGCTGCGTGGCACGACGGTGCCGACGCGTTCGCCGAGGTTCCAGATTTGTTCTTCCTCCGTTTCAGGGTTTAGGCGGATGATTTTGTGCCCTTCAATATCAACATAGACCAAGTGTCCTGCTGTGAAGATTGGGCCTTCGCCCCATTTTGAAATATGTGTGCCGATGGTTTGAATCGTGAGTGCTGACATGCTCGTTTTGATGAGGCAGTGTGGGCGTTGCGTCAACAGATTGAACGGGGTGGCACTTTAAAAAAGTGGATAAGCCGTTATCGGCGAGACGTTCGGATGGGCGTTGCAAGCAACGATGCGATTGTGCTACCTGTGTTCGTGGGTGAGCAGCCAAGCGGCGTAGTCGAGGTCGTGCGGGGTCGTGATCTTTAGGTTCGGCGTGTGATTGGGCACGATCGTGGTGTGCAGGCCGATGGTGGCTGCGGCTGCGGTATCGTCTGTTATGCGCAAGCCAGATTCGTGCACGTGTTGATAGGCACGTAAAATGTCGGGTAGGGCAAAGGCTTGCGGTGTTTCCATCGCCCAAAGACGGGAGCGGTCGAGGTCTTCTAGCTCGGTTTGTTCAAGTTTCCCCGCGGTGGGGATGCGCTTGATGGTGTCGGCGACGGGGTGGGCGAGCACTGCGGCTCGGTTGCGAATTGCGGCGGCGTGGAGCGCTTGTATTGACTCGATGGGCACGAGTGGGCGTGCGCTGTCGTGAATGAATACGTGGGTGCTAGTGTCTGGCTGGATGCGTAGCGCATTATAGACGGAGTCTTGGCGTTCGTTGCCGCCGAGTGCCCAGTCGATAGGGGTGCCTTGGAGATCGATTTGACTGAGCGCGTCAGTGAGTGCTGTTTTTTGTGCGTCGTCGCGGTGGACGATAGTGAAGCGGTCGATGCAGCCGCTTTCTAGAAAGGCACGTATGCTGTGGCAAAGCACGGGGAGGCCGTTGAGTGGTGCCAGTGTTTTGTCCGCGACTGCGCCTTGCATGCGCGAGCCGCTACCGGCTGCGAGGATGATTGCGGTGGCTTTAATAGTGAGAGTGAGAGTGAGAGTGAGAGTGAGGGTGAGAGTGAGTTTAGGCCGAGGCGGAGCTCGTCTCTCCCATTTTAGAGGATGAGCTCGGCGCGGATGGCCGCTGCGGCCGCTGCGGGATCTTCGGCGTTGAGGATCGGGCGGCCGACGACGATGTAGCTGGAGCCGGCTGCGGCTGCGGCGTGTGGCGTCATGATACGCTTCTGCTCATCTGCGGAGCTGCCTTTCGGGCGGATGCCGGGGGTGACGATGATTGGATCGTGGCCGAAGCGTGCGCGTAGTGGTGAGAGTTCGAGTGAGGAGCAGACTAGACCTTGGATGCCAGCGTTGAGGCTGATGTCGGCCAAGAGCTTGACTTGAGCTTCGGCGGTGGAGTGGACGTTGAGGCCGCGTAGCTGTGCTTCGTCCATCGAAGTGAGGACGGTGACTGCGAGTAAGTTCAGATTCGGGGAGTAGTCGGCACGGGCTTTGTTCGCCCATTCCAGCATTTCGCCGCCGCCGCAGGCGTGGAGTGTGAGCAGCTCGACGGGGAGGGTGGAGATACTTTTCACCGCTTTGGCGACGGTATTGGGGATGTCGTGGAGCTTGAGGTCGAGAAATACTTTGTAGCCACGGTCGGCGATTTCGCGCACGAAGTCGGGCCCGTAGGCGGTGAATAGCTGGAGGCCGACTTTGACCCATTCTAGGGAATCGCCGAGGCGGTCGAGCATGGCGAAGGCTTCTTCGCGAGTTTCAAGGTCGAGGGCGAGGATGAGTTTGCAAGGATTCTGGTTAGACATGCTAAAAGTCTGGGAAACGGATTTGGCGGAGGCAATTTGTAAAAACACGAATTTTTCTCGGCGAAGCAGAAAAGTAGCTTCATATAATGGGGCGTGCCTATCCAATCGAAGTATTCTTCCGGCGAGTTGACTCTGCCATCGCCTGCCAAGGTGAACCTGATGCTGTCTGTACATGGGCGGCGCGGGGATGGATTTCATGCGCTGACATCGCTGGTGGTGGCGTTGGAGTTTGGCGATACCTTGACGATCCGGCCGAGTGATTCGGTGGATGTGTTGCGTTGTTCGGACGCGGCGGTGCCGTTGGGGCCTGAGAATTTGGTGCTGAAGGCGGCTGCGGCGTTGCGTGCGCGGTTGGGGCGCGAGGTGTTTTTTGAATTTGATTTGGACAAGCGCATCCCGATGGGCGCTGGGCTCGGAGGCGGTAGTGGCAATGCGGCGGTGGCGCTGCGCGGTATGAATCAACTCCTCGGCGAGCCGTTTACGAATGAGGTGTTGTGTGAGATTGCGGCGGAGCTTGGTTCGGATTGTCCGTTCTTTATTGAAGGCGATCCTGCGTGGATGCGTGGGCGCGGCGAGGTGATTGAGCCGCTGGAGGCGGAGTTGGCAGAGCGGTTGCGCGGCACTCGACTGGTGCTGTTTCGTCCGGATTTTGGCGTGGAGACGGCGTGGGCCTACAGGCGTTTAGCCGCTGGTGCGCCGGAAGGCTACGAGGCGGAGGCCGCGGGCGTGGCTCGTGTTGAGCATTTTATTGAAACTGGGGAGCTGGGGGATGTGTTATATAATTCGTTCGAAGCTCCGGTGGGGGATAAATATTTGGCAATTTCGACCTTGTTGGCTCATTTGCGAGAGCAGGGAGTTGCCTGTTTGATGAGTGGTAGTGGCAGTTGCTGCTTCGCTTTACTTGAAAAAGATGGGTTGAGTTCCGAGCAAATTGAAGGAATTGTTCGAGATGCATGGGGTGAGGCTGTCTTTTGGGTTGAAACTTCGCTCCGCTGAGTTGAAAATCGCAACGTTAGCTCCTTTATTCCCCTGTCTTCCCTTTAACACGATCCACTCTAGTGCCCGAACAAACATCTAAAGAAGAAATGATCCTCGAAGGCATTGCTGCGTCTCCAGGCGTCGCGCATGGCACAGCGTTGTTATATCTTCAGAAGGAGTTGGATGTGCCGAGTTACGATCTCAAGCCAGAGGCCATTGATGCTGAAATCGAGCGTTTCGATCAGGCGATCTTGCAGACCCGAGAAGAGATCACTGGTGTGCGCAATAAGGTGGCTGCATCGCTGGGCGAGGGAGAAGCACGGATTTTTGATGCCCATTTGATGGTGCTGGAAGACAGCGCGTTGCTGGACGAGGTGAACTCGGAGCTGCGCTCGACCAATAAGAACGTCGAGAGTTGTTATAATAAAATCGCGCAGCGTTATATCTCATTCTTCAGCTCGATGGAGGATGAGTATCTGAAGGAGCGTGTGACTGATATTCGGGATGTGTCGCGTCGTTTGTTGCTGAACCTGATCGGCATGAAGAAGTCCAATCTCGGCGAGTTGGCGGCGCATAGCATCATCGTCTCCGAAGATATTACGCCGTCCGATACTGCGGATATGGATCGCAGTAAGTTACTCGGATTTATCACTGATGCGGGTGGGCAGACCAGTCACTCGGTGATTATGGCGCGTTCCATGCGGATTCCGGCGGTGGTCGGGCTGCATGATGCGACGAATAAAATTCAGAGCGGAGACCAGATCCTAGTCGATGGTTATGATGGGATCGTAGTGATCAATCCATCAGAGACTCGACTATTTAAGTATGGGAAGCTCGCGACTGAACGTCGCAAGTTGGATGAAATTTATAACTCGGTCATTTCGGAGCCGAGTGAGACTAAAGATGGCTCGCCGATCGGCTTGATGTCTAACATTGAAGGTGCTCAGGAGATGGATCAGGTCGTGGCGATGCGCTCAAATGGCGTCGGGCTCTTCCGCACCGAAGGCATCTTTCTCCGGCATCATGGGTATCCGTCGGAGTCTGTGCAATATGACGAATATACTGCGGTGGCTCAGGCTGCTGGGGATGAGCCAGTGATAATTCGCACGCTGGATATCGGTGGAGATAAGACACTCGGAGATGGCAGTGAGCAGGAGGACAACTCTTTTATGGGATTTCGGGCGATTCGCTTTTGCCTCGAAAATCAGGATATTTTTAAGACTCAACTGCGAGCGATTCTTCGCGCCAGTGCTCAGGGCAATATCAAGATCATGTATCCGATGATCAGTGGTCTGGGAGAGTTGCAGCGCGCGAATAAGATTTTAGAGGAAGTGAAGGCTGAGCTTCGCGCAGAAAACGTGGCATTTGATGAAGGGATTGAAGTCGGAGCGATGGTTGAGATCCCCAGTGCGGCTGCGATTGTCGATCTATTGGCTCAGGAGGCAGACTTCTTCAGTATCGGCACGAATGATTTGATCCAATATCTGATGGCGGTGGATCGTTTGAATGATCGCGTGGCGCATCTATATGAGCCTGCGCATCCAGCAGTGTTACGCACGCTGAAGACTATTATCGATGAGGCGAATCGCTTGGGCAAACCTGTGAGTGTGTGTGGTGAGATCGCTGGCGATCCGATCTACGCGAGTTTACTGCTGGGGATGGGGGCGACTTCGTTGAGCCTGACGTCTTCGATGCTGCCTGAGGTGAAGTATTTTATCCGTAATATGACGATCGAAAGTGCCCGTGCGTTGGTGGCAGAAGTGCTACAGATCAATGATCCAGTGGCCGTGGTTCGGCGCTTGGAGGATTTTCGTATCGAGACAGTCGGAAAGGCGTAGGGGGAATTCGTATGAAGATTGTTGTGCTGGATGCTGGGACTTTGGATTTTGAGGATGCCGCGTGGGCGGCGCTTCGCGAATTGGGCGATGTGCAGCTTTATGCATCGACTCCTGCCGACGCGGAGACGATTCAGGCACGTATCAGCGAGGCTGAGGTCGTCTTTACAAATAAGGTCGTGCTGAGTGCTGAAACTCTGGAGGCCGCAGTGAATTTGAAATTTATCGGTGTCTTGGCGACTGGATACAATGTCGTCGATGTAGCGGCAGCGACTCGGCTCGGACAAACAGTTTGCAATGTGCCTACCTATGGCACGGCGACGACGGCGCAGCACGCGGTGGCTTTGATTCTAGAGTTGTGTAATCAGGTCGGCCAGCAGAGCGCATCGGTGCATGCGGGCGATTGGGTGCGCAGTGAGTTGTTTTCGTATTGGCAGCAGGCTCCGCGTGAGCTGGCTGCGATGACGGTCGGGATTGTCGGGTTCGGCACGATCGGCCGACGAGTGGCGGCAACGCTGCATGCGATGGGGGCTAAGATCATCGCTTCGGCACGCACGGAGCGTAACACGCCTGATTATGAGGGCTTTGAATGGGCGAGCAACGAGGCGATTTTTGAGCGGGCAGATGTGGTGAGTTTACATTGCCCGGAGACGCCTGAGAATAGTGGTTTTGTGAATGCGGCTCTGTTGGCGACGATGAAGCCTGGTGCATTATTGGTGAATACCGCGCGCGGTGGACTGGTTTGCGAGGCCTCGCTCGCGGCGGCTCTGAGCAGTGAGACACTGGCGGGCGCTGGGGTCGATGTGCTGCGGCAGGAGCCGATGGTAGCGGATTGTCCACTGTTGGGAGTGCCGAATTGTTTAATCACTCCGCATGTGGCTTGGGCGAGTGAGCCTGCGCGCCGTCGTTTGCTAGCCACGTCGGTCGAGAATCTACGGCAGTTCCTCGCGGGGCAGTCTGTCAATGTGGTTTCGGGCTGAATCACTGAAGTGATGAGAGCCGGAGAGTCGTCGGCCGGAGGCTGATCTGCGTAGTGATTTTTTACGTCTGGAACTTAGAGCGTCTGTGTAATTTCACGTAGAAGTGAATTTAATCAGAAATTATGCCTCTTCACGGATTTCGGTCATAGCTCTTTGCGTGTCGATAGGTTGGGCAGATCATAAATTTTCAGGTGCAGGAACTCTTCATCCCTATATCCATAAGCCTGCCTCGTGAGCCATCCGATCTTGTTGTTGAAGCCTT
>CAJQOS010000057.1 GCA_905479975.1 uncultured Puniceicoccaceae bacterium | reverse complement strand
TTGATCCGCTCGGTTCCGCAGCAATTGCGGAGATCATTCGTGAGTTGAAGCGCCGCGGCAAGACAGTGCTGGTTTCCTCGCACTTACTCGCTCAAATCGAGGGTTTGTGTGATCGCGTCGCAATTTTACACCGCGGCAAGCTGGTGCGCGAAGGCCGCGTCGATGATCTCGTGCAGGAGGAAAATGCCGAGTCGCTTGTGGTTCAAGGGCTGAGCGCTGAAGGACGTGCTGCGGTGGAGAAGACCATTGCCGAGCAAGGCGGGCAGCTTTGCCGGGTGGAAAAGCCGCGGCTGAGTCTGGATTCGCTCTTTTTGCAAGAAGTGGAGCGTCGCGAGGCCGAGCGTCGCACGGCATCTAAGACAGAAGGAGGCGCACAATGAGCGGATTAATTGATTCTATTTCTCGTATTCGGCTGATTGCCGGAAACACTTTCTTGGAGGCGGTTCGGCAGAAGTTTTTCAACTCGTTGCTGCTGATTTCGGTGGCACTGGTCGCTAGCTCGACCTTCTTCCAGCAGTTCGACTTCGGCACTGGAGAGCTCAAATTTATTACTGACTTCGGCTTTGGGGCGCTGTTCTTCTTCGGCTCGATTCTATCGATTGCCGCCACCACGCAGCTCTTTTTTAGTGAGATCGAAAATCGCACCGCACTGACGATGCTGGCGAAACCGATCTATAAGTTGGAGTTCCTTGCGGGGAAGTTCCTTGGCGCGCATTTATTGATGCTGGTCTTTACCACGGTCATCATGCTCGTGCTCGCGGGGATTCTTTACTGGCGCGAGACGGCGCTGATGTTGCGTATCGGTGAGGAGTTTGCCGATGGGCGACTGATTGGCTACGGCGATTTGTTTATCTTCGGCCTGCTGCAGTGGATGAAGTTCGGCATTCTCAGCGCGATCGCGCTATTCATTGCCAGCTTCTCGAATACGAACCTCTACACGGTGGTGGTGTCGTTTTTCATGCTGATCATTTGCCAACTGCAATACATTGCGCGGGATGCGTATTCCTCGATGGAGCAGGGGGCTGGGCAATTGTTGGTGCGCGTGCTTGGCCTGATCTTTCCGAACTTTCAATTGTTCAACGTCGGTGATCAGTTGGTGTTCACTTCGAGTAGTCCGCTGCCGACAGGCACGGTGCTGCAGATCGTGGCTTACGGGCTGATCTATACTGTCGCCTTCATCTTGCTCGCGCAGGTGAACTTTAAAAAACGGGAGATTTAGACGATGTCCGCGAGCAGTTGTCTAACTCACCCATTGTTCCTGCGAGTGCGCAGTGCCTGCACCGTGCTGCTTGTATTGCTCCTGCTGGGCATGGTGACGCGTCCGATCGAAGCACCCGCATGGCAAGTCGTAAAAGCGCGGCAGCCGGAAATGAATTTGGAAGCAATCGAAGGTGCGCTCGGGCAGGGGCTCGTCGTCGGTGTGCTCGGTGGCTTTCGTGCAGTGATGGCGGACTTCTTGTGGATTCGCACCAATACGATTTGGGAGCGCCGCGATCGCGTGAAGCTCGATGCGATGGTGCGCTTGGTCACGACCTTAGACCCGCGTCCGGAATTTTTCTGGATCAATGGTGCGCGTATGATCGCTTACGATGTGCCGAACTGGCGAATCCAGGAGGAGGGCGGTTACGATGAAGTGCCGGAAAGTCGTCAGGAAGAGCTGGATCGCGAGCAAGCCAAGCAAGCCTTTGTCATGCTGGAGCGTGCGCGCGAGTTTCACCCCGAGCAAGCGAAGCTGTATTTGGAGGTTGGGCAGATTTATTTGAATCGTTTGAAAGATAACGCCAATGCCGCGAAGTGGTTTCTACTGGCTTCGCAGCAACCGGATGCGCCGTATTTTGCTGCCCGTATTTATGGCGAACTCTTGCGCCGCGAGGGGAAGGACATCGAGGCCTATGAGTTCCTCAAACAGCTGCATCGCGATTTGCCGGATGATCCGTATGCGCAGAAACCGATCATTTTTGACCGCATCCGCGAACTGGAGAACGAATTGAAAATCCCGATCTGGCAGCGCTTCCAGCCGCAGGCTTCAGCCCAGACTTTGCCTGAAGCCAGCCTTGAGCAAAAGGTCCGTATGTTTGAGCAGACGCATGATCACGACCATGACCACGGCCATGCGCATTGAGTGTCATTAAATCTGTTGAAGAATAGAAAGTGGTCAAAGAGTTCGCTCGCCATTTTCGAGGCGCAACTAATAGCGTTTTGACGGAGCTTTGATCTCTTCTCAAAATAAATGTTATTTTGTAGCGAACTTGCGCCAGCAGGGTCGATCGTAGTATCCGAGTATCAATCGACGGCACTAGCGTGCCATCGCTACAATCAATGCATAAAACTCCTTCCCTTCTCCGGGCAGGAGTTTTTTACCACTAACAATCGTCTTGTTCCTGTAGCACCTAAAGGAACTCGACTACGAGAGTCGCTTCCCTGATAAGGATATTTGATGTGTATTATTTTCCAGAAGTGGTATGCGATTTTTTAAAATAACAATGACTTTAATTGACCGCGTTAGTTTTTTGCGCTATGACTTGCAGTTCATTTAAACAGAAAGAAATATTATGATGATTACATTAATTATATTAGGAGTGTTGGCCGTTTTTGGTATCGGAGTGGCACTATGGGTCATGGGAATTTATAATGGTCTGGTGACCTTGCGAAATCGCTTTAAGAATGCGTTCGCGCAGATCGATGTGCAGCTGAAGCGCCGCTACGACTTGATCCCAAACCTGGTCGAGACTGCAAAGGGCTATCTCTCACATGAGCGTGAAACACTCGAAGCGGTGATCGCTGCGCGTAATGGTGCAGCCTCTGCCGGGCAAGCTGCGGCCGCAGATCCGAGCGATTCGAATGCGATCAAGCAATTGATGGGCGCGGAGACTGCTTTGACTGGTGCGATGGGGAAATTCTTTGCGTTGTCGGAAGCGTATCCAGATCTGAAAGCGAATCAGAACATGATGCAACTGACCGAGGAGCTCACTTCGACTGAAAACAAAATCTCATTTGCCCGTCAGGCATACAACGACTCGGTGATGACGTATAATACCAAGCGTGAAGTCTTTCCTGCTGTCCTGTTTTCCGGTGCTTTAGGATTTCGTGAGGCGCAGTTATTTGAAATCACCGAGGAGCGTGAGCGTGATGCGGTGAAGGTCAGTTTCTAGTCGATTTCGCAACCCGACGATATGGATTTTTTCGAAGCTCAAGAGCTGGCTCGCAAGCGCACCCGCGTAATGGTGGTGCTATTTGGTATGGCCGTGCTCAGTATTGCTGCAGCGCTGTATGGCGTGGTGGTGTATGTCATGGAGTCCGGTCTGTTGGATGCCAAAGACGCCGTGCCCGCGCCGATGGTTCTATGGCAGCCGGAGCTTTTCTTTGGCACGCTGGTCGGTGTGGTGTTGCTGGTGACGTGTTGCTCACTGTTTAAAGTCGCACAGTTGCGTTCCGGCGGTGGCTATGTCGCTCGTTCAATGGGTGGGCGCGAAGTGGAACAAACGACGACAGATGCCGACGAGCGGATGTTGATGAACATCGTCGAAGAAATGTCGATCGCATCGGGCGTGCCGATGCCGGAAGTCTATATCTTGCCAGAAGAGGGGATCAACGCCTTCGCCGCTGGGTTCACGCCAGCGGACGCGGTTGTCGCGGTGACGAAGGGCTGTATACGAACCCTGAATCGCGATGAGCTGCAAGGCGTCGTCGCGCACGAGTTTAGCCATATCCTGAATGGCGACATGCGGATGAATATTCGCCTGATGGGCGTGTTGTTTGGTATTCTTGCCATCGCGGTGGTCGGGCAACTCGCATTCCGCAGCACAGCCGAAGCAAGCTTCTGGAGCGGTCGTCGCCGCAATAAAGAAGGCGGCGGTGCGGTGCTCGTCATTATGGGGATCGGCCTTGCGGTCATGGCGATTGGTTATATCGGCGTGTTTTTTGGCCGTATGATTCAGAGCTCTATTTCGCGCCAGCGAGAGTTCCTGGCCGACGCGGCCGCCGTGCAGTTTACGCGCAATCCCGAAGGCATTGCTGGTGCATTGAAAAAGATCGGCGGCGCTCCGCTGCATGGTGTGGTGGCCAACGCACACTCGCAAGAAGCCGCGCACTTTTTCTTCGCGAGTGCGCTCAAGTCGAAGAGTGTGAACGTCTTTGCCACGCACCCGCCGCTGGATCAACGCATTGCTGCGATTGATCCGAATTGGGATGGTAAATTCGTCAGTGGCGCACGTAAGTCATCGCGTCGAAAGTCTAGAAAGCAGCAACCGAAGGCGAATCGAGCAGCCGCCAAACCGCATGATTTTATCAATGCAATCGGGCAAGTCAGTGCGGCAGCAATTCTCAGTGCGCAAGAAATTCATGGGCAGATCGACAATGATCTGGATCGTCTACATCAGAGCAACGACTCCGCGCGCGGTGTCTTGATCGGGCTGCAGATCTCCGCCAGTGACACCGCGGATGATGTGGCTCAATTAAAAATGGTGAAAGGGCGCATTGATGGCGCGGTCTACCGCGAGGTCGAGGCATGGCTGCCACGTTTGCGCGCGCTCAATTTGAATCAACGCTTTGCCTTGTTTGATGCTGCACTGCCAATGGCTGCGGGGCGCGATCTCGATGCACTTGCTCAGTTGAATCAACTAATTCATGATCTCGCGCATAGCGACGGGCAGATCGAGTTGGAAGAGCTCGCGTTGCTCCGCGCCGTTGCCGGATATTTAGAAGACCGCACCAATCCTTCGCGTAAAGTCACGCCGCTCTCGCCAGCGAAAATAGAAATGCCACTGTGCGTGATGCTTTCTGCCATCACGTATACCGCAGCCGTTGAACCTGCCGATCGCGAAGCCGCATTCGAGGCGGGTGCCAAAAAGTGTAATCGCTACATGCTAAAGGAATCGATCTTGTTACCAGAAGAGGCGATTACCTTCGAGGCGTTGGAGGCGGCGCTGGATCTTTTCGTACACCTGCCTTTGCCGCAAAAGAAAGTCATCTTCGAAGGTGCGCTTGCCGTCGTGCTCGCCGATGGCAAAGTTGCTCAAGAGGAGCTGAGTTTGATTCGTGTGACCGCCACCAGCCTCGGTTTGCCGATGCCACCGCTGATTAGCGAAGAGGCGGCGGAGTGAGGGGAGCGGCGTTCGTCCCGAACGCCATTTTAGAGCCCTGCTATCGTAGTTCCAAATCGATGGCGCTCAGGGACGCACGCCGCTACCGATCCAAATTGATTCCTGTCGAGTCCATCGATTAGTCGCGGCTCGTTTTTGCGAGATCCGCGCAGACGTCTTCGAACCATGCGTGTAGGTCAGCTTCGAGCTGACTGACGCGGGCGGGCTCGGCGATGGCGAGATTATTTTGTTCCAGAGGGTCGTCCTTCAAGTTGTAAAGTTCAACGGGCGGCGGCTTGGGTAGGTTCACTTCAGGGGCGGGGTCGGTGATAATGCCATTTTCGATGAAGTGCTCCGGCTCATACATGGAGACGTCGAGCCATTTGATATCTGGCACTTCGAAGGCCTCGGGGACGAAGGGGCGCACGAGCTTCCAATCACCGTCACGGATGGCTGCGTTGTATTCGATCAACGGGTCGTAACGGTTCCATTGCCAGCAGCGCTGTGGATTGTAGTTGGTCTGTTCGCCGCGCAGGGCTGCGGTTTGATCGACGCCATCGAGCTTGATGTCTTTGGGGGCTTCGACGCCGGCAAGGCTTAATATCGTCGGCAGCCAGTCGCACATGTGGAAGAAGGTGTTGTCACCTTGCTCGGTTTTTTGCAGTCCTGCCGGCCAACGTAGGACGGCGGGCACACGGATGCCGCCTTCGTAGGTGGAGCCTTTGGAGCCGTGTAGTTGGCAATTGAAACGGTCCAGGCAGTCGTCGCCGCTGCCGCCGAATTGGGGGCCATTATCGCTGGAGAAAACAATCAAGGTGTTTTCGCGTAGACCGAGTTGATCGACGCTTTCCAGTAGGCGGCCGACATTGCGGTCGAGGCGGCGGATCATGGCATAGAGTGTTTTGACCGCTTCGCTCAAATCGTCGCGGTCGCGGAACACAGCCATGTCCTCTTCGGGCGCTTGCAAGGGCGTGTGTGGCGCGTTGTAGGTGAGGTGTAGGTAGAACGGGTCCTTTGGGCTGCGCTTGATAAAGTCGACCGCTTCGTCCGTCCAGTAATCGGTCAAGTAGCGACCATCGGCGCGGAGCACACGGTCGCCCGTTTCGAGTCGCCAGTCATAGTAGTCGTGCATGCCACCGCGAAAGCAGATCGCTTCGTCAAAGCCGCGCTTCTCCGGTTTGTAGCGCGGGTCGAAGGCGCCGAGGTGCCACTTGCCGATGAGTCCGGTGCGGTAGCCCGCGCCACCGAGGATGTCGGCGATGGTCACTTCGTTGAGGTCGAGGCGTTCGAGCCCGCGCCATTCCAAGGTGTCAATCGAACCAGTGCGGTGCGGGTAGCGTCCGGTGAGTAGGGACGCACGTGACGGGTTGCAGACGGGCGAGCTGGTGTAGTGCTGTGACAGGCAGGTGCTCTCTTGGATGAATTGATCAAGGAAAGGCGTTTCGCTGATGCCCTTGTTGAAAAAGCTGAAATCACCGTAGCCGAGGTCGTCGACCAGAATGTGGATGATGTTGGGACGTGTCATGTGTTGTAATGATTGTTTTTAAATTCTGAATGATGCCTCCTGGGTTTGGCCTTTTTGCGCTTCTTTAATGAAAGTATTAGCGGATTATTCCTGTTTCTCAAGGATTCTTGTTACTATTATCATTATTGAGTTGACCTGTGTCTTTATTCACGAGGTTATATGGACATCCTATTATAGGGATAGGATAATTATTAGGGTTAAAGGTCGCACTGGGGAGTGCGGCCTTTTTTCGCTCTAGTGCTTCTCGATATATTCGATACGCACGTAAAAGGCGCCATGCGCGGCGATGCTGTGGTCGGCACTTTCGATTTGAGTTTCCAGGGGCGTGGTGCCGCGTTCAATGTTGAGTTCAAACTGAATCGAGCGGGCACCTGCTGGGATTTTTTGCGTGTGCACAGTGTCGCCTAAGATGAGCTGTGCGCTGCCCGCTTTTAGCCGTGCCTCTGTCTCGGCTGCTTCCTTGGGAAGTGTGCGCAAGGTGATGCGGTAAGTGCCGGTGCGTGCGAAGTTGATTCTCCATACGCCGAAGGAGGTGATGTGCTCCAGTGCTTGACCGTTGGCGAGAGCCTGCACGTAACTTTGGTTCCATGGTGGGTATTTTTCGCCTGACTCTTTGATCGCTGAAGCGCTCCAGTCCATGCAGGTCAAATGGCTGATCGGTGCTTCTGCGGCACCAACTGTAATCGGCGGCACATCCTCGGCCAGTGGCAGGACGTCGCTCCACCATTGGTTGTATTGCTTGGTGAGCGTTTGAAAGACTTCGGGATATTTGCTGGAGACATCTGCTTGTTCACCGCGATCATACCTTAAATCGTAGAGTGCCTTGCCGTTGACTAGGGTAAAACGTTCATTGCGGATGGCACTGCCTTTATATTTGTGCGCTTCCGCCTGTCCGTTTGCCCAGCGTCCGACGTGCGTGACAATGTTGCGGTTTGCCCAGTTCGTTGCAGCGCTGGGGTCTTGCAGGAGTGTTGCGATCGAGCGGCCGTCGGTCGGTGTGGCTTCGCTGAGTGGAATCTGTGCCAGTTCGGCCAGTGTCGGGAATAGGTCGATCATGCTGGTCAAGGTGTCGACGCTGCGGCCACCGGCGATGTTACCTGCGGGCCAGCGAATCAAGCAAGGCACGCGCACGCCGCCTTGGTAGGGCGATGCCTTGGTGCCGCGCAGGCCGGCGTTGTATTCCATCTCATCGGGGCGTCCGCCTTTGGCGCTGCCGTTGTCGCCCATGAAGAGCACGATGGTATTGTCGGCGAGGTCTTTGTTTTCGAGATTCTGTAGGAGTTCGCCGACTTCGCGGTCGAGGTCGTCGATCATCGCATAGAAACGCGCCTGTGATTCGGGTAAGCCTTTATCGAGATATTTTTGCGCGAGCTTGTCGTCGATTTGTAGCGGCGTGTGTGGTGTGTTGAGTGAGAGATAGGCAAGCCACGGTTGCGTGCTGGGTTGGTCAATCCATTGCCAGGCTGCATCGCTGAAGACGGCGGTGCAGTAGCCTACAGTGGCGGTCCAATGACCGTTGTGGTGAATGTGCGGATCGAAGTAAGTGTTGCCCCAGTAATCGGGCGTCTGGCCGATGCCGCCGCCGAGATGAATAAAGACCTCGTCAAATCCACGGTCTTGCGGGCGGCTGGGGAAGGTTTCACCGAGGTGCCACTTGCCAAAGATGGCGGTGCGGTAGCCTGCGGCTTTGAAGTGTGCGGGGAGGGTGGGCACGTCGGGCTTGAGCAGGCTGCGACCACTGATGGTGTGCGTGATGCCGACTTTGAACTCGTGTTGGCCAGTCATCAGCGCGGCGCGTGTGGGCGAGCAGGTCGGAGAGGCGAGGAAGTCTTCCAGGCGCACACTCTCGCGGGCAAGGCGATCGAGATACGGTGTTTCCAGCGAAGGATTGCCGTAAAATCCAAGGTCCGAGAACCCCTGGTCGTCGGTGAGGATGATTAAGACGTTCGGTGCTGCCGCTGGCTGTGCTTTTGTTGCTGCCGCTGGCGTGCTGTGTGTCACTAGAGTGCACAGTGTGAGATTTAGAGCGATACATCCTGCTAATTTCATACCTGTAGCTTTTGGCGTGTCTGAGGGGGGAGCGCAAATAAAATTGTGAGTAGTAACATGGGTGCGCTTGTGTGGTGGTCAAAATGTGCAAGGATTAAAGCAGGGCGTCCATTTACTAGCGATGCACTTCTTTGATAGAGTGTGCATCTATCCTTATGCGATCTGTTTATATCTATCTTCTGTTTTGTGCTCTCGGTGCCATTGCGTCGATGCGCTTCGTGTCGAACTGGACGCTTGGTGGACGCCGCGCGCCCTTAAGTAGCAAACTAAATTTACAATAAAAACCCATGAGTCGTTCGATGAACGGACTCCTAAAATAGAAATACAATGAAACATTTAATACAAACGACCTCAAGACTGTCCGCTATTGCGCTGGCGGTGGCCGCTTTGCTGCCGGTTCAGGCAAATGCAATGGCTAAGGCCGGAGCAACGGAACCGAGCCTCGAGCTGGGCTTCGATGATCCGGCAATGGAATATGGGCCACGCACCTGGTGGCACTGGATTAACGAACGCGTGAGTAAGGATGGCATTACCAAGGATCTGGAGGCCATGAAAGAGATAGGCTATAAGGGTGTGCACATGGTGAATCTGCCGCAAGGTGGCGCTGCGTGGACTGTGGGAGACGACGTCGTCGGTTCGGACATTTGGTATGAGAAGGTCGATTTTGCGGCTCAGGAGTGTGAGCGACTGGGAATGGAGTTCAGTTTTGGCAGCTGCCCGGGGTGGGTCGCCGGTGGTCCATGGATTTCACCCGAACAGTCCATGCAGGATATTTATTGGCGTCACAAATATGTGACGGGGCCGACCAAGGGTGCAATTCAGCTGCCACAGCCGAATAAGACTCGTGGATGGTATAGCGACATTCGGGTGCTGGCATATCCTTCGTTGCCGGGCGAGGCGGAGCCGCTGGCATCGTTGGTCAAGAGCGTGCGCTCTGAAGATTTCCCTGCGGTCGATTGGTCTGCGGCGATGGACGGTGATGGCGAAAGCTACGTCGAGCTTCCGGGTGCAAACCATGGAACCGGCCCGCGTTCGGTGGTCTTTGAGTTCGCCGAGCCCGAGACGGTGCGCTCGCTCACTGTCGAGATGCACGAAGATAGCGCCAGCCGCACGTTTAAGATCTACGGTAGTGAGGATGGCAAGAGCTGGCGTCATTTAGGACATTTTCACCGCTGGATTATGCATTTTGATCCCCGCCGTGAAGAACTCGTTCAGGGGTTTCCGGATACGACCGTGAAATTTGTGAAGATCGAGTTTCCGATCGCGTCTCCCAATCCGAGTGTGCCGATGAAGCTCTATGAGCTCAACTTTCAGTCGGCGCGTTTGAACAATATTTTCACCAAGTCGGCACGGATGCGCACGCACCCACCGGTGTCTGATCCATCCACACAGAAAGTTCCCGGTAATCAATTGATTGCAGTCGACCAGATCCTCGACCTTTCCGAATACTTGCAGGCGGATGGTAGCTTGAACTATGAGTTGCCAGCGGGTGATTGGACGATCTTACGCTTTGGTCATACGACCAATGGTAACTTGATTCATCCGGCCTCAAAGCGTTCAGAAGGTCTAGAGGTTGATAAATTTAGCAAGGAGGCCCTTTACCATCACCTGGACAGCGGGGTGACTAAGAACGTCCTGGAGCGCATGGGCGAGCTGACAGGAAGCACTGTGGTGGAAATGAACATCGATAGTTGGGAAGCGAACTGCCAGACATGGACCGCGAGATTCCCAGAAGAGTTTGAAGCGCGTCGTGGTTATGACATGTCGAAATGGCTGCTTGCCTTGACGGGGCGCTTTGTGGGCAGTGTCGATGAAACCGAGCGTTTCCTTTGGGATTACCGTCGCACCATCGGTGACCTGCTTGCAGATAATTTCTACGGAGCCTTCGCCGATTATGTGCATGAATGGGGCGTCAAGCTTTCCGCTGAAGCACCTGGCATTGGCCTGCCGATTCAGTGTGATCAGATTCAGGTCCAAGGCAAAATGGACATCCCGCAGGGTGAGTTCTGGCTCGGTGGCGAACCGAACGAAAAATTCCCACAATGGCGGGGCGGACAGGACAACACCAAAGAGGCGGCTGTGGCCGGTCACGTCTATGGTAAAGAGGTGATTTCCTGCGAGGCCTTTACCTCCTTCGCCCACCACGACGGATTTACGCAATATCCGGAAATCCTGAAGCCGGTCGGTGATCGTCAGTTCTGCAAAGGTATGAACGAAATCGTGTTCCACCGCTATGTGCACCAACCGGACGAGAAGGTTCCGGGCGTCGGACTCGGTCAGTTCGGTCTGAATTTGGAGCGCACCACGACGTGGTGGGAGCCGGGCCAAGCATGGATCACCTATCTGCGTCGTTGCCAATACATGCTGCGTCAGGGCCGTTTCTTCGCAGATGTCTGCTATTACTATGGTCAGGACGTGCCGGGCAGTGCGTATTTCTTTGCCCCGGGCGTGCTGGATGAGCGTCAACGAATGCTGCCCGTTCTGCCGAAGGGCTATGATTACGACGTCTGTGATTACACCACTTTCGCGACCATGTTTGTTGAAGACGGCTTCGTGGCACTGCCAAGCGGTATGCGCTATCAATATCTCGTCCTTCCCCAACATGCACGTTACACGCCTGCGGCCTTGGAGAAAGTCCTTGAACTCGTTGAAGCGGGAGCGACTGTGCTCGGACCACGTCCGAACCGTGCACCCACATTGGCAGGATTTCCAAACGCCGATACGCAAATTCAAGCCTTGGCTGCCAAACTGTGGCCGGAAACAGCTGGCCCGGGTGAGCGTCGCGTCGGTAAGGGACGCGTCATCACCGGCAAGTCTTTTGAAACGATCCTTGCGGAGGATGCGCTGCTGCAGGACTTCGAATCGGGCGAGGACGATGTCTGGTATATCCACCGCACGTTGAACGACGGTGAGCTGTATTTCGTCTCCTACCAGGAAGACCAATCGAAGGACCTTACGCTGACCTTCCGTGTCAGTGGACTGGTGCCGGAAATCTGGGATGCTGTGACAGGCGAGAAAACCACTGCATCGGTTTTCGTCGATAACGGAACCGTGACATCAGTCCCATTGAAGATGGATCCATACGGTTCGCGCTTTGTGATCTTCCGTCAGCCATCTGACAAGGTAGATCCTGCAGTTGCAGTGACGAAGGACGGCCAACCCGTTCATTTGGATGGTGACGACGGTGTGTTCACTGTCTGGGAGAACGGCAAGTACGCTGTAAGCTTGAAGGGTGGCCAGAATGCCACGGCAGTCGTGAGCGACATTCCAGTGCCGGAACTGGTACCACAAGGTTGGACGGTCACCTTTCAGGAAGAGCGCGGCGCACCGGCAGGTGGGATCGTATTCGATCAACTGAAGTCCTGGACGGAGCATTCCGAGTTCGGCATCAAATACTTCTCCGGTACCGCGACTTATAGCAAGGGAGTCAACGTGCCCACTGAGTTTCTCTCGGAAGGCCGCCGTGTCTGGCTGGATCTCGGAAAGGTTCACGACCTTGCTGAAGTCGTCGTCAATGGGCAACCAGTGGGCGTAATCTGGAAGGCGCCGTATCGCATCGACATCACCGACGCAGTGCAGCCAGGTGCCAACAAGGTGGAGGTCAAGGTGACTAACTGCTGGAAGAACCGGATCCTAGGAGACTGGAAGGTGCCTGCTGACCAGAAGATCACTTGGACGCTTCATCCGTTCTATCACAATGATAAGGATGCAGATCTGATGGAATCCGGTCTGCTCGGTCCGGTTCAGTTGAAGTCCTCTACAACACTTAAGTTCTAGAAAATATGAAGCACCTATCTCGTCGTAATTTTCTCAAACGTGGTGCGCTGTTAGGCGCGACTGCCTCACTGGCTCCGCAAATATTGAGCGCCGACACACTCGGCCTCAATGGCCGCGTGGGCCCGAATAGTCGGATCAACGTAGGCTTCATTGGAATGGGGGGCATGATGGCACCTCACTTGCGCCTGTCGCAAATGCCGGGTGTGCACCCGCTCTACATTTGCGATGTGCGACAGAATCGCCTCGACTGGGGCACGCAGCAGATGGCGAATCGTAATTACAATGAAGTGACTGCGACTCAAGACTTTGAGGATATCATTGAGGTTCTTCGAGATTTTCAGTGGGTAGCTTGTTTATTCTTCAAAATATCAATTTTCCCGGCAACGAAGTATAGCATAGTGATTAAGTTATCTGGGTTTCTAAATCCTCTGGCTTTTCGTTTGACCGCTGAGAAGACCG
>CAJQOS010000056.1 GCA_905479975.1 uncultured Puniceicoccaceae bacterium | reverse complement strand
CTGCTGCGAGGCTTTCGACCTTCCAAGCGGATAGGTTGACGTAATATTTGCCGTTATACTCATTGCCGCGCAGATCGAATGTGACTTTCACTTTTTCGCCAACGCTGAGTTTGTTGACCAACTCGACCTTGTCTTTGACACACTCAAACTTGATGTCTTGAGGATATTTGTCTGCTTCGTCTGTTACGACGAATTCGCGCTTGTTGAAGCCGCTTGCGAAGGTTTGTTCGTCGAAGATTACTTTTACTGTTCCGGATAGTTCGTGCATGAGTGGGATCAAATGGAAGGTGGCAGCTTTAGCAAAACTTTTTCTTACGGAATTGTCGTTTTGATGAGATTATTTGTATCCGGCTCAGACGCCTGCGCTGCCGTCCAGAATCGCGATCACCTTTTTACGGGCTCCGCTGCGGCTGGTGGCCACGGCTTCGAGCAGATCGTCGCTGCTGGGAAGTGGCTTGGACTGGCCCTTTTGCAAGAGATAAATGTGGTAGGCGAGTTTGAAGAAAATGTCGCGGCCGTAGCTTTCCAGTAGGTCGGGGGTGCCGGCCTCGGGCTTATGGATGAATTGATACGGATCTTCCAAGAGCTTGGTGGCATCAAAGCTGAAGTCCTCTTTGCGGTAGTAGTAGAGTCCACTTAGGCGATCAGGGTTGCGGATCGAGTCGGGGAGTTTCGCCGAGTAGTGGATCGGGTAGGGGCAGATGTCGGGGCGCTTCGTGTCCACTGCGGTGAATTCTTTGAAGTGTGAGGTCATGTGATGCGTGGTCACGCTGGCATCGAACAGACGGTCGTCGTAAATGAGGTTCCACGCATGGCCGAGCGGGATGGTCGCCAGCGTGTGTTTGCCGTCTTGCATGATCAGCAGACCGTCGACGATCTTGGTCGGGTGCCCGAGCATTTGCAGGACCGCATCGACGATCACCGCATGTTCGCGGCTAAACCATCCCCAGTCGCCGTCTTCGCCGGGGGCTTCGTGGAGGATGTGATTGAGTTCTTTTAAGGCACTGGAGCGGATCATAGGCAGAATCGCTAAATGGAAAATACCACTGAGGCAATGCTGCGGAGCTTAATATTTTTGATAGAAAACCAAGAGCCGCTTATGTTGGGCTTGATTAGTATTAGTTTTGGTTATCAGTTTGCTTGCTTATTATTGAGCGGGACGGGTGTAAATAGATGGTATGACTGCGCGGTGTATGTAGTTACTTCGCCGCATTATGACAGAGAATAAAGTTCAATTAGGAAACCCGGCAGTCGTCGGACTTGCCGGATTCGGTCTCACTACACTGTTGCTACAGTTTCACAATCTAGGGTTGTGCGGCCTCGGTCCCGTGGTGGCAATGGGCTTCGCGTTTGGCGGAATGGCTCAGTTGATCGCCGGCTTTATGGAGCAGAAGATGGGCAATAACTTCGGCTTTGCAGCGTTTTGCAGCTATGGAGCGTTTTGGATCGGCCTGAGCATTATTTTCATGCTCAACCACTTTGGGATCTATGCGTCCTCTGGAACGGATGTCGGCTTCTTCCTGATTGCGTGGACTTTGTTTACGCTGATCTTGTGGGTGGCCTCTTGGTTTATCCATGCCGCCATGGCATGGACCTTCACGACATTGGTGATCGGCTTCCTGCTGCTGGATGTGGGCCACTTTGGTTTTCCCGTTCTCAACACAGTGGCTGCTTACGTGCTGATCGTCTGCGCATTGTGTGCGTGGTATATGATGGCGGCCATCATCATCAACGGTGTCGCTGGCAAGTCACTGCTCAAAGTCGGCAAGCCTTGGATCAATTTGAATAAGGCACCTATCCCTGAAGTCGCCGAGGCCGATCTCGGCTTGGCAGAAAAGGTTGGGGCGTAGGGACTTCCCTTATTTCGCCACCGGGTGGCCACCGCTCCACTTGAAATCCAGCTCGCCTGCCTCTTTCTTAATGCAGTAGCGAGTCAACCAGCGGCGCTGCTTGAGATCACGCAGATCATAGGTCGCGAATGGCTCAAGCGAATTGGGCAGTGTGGCTTGGATCGCAGCCACGTGGGCGTGGGATTTCTGGATGGCGATCGGAGTGCCGTGGCTGGCACCGTGCGGCGGCACGCGCGTCAAATTCTGGCGGCAGATCAGCCGGTGCAGCCTGTGCTTCCGGAGGCTGCGCTGGTTTGTTCGTACGTTTCTTGAATTTTGGCTTTCTCATGTTTTGTCTTATAGTTGAGCTTTGTCGCTCGCTCACTCGACACTACGTCACTCTCACTCCGCCGCTGGCGGTGCGGTATCCGCCGCCTCGATCAGGTCGGTGCCGGCCTGCGCGGTGGCGATCATTGCCGAGTTGAGGCGGTTGCGCAGAATAAAGTAGGCGATCATTGCGGGGATGCCGATGACCAGGCCGGTTGCTGTGGTGATCAGGGCTTCGCCGATGTCACCGGCCAATAGCTCCGGGCGCCCCATGCCGCCGCGGCCAATGGTTTGGAAGGCGCTGATCATACCGCTCACAGTGCCGAGCAGGCCGATCATCGGTGCGACCGAGGCGACGACGTTTAAATACGTCACCCATTGTGAGACGCCGTTTTCCTCGGCTTCCAAGTTTTCAATGAACAGATTTTCGGCTTTCTCGTGGCCTTTGTGGATCTTCTTCAAGGCAGGTGCGAGCGCGCGGGCGAGTAGGTTGTTGCCGGCTTCCAGATGGCTGCGGCCTTTGTCGTGATCGCCGCTTTCCAACGCGTTGCCCGTGGCGCTCAGTTGCTCGGCGGTAAAGAATTTCTTCGGGGTGGTTTCTTTCCACGAATAGAAGATCAAGAAGAACATGATCAACGAGCAGGTGCCGAGCGGATACATCGCCCAGCCCCCTTGTTGGATCAAGCTCCACAGGTTGAGGCTGTCGTCCGCAACTGCGGCGGCCTCGGGTGCGGCGTCTTGCGCGAGCAAGAGACTGGGCAGCAATAGTGAGAGTAGTAATGTCGGGGCGTGCCTCGTGCGCGCACGCCAGTTGGTTGTGGATCGTTTCATAGTAAGATCAGTCGGGGTTATTCAGGAGGGCGGACACTCTTGTCCGTCTCAGTGTTCGGTGATTGATGGACAGGAGTGTCCATCCTCCTGTGCTGTTTTTCTAAGAGTTCGTTCAGTTGTTTGAAAGGGGCCTTGAAAGTGGGGTCGGATTCGGGCCAGCTGAGTGCGCGTTCCCGCATCTCAGCATACAATGTGAGCGCATAATCTTTCTCGCGCAAGCCTAGGGCTGCGCTGATGGCGACGGCATAGCAGTGGGCGAGTTTATCGGGGGGATTCGGCGTTGAAAAAACAATCGGTTGGAGCGCGGTGTCGAGCGCTTCGTCGTAGTGCTCACTGCGTAATAGATCGGCGCTGTGTGTATAGTAGCCGAGCGCGGAGTCGCCGTAGGGGTCGCGCTGCGCGAGCCATGCTTGCGTGAGCGGGCGCGCTTCGTCGTAGAGTTGCAGGGTGTTGTAGCTGTCGAGCACCGCATCGTCGAGCGCGCGCAGTGCCGCGGGGTGGGAGATTTGTGGCTTGAGCACTGCGGTCACCGCGATGGCGCGTGCGGGGTTTTCCGACTGTAGGATGAGGTCGACGTAGTAGATGAAAAAGTGCGATTCCGAAGGCGGCATCATCGGCAGGATTTTGACCCGTTGCAGATAGAGTAGTTGCATCAGCTCAATCGCATTTTTGGTTTCGCCTGCTTCAATCCATTCGACCGCGAGCGTCTTGTAGCTTTCGCCAGGGATCGTGAAGTGGTCGACTCGATTCACGTTAAAGGTGTGGATGATTTCACCTGCGCCCTCAGAGGTGGCGATTTGTATCAGGTCTCCGGATACATCGATTGAGTGGCCAGGTATGGTTTGGCCGTTGATGAGGTGCACGTCAATTGGCTCGTGTAGTTCAGCGTAGATCGCGTCGAACTCTTCGGCTGGGATCGCAGCGGTTGCTGGTGATGTGAGGCAGAGGAGGCCAAGTAGAATTAGGATCTTAGGTAGCGCAGCGCCGTCTCGGTGCGCACCTGCAGAGCCTGAGCCGCCTGCTTGGGACGTTCGTGCGGTGCGGGACGCTCCTGCGCTACCCTTGAAATGGGATTTCAGACTCATGGCTGCACCTCCCTTGCTTCTTTCGCTGCTTGGATCGCTAGCTCGGTTTGAGCCTGCACGAGTTCTTCGAGCTCGGGGAGCTTTGTCTGTGCGAGCGTATACGCTTCGTAGCCTTCCAATCGCTGGTCACTGAGCATCTCACGTAGCGTGTTGCGCGCTGCGGTGCTGTCGCCGATCTGCTCGAAGAGTCGGGCGCTCTCCCAATACGCATCGATGATGATTTCGGGATAGGCGCGGTAGAGGGTATAAATCCGTTGCCAGTAGGGGATCGCTCGTTCGGGGCTGTCTTGCTCGGTTTCGATACGGGCTAGCCCTGCCAGTGCACGGGCGTGCGGACGGCCACGCATTTCTTTGATCTGGAGGATTTCGTTGAGCACGTCGCGGGCGCCCTCGTAGATGCCTTGTTGGGTGAGGATGTCGGCGCTGAGCAGACGCACGTCGGCGGCAAGTGGATGCGTGGGCGTCTCTTCGAGGAAGCGTAGCAGCCAGCGGCGGGCCTCGGAGAGGCGGTCTGCGTTGGCGGCGAGTTGCGCTTTGCCGAAGTAAGCGGTGCCGCGTTCGAAGCGTTTTTGGAATTCGGTGAGTAGTTGCTCGCAGTAATCGTCGGCCGAGTCGTAGCCGCGTTTGATCAGGACGAGTTCGACGCTGGCGAGTGTTTCGGCGTCTTGCTGGTCGATCGGCACAAAGCGATGAATCGAAAGCAGGGTGGCTTCCGCCCGTTCGTCGCCGAGCGCGCGGCGTTGGCGGTTGGACTTAAACAGTGTGAGCCGTGCAAACCAGGTGAGCTGTCCGTCGGTGAGGCTTTGCTCGGTTGCGTCTTGCAGCCATGTGTCAAAGGCAGGGAGGGTGCTGTCTGTCTTGCCGAGTCGCTTGTAGAGGTCGGCGTAGGCGGAGAGAATGGAGCCGACGGCGCGGGCTTTGGGTTCGTTGCCGAAGCGGGTGAGGGCTTCTTCAAAGAGCGGGAAGGCTTCGGTGCCGCGTTCCTCTTGTTGGAACGACCAACCGATCCAGTAGAGTGCTTCGCTCACGCGCGGGCGTTCGTTGGCGTCGTCGCGGTCGATGTAGGCTTGCAGATGTTTGCGCAATCGGTCGTAGCGTTCCAGTGCCTTATAGATTTTCAAGGCTTGGAAGATGGCGTAGTCGTAGAGCTGCGCGTCGTCGGGCGGCACTCGGCGGAAGGCATCCGCAGCGCGCAGTAGTTCGCCTTGCCCCATGAAGATATCACCGCGCAGGGCTTGCGCCTCGGGCACACGATGGTGGTCGGGGAATTGTTTGATTAACGCATCCGCAGTTTTGAGCGCGGCGTCGTAGTCGCGCTGCGCGTAAGTGACGTTGGCGATACGGTAGTTGATTTCCGGATACAGCGGGTGCTTCTTGGTTTTCTTTTTGAGTGACGTCAGTGCATCAAGACTGGCGTCGTAGTCACGCTCGAAGAAAAAGGTCAGGCCGCGCCAGAGTTTGAGTTGCTCTACGAGGCTGCTCTTTGGGTAGCGTTCCAGTGCGGTTTCGAAATCTGTGCGTGCGGTGGCTTGTCGCTCCAGCACGCTATAGTTATAGCCGCGGGTGAAATACCAGCGCGGGGCTTGTTTGTCCTTGGGGAAGTGGTCGATCAGGTCGTCGAGCACCGCGATGGCTTCGAGGTATTGACCTTCGCCCTGATAGGCGCGGGCGATTAGGAAGAGTGCACTGTTGGCGAGTTTGTGGGCGGGATGCTCGTTGAGGAATTGTTGCGCAGTGGATCGTGCCTGTTCCCAGTCTTCAGCTTCGCAGAGCGTGAGTATCCAACGGTAGTGCGCTTCACCGCGGATGTCGGTTTCAAATTCTGGGGTTTGCGCGACGGTGCGAAACAGGATCGCGGCTTCCCGAAAGCGGGAGCCTAGTAGGTAGGCTTGGCCTGAGCGTAAATAGAGCCCCGGCGTGTAGTCCGCCATGTGTTCGAGTAGATCGAGCTGGCGTGTCAGGCGGGCGACGAGTTGCTGAGAGTGGCTCTTCCAGATACTGGAGGCAAATAAGGATTGTTGGGCGAGGGCTGCTTGCACGGTTTGGAGACGTGCGCGTTGTTTTTCGATCAAGGCATTGCGCGGGAGTGTCAGCCGATAGGCGCGCACGGCTTCCATATGCTGCCCCTCGCTGAGTAGTAGGTCGCCCGCATCCAGAGAGGCAAAGCTGAGCACCGCGATGTCAGGCATGGCGGCGACGTTCCAGTCGGAGTTGAACAGGATGTCGCGCGCATGCTCGGTGGAGCCTGTTTCGCTGGCGATTTGCAGGGCTCGTAGGCGTGCCTGCATACGCAGGGTCTCGGGGGCACCGGAGTTGTAAAAGGTGTCGAGTAAGGCGGAGGCCTGGTCAATATCGCCGATTTCGTAGCGCAGGTCCGCTTCTTGGAGGAGGGCGAGTGCGGCTTCGTTGGAGCCAGGGAATGTTAGTTGAAAGGTGTGGAAGGTCTGCGCGGCAGCGGCCAGTGCATGGGTCTGCGACTGAGCAATCGCCGCATTATAGAGTGCAAAGGCCTTCAAGCCCGGGTGTGGCTCGTATTGGCCGAGGAGTTCGCCAAAGTAGATCAATGCATCCGTGGGGCGATCCGCCATCAGAGCGGCATAGCCGCGGACGGGGAGGATGGTTTGCTGAAAAGTGCGTGCAAGGAACTCCGGTTCGCTGCCATAATCGAGCTCCATGCTCTCAAACTGCCAGTAGCTGGAGGCGTAATCGCCGCTACTGAAGGCCGAAACCGCTTGTTCCAATTGTTCCTGGAGCGTGGCAGATTGTGCCAGTGGTGCGGCTAGAAACGCGAGTGTCACAGCCGCTAAGTGTCGAACTGTTCGGGCTTTAGATGCTATCGGAAATCGCTGCCTCATGCTGATGACGTCAGGCTTGTGGGCATTGATGGAAAGCGCGAACAAAAATTAATTAAAAATCTTTTGAAACAGCATTGACAGGGGAAGGAATTGTGATGGTTTGTCGTCTTCTTTTGGAAACGGGGCGTGGCGCAGCCTGGCTAGCGCACCTGGTTTGGGACCAGGGGGTCGCAGGTTCGAATCCTGTCGCCCCGACCAAAATGAGAAATACACGAACTTGTGGAGGAAACTCCACAAGTTCTTGTTGTTTCTGGCCTTATGGAAAGGCGTATGTCCAGTTTGTAGGTCTTAGTTCGTAATTTGACCTCTTGAAGCTTGGTTTCAACTGTTGCAGGAACGTCTGAGGGATAGATGTCGATCCGTTTTATTAACATCTTTATGAGCTCGTGGCGCTTATCAAAGGGGAGGGCTTCAAGGAGCCCTTTGAAATTGAGAAGTGCAGCAACAATCTCTTTCGAGTCGTGGACAGTCTTCTTTATTGTAGTCGCCTCACGTTCCAGCTGTAACAGCTCGTTTTGAATGTATTGCTTTCGTTCTGCAGTGAACTGCATGTCGTTTGTGATTTCACCGAAGACATTAGTGTCTTTTGCATTAGCGATAAAGCTTTTGAAGTTATCAAATTCGGTTTGGAGGCGTTTATGCTTTTTCATAAGCTGTGTTCTCTGCTCCGCAAGCTCCTGGAGCTTGGGGCTCTTTGAGCGATTCGCGGCTTCAATTGTCGCTTTAATGATCTCGGGGTATTTGCCGAGTTCGTTTACAAGGCCGACTACAGCGTTATCGATATGGGAGAGGTTCACTCTTTTAATCGGACCTTCGAAGCAAGCTCCCTCCTTGCTAGCCCGACTTAACGAATAATATAGGCTCTTTCCCTGACGAGCAGGAGAAAGAGCGTATTTAGTCGTTCCGCAGTGAAGGAGTCCCTTCAGGAGCCCTTCGTGCTTGTTCGTGTTATAAAAGGTATTTCCACTCTTTTTTTTTAGCTTAGTTTTTGTCGAACGGGCATCGCTCAGTCGCTCTTGAGTGGCTACCCATTTTTCACGGGAGATTATACCTTTGTGGGCACCTTTGATTAGAGGTCGCTCGTCATCTTCGTTGGGATTGCCTTTTATATAACCACAATAGATCGGGTTTTCGAGGATTTGGGTTACACTGTGGCAG
This sequence comes from uncultured Puniceicoccaceae bacterium, assembly GCA_905479975.1. Classification (GTDB taxonomy): domain Bacteria; phylum Verrucomicrobiota; class Verrucomicrobiia; order Opitutales; family Coraliomargaritaceae; genus Lentimonas. Next base: position 1,760 of record CAJQOS010000056.1, on the reverse strand, counting down.
CTGAAGTGGTTGCTCCGCCGTGTTTTGACACCCGCTGCCCGTAGTCGTTTCATGATGTCAATCGGCTTTATGTTTTCAGCATGCCAATTGAAGATTTGTTTGATGATTTTCGCTTCTTCAACTATTGGGGTTATTACATCCTTGTCTCTTTCGTATCCGAGGGGAGGGGTGCCCCCAACGAAATATCCGCGTTCACGGGCATTGTGGTGTTTGATTGCCTGCTTGTGTTTAACATCGTTGGAGTAGTATTCGTTAAAGGCCATAAGCATCATGACATTCAGCTTTCCTCCGGGCGTTGTTAGGTCGATCGATTCTGTCGCAGATTGCAGCATGACATCGTATCTTTTTATTGTGGATAGAAAGGAGCTGCCATCTTCGATGTTTCGGTGTAGACGCTCAATTTTGAAAACGTAGACTTTTTCGAACTCCCCGTTTTTGATGGCTTTGCATAGAGCTTGGTATCCGGGGCGTTCTGTATTCGTTCCTGAAAAACCAGGATCTGTGAATATCCCGACTATTTGATCGCCTGTTTTCGCTGCATTAGCTTTGCAGCTATCGATTTGTGAATCGATGGAATCGTAATTTTCTTTGACTTGTTCCTGTGTGCTTACACGGGCGTAGATGCCTGCGCGGAGTTGTTTCTTTGGTTTCATGTATATTTAATATGGTTAGATGTTATTTTTAATGCTGTGACTTGCTTGATTTGGCGATGTCTTCTGTTATCGCTAGTCTCAGCAAAATGTGGACTTTTTGATTAGGCGTAATCGTGCTGTTGGATTCTGTGACTGACTCCAGCTGAACGTCATGTTTTTGCATCAAATAGATGAGCTCTATGGTCTCTTCGGCACTTAGGCTTAATATGGAAAAGTTGTGCACAAGCACTCTGTCTACTTCGCCTTCTTCTATCGCTGCGATTAGCAGTCTATATCCTGGGCGTGTCGTGTTTGTTCTCGAATGCCAGCGGTCGATGAAGGCGTTTGCTACGATTTCACCATCGTTGGTGGCGTAATCGTGACATGATTCAATTTGGAGATCGATCACGTCAAAGTTATGATGGATAGTCTCCCATTCGTTTGAGTATGCATAGATGGCTGTGTTGGATTGTTTATGTTTTAATGGCATGATGTTCTTTTTTTGTATTTTCGTTTTTCAGACGGTAGCGGACACTTTTTCCTCTTCCGTCTTTAGAGATTCGACCTTGCTCTATTAGAGCTTTTAGGTGGCGATGCGCAGTGTAGCGTGAAAAATCGAACCGGTAGGCGACCTGAGCTGGGGTGACTTCGAGGGCTTCACCGATATATTTTTGTATTTGGCTTAGGATGCTGTTTGCCTCTGAAGCTTCTTCTTGGCATGGCTTTGCTGTGGTCGTCGGTGCACTGCTCACTGGAACGAAAGGTTCTTGCTTCTTCTCCAGTTTCAAAATCGCGATGGCTTCACACAACAGTTCCCCAATCCGCGCCAGACTGGCGGATTCATTGTTGGGGAGGTCTGAGGAGTGGCTCATACACCTCTCTTAGTTTATTAGTTTTCCATCCGAAACGGATTCGGCTAAAAAACTTTTCTATTTAATCGTATTTATTTTTGTAAGCTAATGCCTGTTAAGTGCTTGCGATATTTTTTGGGGTTCTTCGAGATTTCCAGTGGATGGTTGCATATCTTGATGATTCTGATGAACCAAAGAGATGAGCGTATCATCAGAAGATTTGTTTGGTCAGATACTTGGTTTGGGAGAGGATTGGGAAGTTCACCAGACCGAGTAT
>CAJQOS010000055.1 GCA_905479975.1 uncultured Puniceicoccaceae bacterium | reverse complement strand
AATTGCATATCACTGCGGGTTTTATGACCAAAGTGCACTGACTCGCCAATTTAAGAAGCACATGGGTTTTACACCAAGCCAATATCGAAAACATTTCTACTAGCTTCATTTCGACTTCTTCCCTGTTGAAGCAGCTGAAATCAACTAAAAGGATAGGATCGCAAGACTCTAGATTGAGTGAGCCCTTCGCAATCACCTCGCACGCAAAACGTCGCAGGAAGTCCTGCTTTTCAGCATCGAGATATTCCACGGTCCTCTGACTTATGTATAAGGATATACCTGCCAAGGGCAGGTGCCTTAGCTTGTTATTATGCCCTCGGGTGCTAAGACGGAGGGGGGCGAGATCATACTTCGGTTCGACTACGCAGTAAATGACGCGGCCCCCGGCCATACTGCGCACGAAAGACTTTATAGAACTGCGCATAGCTGCCAAAACCAGCCGCAAACATCGCTTCGGTCATATTGGTCGAAGCTCCGCCCCCGTAGCATTCCCAAAAACGTCCAAGACGTATATTGTTCTTATACTGGCTCAGCGGGATGCCTACCTGCTTGCGAAAAATACGGCTCAAATAGGCCTCACTGATACTACACTTCTTAGCCAGTTCGCCGAGTGACTCACTTTCAGGATTCTCACTAATCAGCGCCAATGCCTGACGCACGGAGGCATGTAGTTTGAGACTATCGGCACGCGCCTCGGCAGCTTGCTGATAACGCCACGCCAACAACACTAAGTGACGCAGTCCGGCATTCAAGGCATCGGGGTCGTGATGCTGGTAGCGAAACGACGAATCCACACCAAAGCCCGCTTCCCGGTTGAGCAGGTCCGCATCTATCGAGCCCTCCATGATGGAGGCCATCATCCGCTGCATCAAATCAAACCGAGTGGGCTCGAGAATACTATGTATAATCCCCACATCACCGACATCTTGTTTGCCTAAATCAGCATAAGTCGCACTGCGACAGGCGCGCTGAATCATGTCGGGCGTAAAGACGCCGACGTAATATTGCGCATCCGGTGTGCGGTGCATGATTTGGTGTTCCTGCGAGGGAAAAAACCACAGCAACGAGCCACGACCGAAGGTATAACTGCGCCCGTCCAGGACGTAGGTAATTTCGCCGTTTATGACTAGATTCAATTCCACCTCAAGATGACGATGACTCACCAGAATCGGCGGATTCCGCACAGACTCGGCTAAAAAAAGAAATCCATCATACTCCGGGTCAATTTTGAGAGAAACAAGCATTTAGACAAAATACGATAAGTTTATCCATTAATGCAAGAAGACATATCACCCATAAAAGAGTAGCATGTCTTCTATATGCTTTCCGTCCCCCTGCCGAACACGGCCCTACCTAAACAGCATCAAAGTATCAACATTGACCCCAATAATAGAAGTAAAAATACAGCAATCGAGGTAACTTAATACCCGCGAAATGGGGATCACCCCTCTCTTTCCACAAACAAAATCAACCTACCTAGATAAAAACGATGACTGATTCATTAAACCGACTCACTGCCGCAATCAAAGCCGGCAAACGTAAAGACGCACGCGCCGCAACTGCCGAGGCACTCGACGCCGGACTCTCCCCGCAAAGTGTATTGAATGCGCTCACCGAGGGAATGAACGATGTGGGCAAGCGCTTCAAAGCGAACGAGCTATTCGTCCCTGAAGTTCTGGTCGCCGCACGTGCGATGCAAAAAAGCATGGATCTGCTGGAGCCCATCCTCGTCGCTTCGGGTATCGAACCGGAACACTCTGTTCTGATTGGAACGGTCGAAGGCGATCTCCATGACATTGGTAAAAACCTCGTCATCATGATGCTCAAAGGTGCCAACTTCAAAGTCATCGATCTAGGCGTCAATATCCCTGCAGAAACGTTCTCCCAAGCGATTGAAGAGCACAAGCCCGACGTGGTCGCACTCTCGGCACTCCTCACCACCACCATGCCCGCCATGGAAAGTATCGTCCAACACCTGAACGACACGAACGCAGCGGTCAAGATCATGGTCGGCGGTGCCCCCATTACAGAGGACTTTGCCAATCAGATCGGAGCCGACGGATTCTCACCGGATGCCGCCAGCGCCGTGGAGCTCGCTCAACAACTCTGCGCATAAGCGGTGCATCGCCTACCTGGCGCTTCACTCGAAATTGTAGCCCGATGACACCGAAACAACGAAAATAAATAGCATGCCTAACAAAGAATTACTCTTCAACGCACTCGTTGGTGAAGCAACCGAACGCACCCCATGGGTGCCTTTCGTCGGCGTTCACGGCGGCGCACTCGTCGGCGTCGATGCCACGGAGTATCTCAAGTCAGCCGATCACATCGTCAACGCACTTAAGATCGCCGCAGAACGCTACAAGCCCGACGGCTTGCCAGTCGTGTTCGACCTACAACTCGAAGCCGAAATTCTCGGCTGCGAACTGAGCTGGGCCAAAGAAACACCGCCTTCGGTGGCTTCACACCCACTCGACGACGACTACGATATTGCCGGACTCCCTGAGTTCGACGTCACCAAGGGTCGCATCCCACTGGTGCTCGATGCGGTTCGCCGCGCGAAAGCCGAACTGGGCGACGACGTCGCGCTCTACGGACTGCTCACCGGTCCACTGACACTCGCGCTGCACCTGCGCGGCGACGACGTCCTGCTCGACATGTTCGACGAAGAAGACGAAGTGCCGGAACTCTACGATTACTGCGCCGAGGTCGCCAATAAGTTGGTCGATGCCTATATTGAAGCAGGCATCGATGTGATCGCGGTCGTCGACCCAATGATCAGTCAAATCGGACCCGGTCATTTCACTGACTTCGTCGCACCACCTCTCAACAAAATCTTTGATCATATCCGTAGCAAAGGCGCCCTGTCCTCGCTATTTGTCTGTGGCAATGCGACCCGCAACTTGGAAGCAATGTGCGCGACAACATGCGACAACATCTCGGTGGACGAAAACATCGATATGGAGGCACTCGCCAAAGTCGCACGCAGCGCAGGCAAGTCCTTCGGCGGCAACATGCAGCTCACTGTCGCGCTCTTGCTCGGCGACGCCAATGATGCAAAGCGCGATGCCGTGCGCTGCATCGATCAAGCAGGCGAAGGTGGCGGCTTGATCCTAGCGCCCGGTTGCGACCTGCCTTACGCCGTCAAACCGGAAAACCTCGAAGCAGTCGCTTCACTGATCGGCGACGACGACCAAATCAAGATCGCGCGTAATCTACCAGCCAAGGACACCAACGAGACTTTCGACGACATCATCATCCCCAATTATGCGGAAGAAGATGCAGTCATCGTCGACGTGGTGACACTCGACTCACTGGGGTGTGCACCGTGTGCCTACATGGTGAAAGCCGCTCAAGAAGCCGCAAAAGCCTACGGCAAGGCAATCGAAGTGCGCGAGCACAAGATCACCGGTCGCGACGGCCTCGGCTACATGACAAAGCTGGGAGCCACTGCGATCCCAAGCCTTTGTGTCGATGGTAAAGAGCAATTCGCCTCAATCATCCCGGACCGCAAAGACCTCGTCGCCGTTTACGCAGCAGCAGCTTCGGTGAAGTAAATGTTTATCCAGCGTAGCATTCACCCAGTTTTGTAGCCGAAGTCTATGTAAAATCAAAATTCATCTGACACACCCACCCCATGAAAATCCCAGTCATCCTCGCGACCGGCTTCCTCGGCAGCGGCAAAACCACTTTGCTGCGCCGCATGGCAGAGTCGCACCCGGACTGGCATCTTCTCTTCCTCGTCAACGAGTTTGCCGAGACCAGCGTCGATGGCGATACCCTCGCCGCAACCGGAACGGCAACACACAGCGTGGTGGGCGGCAGCTTGTTTTGCGAGTGCAAGGCCGGCGACTTTCTACGCATCATGCGCAACGAAGTGCTGCAAGCACATCGCGAGTGCCCATTGGATGCGATTGTCATCGAGACCAGTGGCACCGCCGACCCCGAAGCCATCGGAGAATTGATGGATACACATGGACTCGGCGAGCACTTTGAAATTCGTCGAATCATGACAGTCGTCGCCCCCGCACGTTTCTTGACGCTCCTAGAGAACCTTCCAGTGATAGAAGCGCAAATACAGGCAAGTGATCTGGTGATTATAAATAAGACCGACACCGCCGAGGCAGAGACTCTGAACGTGGTCGAATCCGCCATACGTATTCTAAATCAAACTACAGAAATAACACGTGCCGAGCAGTGCCGGATCGACTTCATTTTACCCAATCAGCTTTCAAATTTACCACGCGCAGCACTTTCGACCTGCGACGCCAATCCATTCGACACAATCGAGTGCATCTGGCCAGCGCAGCGCAACATTGAGACTGCGAGGGAATGGCTAAACGCCCTCCCCTCGGAAATCCTCCGCATCAAAGGCAGCATACAGACCCCCGAAGGTTCGTGGTTTATCGAACGCACGGTCGACACCCTCACCATCGAACCTTCAGACCAAACCAAGCGACACAGACTCGTCATGATCGCCCACGAAGACGATCTCCAGGTCTTAGAAACTACCAAGCAAGCCCTCAACTAACACTAACTACCCACCCCATGACAGCAAAACATGCCCTACTCGCTTGCGATGTTTTCAAGGAAGAACTCACCGAATTCGGCGGAGAGACCCCGCCTTGGCACCGCATCGAATACCTTGAGATGGGGCTGCATGATCAGCCGAATAATCTGCGCACCGAAGTGCAAGCAGCAATCGCTCGCCTCGAAGCAGATCCAAACGTCGAAGTGATTTTGCTCGCCTATGGGCTCTGCGGCAATGGCTTACTCGGCATCCGTGCGGAGCGTTGCCCGCTGATCCTGCCGCGCGCCCACGACTGTGTCTCCATCCTACTCGGCGGCATGGAGCCCCACTCCGCGCTACTGAAGGAAAACCCCGGCACCTACTTTTATTCACCCGGATGGGTGCGCGGGAAACGCGTGCCCGGTCCGGACCGCGAAGCACATCTCCGTAAAGTTTATGATGCCCGCTATCCCGACGATGAAGACATGGTCGACGATCTCGTCGAGGCGGACGCCTATGGCTTCGCGCATCACAACTGCGCCGCCTATGTGGATCTGACTGAAAACGCTGAAGCTGAGAGCTACTGTAAGGACTGTGCGAAGCACTTGGGCTGGCAATTCAAACGACTCAAGGGGGACTCATCCATGTTACTGAATCTAATCAAAGGCAATTGGCCCGCAGACCGTTACCTAACCATTCCGCCAGGGCACGAAGTTGCACTCGAAGGTCAGTCCAACCTGATCAGCAAACTATCATGAGCACGCACCCCATCACGATTCACCTACCGGACGGCTCAGCGATTTCCATCGAACGCAGTGCCAACGACGTGGATCAAACACTCTCGGACTTCCTAGAAGCCAAGGGCTACGGTCTCAATACCCGCTGCGGTGGACGCGGGCTCTGCCGGGGTTGCCAAGTCAGCTGTAAGGATTCAGAAACCACCCGCACGCTACGCAGTTGCCAAACCACCATCGATGCGCTGCCCGACGCCCCGGTCGATCTTGAGGTGCCACACAGCTCTTGGCACGACCATACACTTTACGGCGTGAGCTGTTTCGACATTCGCATCGAGGTGCCAGCGATTCAGCCAGATCGATCCGGTCTGGAACTCGCGATCGATATCGGCACTACGACACTCGCCGGCGCGCTGTGGGACTTATCCACGGGGCAATGTCTCGCCGATGCCTCGATCGCCAACCCGCAACGTAAATACGGCGACAATGTGCTCTCACGCATCAGCTACTCCATCGATCGAGCCAATGGCCTGCAAAAGCTTCAACGCGCACTCGTCGATGACGGGCTGGCCAAGCTCATTCAAATCCTCTGCTTGCAGGCAAACATACCGATCACTTCGATTCAACAAGCCACGATCGCGGGCAACCCGATCATGCTGCACACCCTCATCGGTGCGAGTCTGGTCGGCCTAAGCACCTACCCCTTCGAGCCGGAGTTCCTCGGTCAACGCACCATCCAGAGCGAATCGATCGGCCTCAACCCATGCATACCCATCAAGCTGCTGCCGGCGCTCGGCCCCTTTGTCGGTGCCGACGTCACAGCCGGTGCGCTCGCCTCCGGCATGTTGGCCGCAGCAGGCCCCACTCTCCTGATCGACTTCGGCACAAACGGGGAAATCATCCTCAAACACGAGGGGGGCACTTTCGCCACGGCCACCGCAGCAGGACCCGCCTTTGAAGGTGGACGCCTATCCTGCGGCGCGAGTGCACGCGCCGGAGTTGTATCCAGTTTTGAATACAACGATGCACGTTGGGACTACCAACTCTGCGCAGGAGAGAGCGACAGGGTGAAAGGCATTTCCGGAGCGGCTTACATTGATTTCCTAGCACTCGGCCTTGAGAGCGAATTGCTCAATCTCTTTGGACGCTTCGATGTCAACCATCCCGACGTCTCTGAACACACCGTCGATGGCGACAGCGAACGCATCGTTCGATTCAACGACCACCTCTGGATCAGCGAGCCCGATGTCGCCGAAATCCTGCAAGCCAAAGCAGCGATCGGCGCAGGCGTGCGAGTGTTGCTCGAATTGGCCGGAGTCGAAGCCTCCGATTTACAAACCGTCTTCGTCGCGGGCGGCTTTGGCTATCATCTCAACCCGGCACACGCCATCGCGATTGGGCTCCTGCCCGATGTTCCCGTGGAGCGTATCGATACCATTGGCAACGCCTCACTCGGCGGCACGTCGCTACTGGTGCAAGCCGACTATAGCGAAGCAATCGAAGCGCTCTGCAACAGTTGCAAGATTGTCGAGCTCAACCAAGTCCCGTCCTTCTCCGATCACTACACCGATTCTCTACTCCTGGAAGAGATCGAATAATAACTTCCACTCCTGTTTCCAAAAAACTGCCAAAAAATGATCGAGCTCCAACAGAACCTTCGTCTCAAAGAGATCTTACACGAAGAAGATCGCTTTCCGCTAGGAGTCGAATTGGTTTCCACGCGGGGCACTATGACGCAACAGCAAAGCCTGAAGACTCGTGGATTTGCCGAGCAGTTGACCTATAGCGATCAAGTGGACTGGGTGTCGATTACCGACAATGCTGGCGGTAATCCGCAAATGGCACCGCTGGCGCTGGGCACTCCGATTCTCTACGCGGGCAAAGAAGTGGTCGTGCACCTGACCTGCAAAGACCTCAACCGGCATGCGTTGGAAAGTCAGCTGTGGATGTATGCCAGCCAAGGCTTTCACAATGTGCTCGCACTGACTGGCGACTACCCCATGAGCGGTCCCGAGGGGCTTGCCAAGCCAGTCTTCGATATCGATTCGGTCGGGCTCTTACATGTCATCCAGCGCATGAACAATGGGCTCGAAGTGAAGTGTAGCCCCTCGAGCAACAAAACTAAAAAACTCGACGGCACTTATTTCTTTTCGGGAGCGGTTTGCACGCCTTTCAAATGCACCGAAAACACCTTGCTCCCCCAGTATTACAAACTCGAAAAGAAAATCGAGAACGGTGCTGATTTTATCATTCCCCAAATCGGCTTCGACGCACGCAAAGCCAGCGAGCTGATGGCCTACATGCGCAACTGGTCGCTCTCGCAAGTGCCTGTGATCGGCAACGTCTACGTGCTCAGCGGCTTCGTATCCCGCTTGTTTCATCAACAAAAAATCCCCGGCGTAGTCGTTACTTCAGAACTCAACGACCTCTGCCAGAAACATGCTCGATCCGCGGACAAGGGCAAAGCCTTCTTCCGGGAATTCGCTGCAAAACAAATCGCGATCTACCAAGGGCTCGGCTACAAAGGTGCCTACCTCGGCGGCGTGCACGACTACCACGATCTGGAGCAAATCCTATCGATCAAAGATAGCTTTACCCCCGACGACTGGAAGTCCTTTGCCCGTGAAATGTGCTATTCGCGCGAGGGTGAATTCTTTCTATATGCGGCCGATTCAGATACCGGCCTCGCTGATCCGAATCGCTGTAATCTTTCTTCAACGCCGCAGAAATCCAAGCATGTGACGTTCAACTATAAGATGGCGAAACTCTTTCACCGTGTCGCCTTCGAAAATGGCACAGGCCTCGCCCCACTCGCCAAGCGCCTCTGCAACAAGGGAGCCGATCACACGCAGCCTCCCAAATGGTTACGTGCCATCGAGCACGCCAGTAAAGCCACACTGTTTTCCTGTCAGGATTGTGGCGACTGCTCGCTCGGCGAAACAGGCTTCCTCTGTCCAGAATCACAGTGCGCCAAGAACCAGCGTAACGGCCCCTGCGGCGGCACGCGCGACGGGCGCTGCGAGGTGCTGGACGTCGACTGCATCTGGAGTCGCGCCTACGATCGTAAGAAAAGCGAAGGCTGCGCCGATGAACTGCTCGATTTCGTGCCAGTCTTTCAAGACCAATCACTGCGTGGCAGTTCGGGTTGGGCCAACTATTGGCATGAGCTCGATCATCCGGGCAAAGCCGCTAACGCACAAAAAGGCGCACCTCTTTCTAATAACACAATCAATCCAACCACACCCAATAAGATATGAATAATAAAATTACTGTTATCGGCGAACTCATGAACAACTCCTACGGCCGCGCCCGCAAAGCATGGAATAACCGCGACGTCGAAGGCTACCAGCATCTGGCCAAACTCCAGTCCGATCTGGGCGCCTCCTATCTCACCCTCAATACCGATGGCACACAGAAGCTATCCGTTAAACTCGAAGAGATGATCGACTTCCTGCCGACACTGATCCCCGCGGTGCAAGAAGTCACACGCGTGCCGATCAGTTTCGACAACCCGCACCTCGATTTCCATACCGAAGCAGTCAAACACTACGACCGCAGCAAATGCGACGGTCGCCCGATTTTGAACTCAGTCTCTGTCTCGCGAACCGATATCGACGGCATGATCGCACTCGCGGTCGAGCACGACATGAATATCATCGTCATGTCATCCGAATGCTTCAAAGCGGACGGAAAGATCGGTGCCGCTGAATCCGTCGAAGACGTGGTCGGCGTGACGCGCCACTTTGCCGAAAGGCTCAACCAGGCCGGCATCGAGAACGACCGTATTATAGTCGACCCCGGTCTAGCGCCGGTCGCCTCTGACACGCAGGGCATTATCAACCTCTGCCTCGATTCCATACGGGCACTGCGCGCCGATCCCGCCCTCGCAGGCATCCACATCTCCGTGGGACTGTCGAACTTCGCGATCGGCACGCCCAAGCATCTGCGCATCCCGCTGGAGCGTGCCTTCCTCGCACTCGCAGCCGAAGCCGGCATGGACTGGGTGCTGGCCAACCCCGAGAAAAACACCGAGCCGATGGAGATGAACGAAGAACTGGTGATACAAATACAAGCCATTCTGCAAGAGGGTCGACCTCAAGAAGGCGACACCAGCGGAGACGCCGGCTTTCGCCAACTCGATGAGCTGATGGAGCTTTGGGCTGATGACTAATCCGTTTAACTGATGAACGTCCAACTCTCAACGTTCAACGCTCAACTATCAACTCCCCCACACATGTCTTTGTATCTTCTAATTCACGTCATGAATGCTACACGCAAAGCTCCTCCACAACCAAGGGGAGGTGGCTCGGACTGCACTACCTTTAGCTCCTCCCCTGCGAAGGGGAGGTGGCCCCGTCTGCGGGGTCGGAGGGGTTTTCACGA
>CAJQOS010000054.1 GCA_905479975.1 uncultured Puniceicoccaceae bacterium | reverse complement strand
TAAATTAACACTTAAATCATTAATAAAGAACAACTTCCTAATGAAACGACTTGCGCCACCTCATCTGAGAAGGCCGCAGAAAGTGCGCATCCCTCCCCCACTTGCCAAGCTCTTTTTTTACATAAATGACACTTTTATTTTGCGCACTCGCAACGTGCTCCCTTCAAGCGACTTACAGTTCATTAAAATCGCTACTACCCCCCATTTAATCAGCATTGAAGCGCATACGGAGGGTAAATTCACGGCGAAACAACCACTTTAGCTTTATTTAAAGCCAATTCGGGCAAGTGCTCTATTGTTTTATCTTTCGCCCTGTTCCTACCACCAAGTCGCGGTTCGCCCGCCAATAGGAATAGAGCCGGCTTCCTGCCTTCGGTAGCCGAGGGCTGCTTGCCTGCCAGATCGCCCCCCCCCGCTCCGAGCATGCCACAATAGTTATGCCCGAGCACTCCGCCCCGATTGTCACACCTGCACCCTACTTGTAATTCGCCACGTAGAGTAGATACGCGGCACGCTTAGAGCCCGCATGCACCTTCGCAGGCACCTTCGATACGCGAAAACCTGCACGCTTTAAGCGGTCTTCAAACCGCAGGTCAGGCCCTGCCGACCAAAAGACCGCACGCCCCTCAGGCTTTAACGAGCCCCGCAACCAGCGCAGGCCACTATTCGAATACAGTGAAGCATTGGTCTCCGAAACCATCGCAACCGGCCCGTTGTCTACATCCAGCAAGATCACATCGTAGCGTTCGCGCTCTGCCTTGCGCACATAGCGCACCACATCGGTCGCATAGATTTCAACACGCGAATCATCCAACAGCTCGCCATTCAACGACTTTAAATATTCACGGTTCCAACTGACAATTTCCGGCAGCAGCTCAACAAGTTCGACTACAGCATTCGGCCCGGTGTTTTCCAACACACTGCGCAAGGTAAAGCCCAGGCCGAGCCCACCGATCAAAATGCGCGCCTCGGCATCGCGCTCTAATAACTCGACCCCGATTTCTCCTAATAAAATTTCCGACGCATTCGCCCCCGAGTGCATGAGCTCCTGCCCAGCATAGCTGATGCAGTATTTACCATCATGCTCATAGAGCGTCATGGCTCCCCCATCACTAGTTGTCGACTCTGCGAGTTTTACACGTGGTTTCATAAGTGAACGCTTCTCTTTGTATCTAAATAACAGCCGCGCCTACTGCCCCTTCGACTTCGCGCGAAGCATGGTCTCCAGATCGGCTAGATCGCGAGTAAACTTACACGTAAACCGACGCAGCTTCCCTGTTTCTGGATGCACCAGGCCAAGACTCGACGCATGCAGCGCCTGGCGTTGCACGTCATAGGGCATGCCTCCTTTGTTTTCCAACGCAGATTTATAATCAGGATGATAATGCCGATCGCCAAGCAACGGCACGCCCGCATTCGCCGCATGAATTCTTAATTGATGCTTCAAACCAGTCTCCAAGCGCAGACGCAACTTACTCACAACATGACGCTGCCCCTTCACCGCGGTCGGCCAGGAATACTCCTCCACCACTTCATATTGGCTGATCGCTTCTGTCGTGCCCTCTTCTTCGGAATCAAACACGGTTTGATACATGCCTTCATCATCCAGGCGAAACCAGGAACGCCACTCTCCACGCGTCTGAGCCAACTGCCCATCGCCGATCGCCATGTATTCACGCAGAAAAGTATGATCGCGCACTTGGCGCACCAGCGACTCTCGCGCCTTCGGGTTCATCGCAAAACAAATCACACCACTCGTATATTGGTCTAAGCGGTGAACAGGAAGTGGAACCAAACGCTTACGTTGCACGCCCTTCTGACGGTCTAACTCCGAAGCTCCTTTGCCCTGCAAAAATTTCTCCAACACACTCAGCACAGACACCTGACTACTGCCAGGCACGGGAACTGACAGCAACCCTGCCCCTTTATTCACAATCGCAAAAGAACTATCAATATAGAGCAAGTTGGCCTGCGCATGTATACGCGTCGGCATATTACGGAAAAAGACTGGCGGCGGCGTTTCGCCCATCGTGAGGCGCTCACCGGGATCAGTCATTTGCTCGTGCGGTTTTTTAATGACCACCCCATCCAACTGAATTCGACCTTTGGTAAACCATTCCTTTAGGCGCTTACGCGGGCTATCTGGGTAGCGCTCACTGAGCCACTCCAATGCTGGTTTCACCTCTGATTGATCTTCGCTATCTGACATAGCGGCCACTCTCATCCGACAAAGAACGAAGATCAATCCTCAAGCGACTTCCACCGACACGAATTAAAACCGTAGATTCCAACCGCACCAAATTGACGCTCACCTCGAAACTGATACACTAAAGCAAAGCGCAAAAGCGAAGCCACATCTACCCTCAACCTCCATACGACCATGTTTAACCACAAAAAAACCGACATCGTAGTCCTAGGCGCAGGCCCCGTAGGACTCACCGCAGCACACGCCCTAGCAAAGAAGAAAATGGACTACGTCCTGCTCGACCGCGAACAGCGCACCAACACCCACAGCTATGCACTAGCGCTGCATCCAGAAACACTCGAATTACTCGACTCACTCGGCCTCGCAGATCAAGTGCTGGAGCGCTCCCTCCAACTTCCCAGAATCCGCATTTACGAAGATGACCACGAAAAAGCCGCGCTAGACTACAGCATGCTCCCCCTCAAATACCCCTTCTTGACCGTAATCAGCCAGGGCGAACTCGAACATATCCTCGTCGATAGCCTGCCCAAGAAGCCACTATGGAATCATCGCGTGCGCTTCATCGAAGACGGCGGCAGCGCACTCAACGTTTCCGTGGATCGGCTCATGGAGGGCATGACTGGCTATGCAGTCGCTCACATCGAAATGCAAATCGACAAAATCCTCGACTACGAAGCAAACTACCTCATCGGAGCCGACGGCCATGAATCCGTCGCCCGCCACATCGCAGGCATCGAGTTCCCCGAAGTCACGCCAAGCGCAGATTATGCGGTCTTCGAGTTCAAAACCGACGCCGACTTACCCAACGAGATGCGCATCATCATTAAAGACCAGAAGACCCATGTCTTCTGGCCGCTTCCCAACGGCCATTGCCGCTGGAGCTTCCAAGTCGACCCCGGCGATGCCCCCGCCGACTCACTCAACAAAGACCACCACTTGATTCAATTCGGCGATCACGGCTACGCACAACTCGACCGCGAACACCTCGATCACTTCCTTACTGAAAACGCACCGTGGTTCAAGGGCTCCATCGAAGATCTCAACTGGCGCATGCTGGTAAAATTCGAACATCGCCTCGCCAACTCCTTCGGCAGAGATCGCATCTGGCTCGCAGGCGATTCGGCCCACATGACGCCACAAGCCGGCATCCTCAGCATGAACGTCGGCATGCGTGAAGCCATTGACCTCGCCGAAATACTCAGCGACTATCATACTGACACCGAACGCCAATCAGCCCTCGCGGACTACAACATGCACCGCCTCGCCGAGTGGGAGCACCTACTCGACCTCGACCACCACATCAGCGCCGTCGATAAAACGGCTCGCTGGGTGATCTACCACCGCAGCAGCCTCATCGGCAATATACCAGCCAGCGGCGAAACGCTTACCGAGCTTCTCGCCCAACTACATCTCATCGACGCAGCCTAGGCCGACAAGGAAACCGCAGCATACTGCTTGTCAGAATACGCGCAGACTCATTAGCTGTATCCGAAACAGATGCCGCTAATGAAGTTATCCACAGCCATCCAACTCTTACTCGCCTCCCTCGTTGCCGCCCTGCAAACCTCGCAAGGCACTGCGATCTCCAACAAGGCAGGCACCACCATCGAAGTTGAAATTCTCAACATCGAACCAGAGCGCATCCAAATACGCCTCGAAAACGGCAACGAGACTTGGTTCGAACGCGACCAGCTCTCCGCAGACAGCCAACAGGCGATCTCCCAAATCGAGACACAGGAGCAGTCCAAATTCGAAACCATCAATCAACTCTTCGGCATCCCCTTATTAAGGGACAACAATCTTTGGGATGACACAGCGGACAAAGTTGCCGAGCGCCTCAACTGGCGTCTGGAATCACAAACCGCCACCCAGTCCAGCTATCGAGTCTACCCGCACGCCGATTTCCGCATTCTCAATACGCGCCCGTATGCCTGCGCCCTTTACGGAGCAAACCAACACGCCGACCTGGTCAGCATCGTCTTTGCCAACAAAGGCGACTTCAACTTCAGCGATACCCCGACCGAAGACGAAATCGAGGCCATGCAAAAAGCCATCGAACACGACGAAGACACACTCGTCGAACGCCTCACCAACGCATTCGGGCAACCCGAAAAGCAATCGTTCGGCACAGGGCGCGGCATTAAAGAACGCCTCCAGCGTTGGGACTGGAAAGGCCACGCCTTCCTGCTAGCCTCACAAGAAGACGAATACGTCAGCCTACGCATCATGAGCACCGAAGCTGCCGACAACAAAGGCCGCAGCAAAAAACTCTCCGACGCCGCCCTGCGCAAACTCACCATTGAAAACATCATCACGCGCCCGAACGGGGATGTCCTCATCGGCAACATCCCCATGGTCAATCAAGGCCCCAAAGGTTATTGCGTGCCAGCCACCTTCGAGCGCTACCTGCGCTACATGCAAATCCCCGCCGATATGTATCTCCTCGCCATGGCTGGCCAAACCGAAATTGGCGGCGGCACCTCACTCAGCAGCATTATCAATTCAGTCGACAGCTACATCTCCTCGCAGAGCCGCACGATGAAGCAGCTCAACGAACCGATCAAAGTCCGCACCATTCAAAAATACATCGATAAAGGCCTTCCCATCATTTGGACAATGTTCTCCTCCAATGCATACAACCAATATGCCAACCAACGCACCGCCGAGCGACAAGCCATCACCGACTGGAGGGCATGGAAGACGACCACCCAATCAAACGCGCGCCGCACCGAACTGCGAAAAGACATCATGAGCGCGCACGCCTGCCTCATCATCGGCTACAACAAGGCAACAGGCGAAATCGCTGTCAGCGACTCATGGGGCCCCTCGTATAGCGAACGCTGGATCTGCGCCGAACAGGCCGAGCAAGTCTCCCAAGGATCCATTTATCTCATCAGTTTTTAGCGAATTGAGTTTGCAGGCATACGACACTCCGTTGATCGTGCTCCCGCATATGACAGACACACCCTACAATTTCGACACCTGCCCAGATCGCACCGGCTACGGCTCCCTCAAATGGGACAAATACAAAGGCCGCGACATCCTACCGCTGTGGGTCGCCGACATGGACTTCACCACCGCGCCCGAGATCACCGCAGCCCTCCAGCAGCGCCTCGATCACGGTATTTTCGGCTACACCATCCCTTACGAAGCTCCCATCCAGGCCGTCCTCAACTACTTGGATCGCCAACACGGCTACAGCGCCAAAGCGCACTGGCTCAACTTCCTACCCGGCCTCGTGCCCGCGATCAACCTCTGTTGCCACGCCTTCGTCGCAGCCGATGAATCCATCATGACGGCAACGCCCGTCTACCCTCCCTTCCTCGGTGCGCCTGATTATGCAAACCGCGAACTGATCAAAGTGCCGCTCTGCCTCGATGCCGATGACCAATGGACACTCGACTTCGACGCAATGGAAGCCGCGGTCAAGCCGAACACCAAGCTCTTCATCCTCTGCAGCCCGCACAATCCCGTCGGCCGCGTTTACACAAACGACGAGCTCACCCGTCTCGGCGACTTCTGCGAAAAGCACGACCTGATCCTCATCTCCGACGAAATCCACTGCGATCTCATCTTTGATGCCAACGCGCAGCACATCGTCACAGCCAAGCTCAGCAAAAGCCTCGCCGCACGCACCGTCACCCTCATGGCTCCGAGCAAGACCTACAACGTGCCCGGCCTCGCATGCGCCTTCTCGATCATCGAAGACTCCAAGCTACGTCTCCAATTTCAGAAAACCATTCGCGGCATCATCACCGAAGTAAATTGCTTCGGCTACGCCGGTTGCGAAGCCGCCTACAACCACGGCGAAGCGTGGCGTCAGGAGCTGATCACCTATCTGCGCGGCAACTACGAGCTCATCTCCAAATTCCTAAAGGAGCAAATCCCAGGTATTACGTTCCGCCCAATGGAATCGACCTACCTCGCGTGGTTCGACGTCACGAAGCTTGAACTAGAGAACCCAGTCAAATTCTTCGAAGACAACGGTGTCGGCCTGTCCGACGGCACTCCATTTGACGGCATTCAACACGTGCGCCTCAACTTCGGTTGCCCGCGCAGCCGCCTCCTCGAAGGGCTTGAGAAGATGGAACGCGCACTGGCCGCTCGCTAGGCCTAAAGCCTTGCATCTCGTAAAATCCCGTAGCGTGCAGCTTCAGCAAACGTCCCGTCGTATTGAAACAGAAGCACTGAACGTTTGCTAAAACTGCACGCCACAAAGGAAAACTCCACTAGCCTGAACGCGCAAACAACGAATACAATGGACTCCAAAGAGAATTGCGATGCCATCTCCGGCAGACCTACGTCAACGTCCAACGTCCAACGTTCAACATCCAACGTTCCCCCCGTGCGCCTCGACAAATGGCTGTGGGGCACACGCGTGTATAAAACACGCGGTGATGCCGCCGAAGCCTGCCGCGGCTCCGCGATCCGCCACAACGGCAAGATCGCCAAAGCCTCGGCAAAGATACGCGTCGGCGACACCATCATCGCGCGCACCAAAGCACTCACCCGCACCCTCCACGTCGTCGGACTCACCGAGAAACGCGTTGGCGCAGCCCTGCTCCCCAACTTCTTCGAAGACCACACACCCGAATCCGAGTTTGAGGCCGCCCGCGAAAAACGCGAAAACGCCAAAGTCTTCAGTCACAAAGGCGCCGGTCGCCCGACCAAGAAAGACCGCCGCGACATTGAGCGCCTGCTTGGAGAGTAGATAACGAAGTAGAAGCGACACTCTTGTCGCTTTCCTGACCTAAAGAATGATTAGGATTAAGAGTAAGATTACGATTAAGACTTCCTGAGCTTCCCACTTTCCACTCCTCACTACAACTTTCACTCCGTGCGCAGCACGTCACTACCCGTGTCCTACGAAGAAATCCCATACACCGTCGAAGACTACGACCTGCCACCCGCCGTCAAAACCTTCATCGACGAAGCCGACCGCCGCTGCGACGCGTTCTACGATCAGAAGTTGAACAAACGCTTCCCACGCTACGTGCCCAGTGAACCCGCACAAGTTTACGCCGCTCTGCGCCACGTCACCGAACAAGGCCTACCACTCGGCGAAACCTTTATTGAGTGGGGCAGCGGTTTCGGCGTCGGCACCGGATTCGCATCCATGCTCGGGTATGATGCGCACGGCATTGAGATCGAAGAAACACTCGTCGAAAAAGCCGAAGCCCTCCTCGCCGACCAAGGCCTCGACGCTGCATTCCTACCGGTCAGTTACATCCCCGACGGCTTCATCAGCTACGATGCATTGAGCGGGCACGACATCGTGCGCGACGACAGCTTCGGCCACAGTATCGACGGCAACCCACGCTACGAAGGAATGGACATCGATATCGAAGAGGTGGACTTATTTTTCGTTTACCCCTGGCCCGGCGAGCAAGAGATGATGCTCAAGCTCTTCGACGCCGTCGCCGGCGAAGGCGCCATCCTAGTCGCCTACTTCGGCGACCGCGACATCTGCCTCTACCGCAAACTGGACGACGAAGAATATTAAGGACGTGAAACAGGCATTGCGACTCCGAACTAACGTCGTTTTTCTTTACGTGGCTTTTTGCTGTATTTCTCGCCCTTTGAGTTCAGCTCGCGGCGGGTGCGGCGACTGATGGTAAGTTCGCGCGTCTTCTTGCGCTGGCTCAGTTTTTCCAATTCAAAGTCGAGCTTCAGGTAATTGATGAAACGCTCGCGACTCAAGGTGCCCTCCTCAATCGCGGCGTGAATGGCACAGCCCTTGTCGGAGCGGTGCTTACAGTCGTGAAATTTGCACTGACTGGCGACCTCATCAAAATCTCGAAAACTTTCTTTCAGTGTCTTCGCATCGGTCCAGACCTGAATTTCGCGAATGCCCGGATTATCGATCAACATACCGCCGGCTTTGAGCGGCAACAGCTCACGCGCGGTTGTGGTATGCGTCCCCTTGCCGGTGACTTCGTTGACCTCGCCCGTCCAGAGCCAGTCTTGACCGATCAATTGATTAATCAGGGACGACTTCCCCACTCCACTGGAGCCGATCAGCGCGATCGTCACACCTGGCTCAAGGTAGCTTCGGATCACATCGACGCCTGAACTTTCAATGGCAGAGGTCAACACCACTTCCACATCAGGGTTCAACTGTTCCATTGCCCCCTTGGCCATTTGATTGATCTCATCTGGATACAGATCGCTCTTATTTAATAATACCACAGGCCGCGCACCGCTACGTAGCATCACGGTAAAATAGCGCTCCATGCGGCGCAGATTAAAATCTTGTCCAGCCTCGGTGACGACAAAGACCACATTCACATTGGCGGCCATGACTTGCTCTTCAGTGCCTTTGCCTGGCGCTTTACGAGACAGACAGGTTTGGCGTTCTAGCCGTGCACGAATCACGGCTTCGTATTCATTGCCTTCCGCGCCCATTTCCAGAGCGACCCAATCGCCAACAGCTGGCAATTCCGCATCTGTTTGAGCCTCGTGATAGACCGCCCCGCCCAGCGCGACTTCCATCTCCTCGCGATCGTCTAAGACGGCCCCATAGGAGATTTTATTATCGCGAATCAGACGCGCCGGCACCCAGCCTTTTTCGCGGTATTCTGCAAATTCGGCTTCAAAGCGGTCGTTCCATCCTAGGTCGTTCAATGTCATGTGCGGGCAACTCTACGAACAACAGTGGAAGAGTTAACCACAAAATGAAGCTTTAGCATGATGATCATTCGCGTAGATTCGTAGGATTCGTAGTTAAAATACGTAAGACTGGTGCGGTTGCTCTGCTTTTTAACGAAAATACACTAACACCGATCCAGTCCCTCGAACTCGGCATGCAGCGCCTTCCACTCGGCATCTAGGCTGGTAACGCACACAGGCTGCACCGCGCGGTTATACCAATACTCGGCATTCCCTTCAGCGCCTTCCACTCTATGGAGATAGGCATGCACCCATGCGGCTTCGGCGGTGACCATGTCCTGCACCATTTCGTGCGCCTTCGCCCAATCACCATTCTGCTCGGCTTCCAAGGCTCTTAGATAAATATTTTTCTCCTGCATCGCACTTTGAGATGTCGAGACGCCGCTGGATAGCAAACTCGAAAACAACGGTTAGATTCCAAAAATGCTCCGAATCAGCCTCCAAATATCCGTCGAGGGCGGAGGTGGAGGCGGTGAACCATAGCCACTCTCAGCACTTTCACTACTATCACTCTCACTCCCCTCACTAGCACTAGTGCTTGGCTCAAAGCTCAGTTCTAGGCGGTAGTCCGTAATAGTCGGGCGCTGCTGCACAGCTGCGTCGACCGTTTGTGTCAACTGCTCTAGGTAATCCTTCCCTGTCGATTCGAGCAGGATCGGGCCGAAATAATAATTCAAACTCTCGTGCTCGTAGATCACATACCAGCCGCTATCCAAATCTGCGGGGCTGGTTTTCATCTGCCCGGGGAAGCGTTGGTCAAAATTGGCCTTAGACAGAAAGCCCGCATACGGAATCGCAGATTCTTCAATCACACGAGTGCCTGACGCGCTTTGAGCGCACACATCTGCCGGACTCAACAATACGACCAACAGTAACAAAAAAGAGCTCCAAATCTGAGATCGGCGACACCACTTTGTAGGGGTGCTGCTTGCGGCACCCGCGAAACTACGAGATGCTTCGAAGATTCCAGCGCCCGGCGGTCGTTCGAGGGCTTCGCAAGCAAAGCCCCGACGTTGGTAAGTTGTGAGCGGCGGTATATGCAAAGATTTCATACTTATAGACCGGACGGTAAATTAGAACCATAGTCGCCGCTGCCACTTCCCTTTGCTGGCGCACTACCTCCGGTGCCACCACTGCCGCTCTTCGGCGGGGTGTTGGCTAAGGGCGGCTTAGAACTAGCAGACGAGCCCGATGGCGGCACTCTTGCTTGCTTGGATTGATTGATCTCGATGGGGCGGCTTGCTCCGCCTGTGGCACCGAAACCAAATTCTTCAAAACTACGCTCCGAAGGTGCTGCCCCGCCACCCGAACCACCTCCGCCACCAGTCGGGGTCTCTTGCGACGGAAGTCCACCTCCGCCACCGCCCGCGACGGTGCCTCCAGCCTTAGAACGATCCACTTCAACCGATTCGCCTCCACCGACCTGCCCGACACTACCGAAATCACGACCACCCGTCGGAGGCGGCGCAGTTTCACCTGTGCCCGATGCGGGATTCTGTGGGGCTTCACCTGTTTTGGAACTCTCCGCAGCCACTGGCTCGCCAGCAGTTACTCCATCGACTTGACTAGGATCACGCGCCTCCGAACCCGCTTCTGTCTCGGGGCCACCAGCATCAGCCTGCTCTTCCTCGCCACCGGCAGTTTCAGGCGGCTGCCCACTCGGCGAGGACTCTGACGGCGGAGGTGCTGAAACACGCCCGTCAAACAGATCGGGGTCTGGCGCAGCACTGAGACTCAGCGCCGCGACACACAACATTCCTACGGGGAACCACACTATTGTGGTTGATTCAGAGCGGAGGCTCATAGTTTTTCGGTGCAGATGACTTCAAGTTCGACGGGGTTTCGAGCATCTACCTTAAATTCAACTTCAATTGTCCGATAGCCCTTTCGGGTGCCCTTATATTTATAGACATCGGGATAGAGCTTTAGATCCTTTTCCTTCATGCGCTCCGGCGCAAAGACACCGATCATACTGACATAGGTTTTTTTATCGGAGACGATGTGAACACTGACTTCCTTACTTTGCACGGCCAACTCAGTGCGAATGCGCGACTCTTCTTGAATCTGGCTCGGCGGCACGGTGCTGGGGCGGCTGGCCATGGCATCATTAAAAAACTTTGCCGAGAGCGGGAAGCGTCCCTCTTTTAAATATTTCGCAGCCGACTCCATGTTCTGACTGTAACGAATATTTGCGAGGTAGAGACTGGATGCCTTCTCCAATCCCGTGCGGGCTTCTTTAGATTCGGGAGCAAGAGCCACTGCTTCTCGATACGATTTGCGCGCGGCATCATAACGACCTGCCTTTAACGCGTTGTAACTGGTCTCTAACAACACTTCTAAGCGCGCGGCTTTGGATTTTTCCTTCAACGTCTCTAGACGTGCGCTCAACTCTGAGCTCGGACGCATCGCAATCGCAGCCTCCAGTTCGGTCACCGCAGCGAGCAGATCACCCGCAGCTTCGGCGGCAGTTGCGCGTTCGAGCGCAGCGTTGAACGCACGCTCTAGGAGCTGCGCTTCGATGACTGTCCGCTCATTGAGTAAAAATGGATTGTTCGGATGCTGAGAGAGCAAGGTATCCAGCTGTCCCAAGGCCGTGCTAAATTCACCCTTCGCTTCGAGCGCTTTGATCGCTTCGACCTCAGCAGCAATCCCCTCCAATGCATTGACCATCGCAAGTCCATCGCTGGCGGCAATATTACCTGATTCGATTTGCATCACTTTCTCAAACGCAGAACGCGCAGCGCCCAAATCCAACTCTGCCAACGCCGCGTTCGCGGCTTCCAACATCCCGCCGACTTGTTGAATCGCGCGCCCTTCGAGATCGCCAAGAATTGCGCCGGTCATTTCGAAACCGGAAATACTGCCTTGATATTGACCTGCATTCAGGTCGCGCAGCCCTTGATTATAGGTCTCCACCGCTTCGCGATAGGTATTTTCAAAAGCAGACTTCAAATATTCGAGGCTTTTCAGCTCCGCGTAGGTCGAGTCGTTCAACGCCCGCGCCGTCTCAGCCAAGGTCAGTGCACCAAGTTGAGCTTCCGCGGTCTCGACCACGCTACGAAAATATTTCTCGGCCTTTTCGAGTTTACCATCTTCGAGCGCATCGCGCGCCTTTTCGGCATCTTTATTCAAGTCCGCCATGAAATCCAGCGACACATCTCCCTTACGCAGAGCCACGGCCAAATCATCACTCAACAACTTTTCGGCACGCTCCGCCAACTGACGAAGATCGTAATCCACGGGAGCCGCAGTGCTTGCCCCGGTAGAAAGCGGCGTTTCAGCGCGGTTCTCAGGCGAAGGATCGTCGTCTCGCGACATCATGAGCACGATCACCGGGATGATCATCAGGGCGATTAATACGAGAGCGACAAGGATGACTGGCTTCTTGTTATGGGTCATAGGTAGTGGTGTAAATCAGAACTAACATCCACAACAACAGGCCAAGTGCAAAATTGCGACGCGAAAAAAATGCATTTCCCTCAAATCAATCGCTTCTTCGTGCTTGCATGAGGATGCAAAAAATCCACCCTTTCGACCAATTTATGCCAAAACGCACCGACATTAAGACAATTCTAATCATTGGTTCCGGCCCGATCGTCATCGGCCAAGCCTGTGAATTCGACTATTCCGGCACTCAAGCATGTAAAGCGCTACGTGAAGAAGGCTATAAAATCGTCCTGGTGAACAGCAATCCGGCGACGATCATGACCGACCCAGAGTTCGCGGATGTGACTTACATCGAGCCACTTACGATCGACGCACTGGAGAAGATCATTGACAAGGAGCGACCCGAAGCACTGCTACCGACTCTTGGCGGACAGACTGGGCTGAATCTTTCGATGGATCTGCATGATGCAGGTATCCTGAAGAAGTATGACGTCGAAATGATCGGCGCGAAGCCAGAAGCCATTATTAAAGGCGAGGCGCGCGACATCTTTAAACAGGCCATGATCAAGATCGGCCTCGACGTCGCAAAGTCGGAAACGGTGCACACGCTGGGCGAAGCGATCAAAGCAGCCGATGAGACGATCGGCGAATTCCCGATCATTATTCGCCCCAGCTTCACGCTTGGTGGTTCCGGTGGAGGCATCGCCTACAACCGCGAAGAATACGAGAAGATGGTGCAAAACGGCCTCGACTTGTCGCCCACCACCGAAGTGCTCGTCGAAGAGTGCCTACTCGGCTGGAAGGAATACGAGATGGAGATCATGCGCGACCACAAGGATCAGTGCGTCGTGATCTGCTCGATTGAAAACTTTGACCCAATGGGCGTCCACACAGGCGACTCCATTACAGTGGCTCCGGCCATGACGCTCACTGATAAAGAGTATCAGCTCATGCGCGACGCATCCTTCGCATGTATCCGCGAAGTCGGCGTTGAGACAGGTGGCTCGAACATTCAGTTCTCCGTCAATCCTGCCAACGGCCGTATGGTCGTCATCGAGATGAACCCTCGTGTCTCTCGTAGCTCCGCCCTCGCCTCCAAGGCGACTGGTTTCCCGATCGCAAAGATCGCCGCGAAGCTTGCAGTCGGTTACAGCCTCGACGAGCTGCAGAACGACATCACCCGCGAAACACCGGCCAGCTTTGAGCCGACGATCGACTACGTGGTGACGAAGATCCCTCGTTTCACATTCGAGAAATTCCTAGGCGCTGACACCACACTGACCTCTGCGATGAAGTCTGTCGGTGAAGCCATGGCAATCGGCCGCACCTTTAAGGAGTCGTTCCAAAAGGCACTACGCTCGCTCGAAATCGGTGCCAAGGGCTTTGTCGGCCCAGCTAAATTCGCTGAAAAGATCACCGACATGCAGGCAATCCGCCAAGGCATCTCGATCCCGACGTGCGAACGAGTGTTCTGGCTACGCCACGCATTCCTCAACGGCATGACGGACGAAGAGATCTTTGACCTCTGCGCCCTCGACCCTTGGTTCATCAATCAACTACGTGATCTGGTCGAGATCGAAGAAGATCTGCGCAAGAGCAGCCTACCAAAACTCGACGCGGAGTTGATGAAGACTTCCAAAGAAGCAGGCTTCAGCGACGCACTCATCGCAGACCTCGTAAATTCGAACCGTGCCGCCGTGCGCAAGCGCCGCGAAAAGCTCGGCGTGCTGACAAACTTCCGCCTGGTTGATACCTGCGCGGCTGAATTTGAAGCCTTCACACCTTATTACTATTCTTCCTACGGCTCCGAAAACGAAATCGTTAAGAGCGACAAAAAGAAGATCATGATTCTCGGCGGTGGCCCGAATCGTATCGGCCAAGGCATCGAGTTCGACTACTGCTGCGTGCACGCGTCCTTCGCGCTACGTGAAGTCGGCTACGAGACCATCATGGTGAACTCGAATCCGGAAACCGTTTCGACTGACTACGATACGTCCGACAAGCTGTTCTTTGAACCGCTGACACTCGAAGACGTGCTCGAAATTTACACACAATCCGGCTGTGACGGCGTGATCGTGCAATTCGGAGGCCAGACTCCACTCAATCTAGCGACTGAGCTGGAAGCACACGGCGTCAACATCATCGGCACCTCACCTGCCATGATCGATGCAGCCGAAGACCGTAAACTCTTCCGCGACATCCTCGACCGCGTCGATCTCAAGCAACCAGAGAACCGTATCGCCAACTCGCAAGAGCAAGCCTACGAACTCGCCGGCGAAATTGGCTTCCCTATCCTCCTCCGTCCATCCTTCGTCCTCGGTGGTCGCGGTATGTTCATCGTCTATGACATGAAGGAGATGAAGGAAATCGTCCGTGAAGTATTCGACGTCGCACCTGGCACTCCAGTGCTACTCGACAAGTTCCTCGAAGATGCTTACGAGCTCGACGTAGACTGCATTTCCGATGGCGAAACAACAGTGATCGGCGGCATGCTGCAACACGTTGAATTCGCAGGAGTGCACTCTGGCGATGCGACCATGGTCATGCCACCACACACGCTTTCCGCAGAGATCCTTGATACCGTTCGACAAGCCACCTACGCGCTGGCGAAGGAGCTCGAAGTGATCGGCCTGATGAACGTGCAATACGCGATCAAGGACGACGAGCTGTATATCATTGAAGTCAACCCACGTGCCTCCCGCACCGTGCCCTTCGTCTCCAAGGCGATTGGCGTGCCTCTGGCAAAACTCGCTTCGCGCATCATGGCAGGCGAAAAGCTCAAGGACCTCGGGTTCACTGAAGAAATCATCCCTCCGTACTGGGCAGTCAAAGAATCCGTCTTCCCGTTCAATCGCTTCCCAGGCGCTCCAATCATGTTGAGCCCAGAAATGCGCTCGACTGGTGAAGTCATGGGCCTCGATAAGGATCTCGGAGTTGCCTTTGCCAAATCACAAATGGCTGCCAAGCCATCACTGCCGGATTCCGGCGACGTCTTTATCAGCGTCAAGGACTACGACAAGGAACGCGCAGTCGAAATCGCACGTGGCTTGAGCGAGCTCGGCTTTGGCATCATCGCCACGGCAGGCACCGGCAAACTCTTCAAAGCCAATGGCATCGAAGTGAAACACGTTTGCCGCCTAAGTGAAGGACGCCCGAACGTGATCGATTTGATCAAGAACAACAAGATCGCGCTGATCATCAACACGCCACAAGGCACCGTCCCTCGCCAAAACGAGAACATGATCCGCACCGAAGCCGTGAAGCATAATATCTGCATCATGACGACGATCTCCGCAGCCTCCGCAGCGGTGGACGGCATCAAGTCGCTCCGCGAAAAAGGCTACGACGTGCGCTCGATCCAGTCTTACAGTAACGAAGCGAATCCACGCTAAGCAGCATTCATTTCTTAAATCAAAGACCAGACTCTTGTCCGAACGATGAGAGTCTGGTCTTTTTTTGTTTCTGATGATCACCAAAACACTCACAACTCTGGCAGCCTTGCTGTCTCTATATCTACTTGCAGGCTGCTCCAAGCCAGTGGACGAACAGACCATCGTCGGTTATTGGCAAGTGACACCAGGATCTGTCGAAGCCATGCTGCGCCAACAGGCAAGCGAAGAGGGACTCGCCGAAGAAAACCTCGGCAAGCAGATCGCCCGACACTTTCTCAATAAGATGGTAATCGAATTCAACGGCACGGAATTCAATCAATATCGAGGTGGTCGCCCTGGACGAGCGATGCCCTACACGGTGATCAGCGTCGCAGACGGCACGATCCAGCTCAATATCTCCGACAAAGCTGAGCTGTCCATCACAGCGACCCAAGACAGTCTGAGTTTCGTGTTCCCTCGCAGTAAGGAAGCGACCACATGGACGCGTCTCAGCAGCGAACAAGTCGCCGATCTCAAAAAGCAAATCGACCTGTTTGTAAACGGCCCCGCAGCAACTGCCGAAACGGAGCAACGCTTTATGTGGCTCATGAACGCTCCGCTTGATAAAGTAGAAGCCTACTTGGCAAAATACCCCGACCTATTTCAGGCCCGCACTCCAAAGCAGCAAACACTGCTGCACTACGCAGTGCGCTTTGATAAAGAACCTATCGTCAAACTGGCGCTCGCCGCTGGCGCCGATGTGAATGCCGAAGACGACTCAAAAGAAACGGTAGTCAACCTATGCACAAAATTCGACCTTAACGAACCGCTGCTCAAGCTGCTACTCGATGCTGGCGCAAATATCGACCACAAGAACGACCGGGATAGAACACCATTTCAAAGCGCCATTCGCAGTGAGAAATTGAACAAAGCACAAACACTTCTCAAACTAGGTGCCGCGGTCGATGCAGATGTGCAAATCGGAGAAAAGACTCCGCTCTTTGTTGCCATCGAAGACGGACAAACCGAAATCGTTGAGATGCTGCTCACAAATGGTGCCGACATAAACCACACCATTTTCGACAGTAAAACCGGTGCGCTCTACTTCGCCGCTCGCTACGGTAGTCTAGAAAGCATCCAACTACTTCTAGCCGCAGGCATGAATCCAAACGCAGGCAACGCCAACGACTGGAAGCCGATCAACAACATCAACTTTCGAGATAATGAAAAGATAGAAGCCGTCAAACTGCTGATCGCAGCAGGGGCCGACATCAACCAACGAGGCGCTGGCGGTGCCACCCTACTCTACGGAGCAATCAGAAGCCAGGACACCGTCTTTGCCAAACAGTTGATCGAAGCCGGATCCGACTTCGAAATGGAAACCTCATTCGGAGAAACGCATTACGACAAAGCTCAAAAAGCTGGCCTCACCGAGCTCGTCGAATTCATGGACCAGAAACGTAGCGAGTCGCCCGCCGCGCAATAAAGAGTTTTCACACGACGACTTAAGAATTGCAGACTGACCTTAGCCACTCATGCTACGTGGTTTTTCAAAATGAAACCACCCACCATCATCGCACTCCTTCACGGCCCCGACCAACCGGGCCTGGTTTCGCGTGTCTCCAGTTGGATCTTTCTACGCGGCAGCAATATTCACCACGCCGATCAACACAAGGATCAGGAAGCAAATATCTTTTTTCAACGTGTGGAATGGACGCCTTCGGGGCAAATCGACGAAGAGGCTGCCGCCTTTGAGAAATTTGCCCATGATGAGCTCGGCATGACGATGAAAGTCGCAAAGTCGACGGACCTCCCGAAGGTCGCCCTCTTTGTCTCGAAGATCGATCATTGCTTTCACGACACCATCCTGCGCTTTCGCTCCGGCGAGATGTCCGGCGAGTTGGCATGCATCATCTCGAACCATGAGACGCTCAAAGGCGACGCCGAGACTTACGGCATTCCCTTCTACCATGTGCCGGTCACTAAAGACACGAAGGCCGCAGCCGAAGCACAGCAGCTGGAGATCGTGCATCAGCATCAGGCACAGCTCGTCGTGATGGCGCGCTACATGCAGGTGCTCTCCGATGACTTTCTAACCCAGGCAGGTTGCCCGGTGATTAACATCCACCACTCCTTTCTCCCCGCCTTTGCCGGCGGCAAGCCTTATCACCAAGCGCACATGCGCGGCGTGAAACTGATCGGAGCAACCGCACACTACGCGACAGCAGATCTTGACGAAGGCCCAATCATCCACCAAGACGTTACCCGCATCAATCACCGCAACTCGGTGCCTGATCTGGTTCGCAAGGGAAAAGACCTCGAAAAATCGGTCTTCGCCCAAGCGATCCGCCTCCATTTAGACAACCGCATTCTAGTTTACCTCAACAAAACAGTCGTCTTCGACTAGGCAGCTACGCTGCATTTTTCCACTTTCTCACTCCTCACTTTCACTCTATCACTTTGTTATGAACCACCCACCAAAAAAGAAACATAAGAATCCACTCATGCCAGAAGACGACGTCGTCGACGAACGCCACCTCGTCGACTTGGAGGAATCCGCCGAAATCTCGTTTGAAGACCGTGTCAGCGTCTACTGGATCGAGAACAAGAGCTTCATCATCGGGTGCATCATCGTTCTCCTCTTCGTCGTAGCTGGCTACCAAAGCATGCGCATCTTCAAGGATCGCTCTGAAATCGCCTTTCAAGCCGAATATGCTGCAGCCGAAGCCAACGAAGCACTCGCCGACTTTGCTAAAGCCAACAGCAGTAAAGAACTCGGTGGCTTTGCCGCGCTCAGCACTGCCGATGCTGCTTACACTGACGAAGACTACGCGAAAGCGCTTGAATTCTACAATCTTGCAGCCGATGCACTGACTGAACCAGCACTCGCAGGCCGCGCTCAGCTAGGCCAAGCCTTTGCCCTCTACCAAAACGGCAGCACCGACGAAGGTCTTGCTAAGCTCAATGCAATCACAGCCGACAGCAGCCTCGCCGAAGCCGCTCGCGCCGAAGCCGCCTATCACTTGGCGATCGAAGCCGACGCAGCTGGCAACACCGCAGAGTTCGAAAGCTTCGCCGCACAGATCAATGAGTCGCCACTCGCGGGCCAATGGCAACAGCGCCTCAGCTACTACCAGCAGCAAGCACAGTAGTAAAACCACTCGACGAGCAATCGTCCGACACATCTTTCAAAACGCACAGGCCATCGCGCCTGTGCGTTTTTTCGTATCAGGCCAAGCGATACTACCGAATTCAAGTTCACCATGGATTTGATGGCGACGGGTTGTGGACATTATCACGTCACCTTCATGAGCACAAAGTTCGATCTTTGCGATCTTCGCACGCGAATCGAACAGTATTTCCACGACTCCATGACTCATCTAGGTGATGATGCACCATTTTTGATGAAAGTTGTGCGCGCCCTTGCAGATGAAGGAGAATTTAAACGTTCATATGTGCAGGAACTGTTAGGGCGCGGTGAAACATTCAGCAGAAGAATCATACAAACAGGCATTTCCGAAGGATTAATCGCGACACCTAGACCTAATCCTAGGCCGTCGACGAATTAGGCAAGCTTATCAATAAGATCAGCATACCCTTATCATTAAGCATCCTTATCGAGGATAAGTTGACAGTTTCAAATCTTAGTGCACAACAACACCCGCTCTGTCCGATTATCCGCTTAGGCTTATTAAACGGAGGCAGGGCATTCATCTCACCTAGAAATACAACGCTTTTTATTATGAGCACAATCATCACAGACATCCGCGCCCGCGAAATCATTGATTCACGTGGCAATCCTACAGTTGAAGTCGACGTCGAACTCGAATGCGGCATCGTTGGCCGTGCAGCGGTTCCATCCGGTGCCAGCACTGGTGAACACGAAGCAGTTGAGCTTCGTGACGGCGACAAAGCTCGCTACCTCGGCAAAGGCGTCCTTAAGGCTGTTGACAATGTTGACAACCTCATCGCTCCCGAACTGATCGGCTTCGACGCTTGTGACCAACTCACAGTCGACAAGGTCATGCTTGAGCTCGACGGCACTGCCAACAAGGGCAAGCTCGGCGCAAACGCCATGCTCGGTGTCTCCCTTGCAGTTGCACACGCAGCCGCAGACGCAATGGGACTTCCACTCTACAAATACATCGGCGGACCAAACGCTAAGGTGCTTCCAGTGCCGATGATGAACGTCATCAACGGTGGTTCACACTCTGACGCTCCTATCGCGTTCCAAGAGTTCATGATCCGTCCAATCGGTGCAGCAACATTCAGCGAAGCAATCCGCATGGGTGCGGAGTGCTTCCATAGCCTCAAGAAGGTGCTCCACGATCGTGGCCTCAGCACAGCTGTGGGCGACGAAGGTGGTTTCGCTCCTAAGTTCGAAGGCACAGAAGATGCACTCGACACACTGACAAAGGCTGTTGAAGCAGCTGGTTACAAGGTCGGTTCCGACATCACATTCGCACTCGACTGCGCTTCCTCTGAGTTCTTCGAAGACGGCGTCTATGACTACGCGAAGTTCGAAGGCGAAGGCGGT
Source organism: uncultured Puniceicoccaceae bacterium (assembly GCA_905479975.1). Taxonomy (GTDB): domain Bacteria; phylum Verrucomicrobiota; class Verrucomicrobiia; order Opitutales; family Coraliomargaritaceae; genus Lentimonas. The sequence goes on along the minus strand of CAJQOS010000054.1, from coordinate 31,348 downwards.
GCTAAGCGCAACTCCGAAGAGCAAGCAGCCTACCTGCAAGAGCTTACTGAGAAATATCCGATCGACTCCATCGAAGACGGTTGCGACGAAAACGACTGGGATGGCTGGAAAGCCCTCACAGACGCAATCGGCGACAAGGTGCAGCTCGTAGGCGACGATCTGTTCGTCACCAACGTGAAGTTCCTCCAGAAGGGCATCGACCTCGGCGTAGCAAACTCGATCTTGGTTAAAGTGAACCAAATCGGCACACTCACTGAAACACTCGAAGCAATCGAGCTCGGTAAGATCAACGGCTACAACTCAGTCATCTCTCACCGTTCCGGTGAAACCGAAGACGTGACCATCGCTGACATCGCAGTTGCGACCAACGCTGGCCAAATCAAGACTGGTTCCATGAGCCGCTCCGACCGTATCGCGAAATACAACCAACTGCTTCGCATCGAAGAAGAGTTGGGTGAAAACGCGATCTACGCCGGCACACTGTAATTAGTCCGAATCGTAAGATTTCTACAAAAGCCCGACGGTTGAGACCGTCGGGCTTTTTTGTATTCATCGCCTATTAAAATAAAATGAAGTGACACAGACATTGCTACGCCATCTCCGGCAGACCTCCGTCTTGTCTGTCCCGTAGCATCAGCCACATCACAGCTGACTCTCAATCGGCAACCACCCCATCACTCGTGCGGTCAAGCGTTTCCAAAAACCAGTATTAGGCTCCTTATCATAAACCACCCACTCGCCTGCCTCTAGCCGCTTCCAGCGCAGACGCCCCTTCGCATCCAAATAAACCTCATAGGTATGCGCAGGCCCCTTTTGATGCAGTAGCGCCACGAGACCCGCTGCCATTTCCGGCGACTCAATGATCACGCCTAGCTCCGTATTAATATACGCCGAACGCGGATCAAAGTTAAAAGAACCAATGAACAACTCCTTGCGATCCACCACAAAGGCCTTCGCATGAAGTGTCCCCTTCTTTGCCCCAACAGGAACTGAAGCCTCAACGCCCGAAGTCGCATCAGGACTCACCTCATAAAGACGAACCCCTGCTTCTAACAAAGCCCGCCGCGACTTGGCATACCCCCCATGCACGATGGGTTGATTATTCGCTGCCAACGAGTTAGTCACCACGATGACTTTCACCCCACGCTCTTTAAGTTCGATCAAGCCCTTCACTCCGCGCTTAGTCGGCACAAAGTAAGGCGAGATCAAGACCAACTCTTCTTCTGCCGCCCGGATCGAAGCCACGAGTGGAGTGAGAATTGAAGGTGCCGACTCAGCCAGACCTTTCTGCGCCTTATCAGGCGAATCATAAGCGAGACGAGACGCTGCCCAAATTAGATGACTCCCATCAGCTCCGAAAATCTCCGTCACTTTCTGCCCCAAAGCCTCAGCATATGGACTCTTCAACAGCTCCTGATAGGATGCATCGATCCGCGCCCTCAAAGCCAGCAACTCCGCCGGTAAATCATCAGGACTCTTGGCAAACCCAGCGACTGGCACCGCCGGCCGACTATTCCAATAGGAATCAAACATCTCCGAAACATCAGCAACAACGGGACCGACAGCAACCACGTCCAAATCTCCGAAATCCTCATCGGAATTCGCCCCAAAATACTCGTCAGACATGTTTCGCCCGCCGACAATGGTAATCAGATGATCCACCGTGAATGACTTATTATGCATCCGGCGATTCACACGCGAAAAATCCGTCAGCCCGTCAAAGAAACGCCAACCACGGCGCGCAAACGGATTGAATACACGCACTTCCACATGAGGGTGCGACGTCAACGCAGCGATCCCCGTATCGTATCCCTTCGTCTGAATGTCATCGATCAACAAACGCACGCGCACCCCACGATCCGCCGCCCGCAGCAGCACATTGATGAAGGCGTAGCCCACCTCATCATTAGAAATCAAATAATACTGCGCATCGATACAGCGCTCGGCTTGCTCCGCCAGAATGATACGTGCCGCCAACGAATCAATACCATCGATCAATAAACTAAAACCGGACTCGCCGGGGTGCTTCACTTGTACCCTCTGAGCTGCCAGCCCGAAGGAAGTCTCCTGCGTATCGGTCAGCGCATACGATTCAGACTTGGGAGTATCAAAATCAACACTCGCACAGCCGCTAAACAGAAAAAGCCCCAGAATCAGACTCGTAATGGATGGCCACCAGACAACTCGTTGTAAGGTCGAAATCTTGAACATAATTTAAAACAAAGTCATCCCGCAGCACCCAATACAAAGCGCTCAACCAACAGATGAAAGACAAATGGGGCAAAATCGCAAACTCGATGACACATAATTATTCACCCGATCAAACCGCGTTTTTTCAAAAAATTTGTGCTTCTCTCTGCAAGGATCTTGCTGCTGACTCGAAACAATCATGACTTTAAAAGAGAAACAAGACGCGCTCGTCGAAGAGATCACACTCATTCCAGATGCCTATGAACGCCTCGGCTACATCGTCGATTGTGGTAAACAGGCAGCAGGCCTCACCGAAGACCTACGCATTGACAGCTTCAAGATCGAAGGCTGCATGTCACAGCTCTGGGTCGTGCCCGCATTCAAGGATGGCCACTGCTCGTTCCGCTCCGAGTCCGACTCAGCCATCGTCAAAGGCATCGCCGAGCTACTCTGCAATTTCTACAGCGATGCGAAGCCAGAAGAGATCATCGCAACCGATGCCGAATTCCTCGGCGAAGTCGGTATCACTCAGCACCTCTCTCCCAACCGTCGCAACGGCCTGAGCCGAATCGTCGAATCGATTCAACGCTTCGCTCAGTCCTGCTTGGCAGGCTCATAGGCGATTCAAGGCCGCTTAGCCAATCTGCGTCATCTCATTGACCGTAAGCCCTTCGAGCGCGCCCTCGGTTGCGGCGATAAAGTCTTGTAGCGGTTGGTTGCCCATGTGCACCTGCCAGAGTTCACGCGACTCCCAGTTCTCGAAGAACAGAAAGTGCGCGGGCTTCTCGTTGTCCTGATGCAGGTCGTAGTGAATGCAACCTGCCTCGGCACGTGTGACATCAATCAGCTTTTCGAGCTCCGCTTTAACGAGATCGATTTGATCCGACTTGGCGGTAATATTTGCGACAATTGTTAGTTTAGACATATGTGTTTCTTTGTTTGGATTTGTATTTCGAATTGGTAAATCACCATCTTGCATCAGGAACCAAACCCATCGAGCACGTTCTTACCGATCACACGCCCACTTTCTTGCTGCGTGTGCGCGTCCTTCATCGTCTCAGCGCTGATAGCTCCTAAATTGTTGGTCACCGTGGAAATCAGCGTGCCATTATCGACTAGCTCCGATACGCGTGCGGACTTTCACATCCACGGGATTGACGGAGATGCCTTTGACTCTGACCAGTAAATCGCGTGCCCCTAGGTCAGGTTTGGGCGCTTCAAATTCAACCAGTGCATCTGCAGCAGTGATGGGGCCAGTTTGATTATATCCGATTGCATTCATAGTGATACGTCTCCTTTAGAAATCTCGTTTTGTTTGAAGAATCGAATATGCTCCCTTTATCTAGAAACGCAAAATATCCACACTCCTCACCCCAGTCCCATGCCGGCCCCACTCTACGACGCTCACATCCACTTAGCCGATCCTTCGCTGACTCGCCACGGGGATCAAATCTTAGTGGATTATGAGAGAATCAATTTCAAGCAGGCCGTAGTCGTCAGCACCTGCCCAAAGGACTGGCCACAAATATTACAATTCTGCAAACACGACGCACGACTCATCCCCGCCATCGGCCTGCACCCTTGGAAGGTGAACAATGTGCCGCTCAATTGGCAGGCACAGTTCCTCGATGCACTCGACAACGGAGCGCAGGCCATCGGCGAAATCGGCTTGGACAAATGGATCGAAGGCTACGACATCGAACGCCAGCACGCCGCCTTCCGCTGGCAACTCGCGCAAGCAACCAAGCACAACCTCCCCGTCTCCATTCACTGCCTCAAGGCAATCGATCCGCTCATGGCTACATTACGTCGTGTTCCCCTCCCCGCCCGCGGCTTCCACCTACACGCCTATAACGGCGCGGTGGAACTGATTCCGGAACTCGTCGAGCGGGGGGGCTACTTTTCCTTTAACGCCGGACAACTTAAAGTAGGTTCAAAAAAAATCATCGAGCGCATCCAAGCGGTGCCCAATGACCGTCTTTTAATCGAAACCGACGCGCCCGACATGCTGCCTCCCGCGGAACTGTGCACCTTCGAGCTGCCCGACTCCGAAACAGGCAAGCGCCTGACACACCCCGCCACCTTAATCAACGGCTACACCGCAATTGCAGAAACCCGCGCCACTTCACTCGAAAACCTGACCGCACAGGTCGCGAAAAACTTCAAAGCCTATTTCCTTGGCGAGGTCTAACCCTGCTTCGTCATGCACGATCCGAAACTCCAACCGCTACCAAAAGTCACGCATAGCCAACTGTTACTGCGAGGCCTGTGCTGCCTGTGCCCGAACTGCGGCCATGCCAAGCTATTTCGATCCAGACTGCGTATCCACCACAACTGTCCCGAATGCGGCATGCGCCTGGAGCGCGGCGACGGCTACTATCTCGGCCCGCTCTGCATCAACTACGCAGCCGTCGTCTTCACCTTTGTGCTGCCAATTCTACTCCTCGGTTTTTTCGGATGTATTGCCATCAAAGCCGCACTTATAATTGCTGCCGCTGGTGCACTACTACTTCCGCTACTGCTCTACCGCTTCAGTTGGAGCTGCTGGCTCACCATCTACTACCTTTGCTTGCCGGATGAGCTACACGCCAACCGTTCGGAAGACTGCGATGATCTCTCATTTGAAGAAGATCGCCGATCGCCGGGGACATAACCCCTACTCCTCTTCGATCATTGAGCGACGCTTTTGCGCGTAGCCGTTTTTCATCGCGCTATAGGGATCAATTGCACCGTCTTTCAGCTGCATATAGATGTCCAACAGCGTCGGGCTCTTCACGATGACTTCTGTCGCATCTAGAGCGAGTTGCCACTGATACTCTTCAATGACACTGTAAGGCGACTTCAATGGATTCACGGCACGGTCTCCGACGAGTCCAACCAAATCGCGGCAGTTCGATGGCCCCAAGAATGGTAACACCAAATAAGGCCCGTCACCGATTCCCCACGCACCAAAAGCCAAGCCGACATCCTCAGGCTGCCGAGGCTGCAAGCGCTCAAATTGAGCTGCGGCTCGGCGCACGCCGACAATACCAAGCGTTGTATTCACCGCAAAACGTTCCGTCTCCAACCATGCGCCTTTTAATTCTAACTGAAGTAAATTACCGACGAGACGCACGGGATATCCCAAATTCGCAAAGAAATTGGATGCGCCCTTTTCCACCGGGTCTGGAGTTACTTTCTGATAGCCATTAGAAATAGGCTGCATCACCTTCACATACACGAAGTCATTGAACTTAAAAGTCGCGCGATTAATGGATTCGAGCGGGTCACTCACAGCAAACACCGCCTCTTCTTCAAAATCGCCGTAAAGATCCTCCTCACTGAGGAAATCATCTTCAGCCTGCACTGCAGCGACTGGCACCAGTAGCACCAGACTGAACACGAACCAACGCAGCAACTGCATACTAGAGCTTGGTGCTTGCATCTAACTCTCCTTTGTTAAGCAGGTCTTCCAATTTCTCGATCAATTCCTGCCCGTTTCCTTTACGGAAGTGATCATCAAACTGTTGGCGATAGTTCGAGACCATGCTGATGTCTTCGCCCACGATGTCGTAAATCTGCCACCCGGACTGCAAACGCCCCAGACGATACACTACATTAAAGATTTTCCCGCTCGGAAAACGAATGACGACCGGAATCTCGATACGCTTATCGGTAATTTCAATCGTTTTACCGCAATCAATCTCTGGACGCTCTTGGCCGGCCATTCCTTCGATATACGCCTTCACGATCAAGCGCTCAATCAAGTCAGTCACACGCACTTGCTCCTGAGCACTCATCAGCCTCCAATTTCGAGCCAAAGCACGTCGAATAATCACCGTTAAATCATAATTATCCTCTAGCAACACCTTAACAGCGGCCTGCCGCTGCTCATACGAATACTCCTGATACGCATCCAAATACAGCACATCCAGCGCGGCACTCATCGCATTATTCAGCTTATCAGCCTCGCCTTCTTGCGAGTAAAGGGGCGCAGCCAAACAAAAGGCCAAGCCCGCAATTATCATCCAAATCTTCATAATACTACCTATAAGTTATTCTTCTGTGTCGTCAATCCCACCGAAAGCAAAACGACTAATCAGGCTCTCGATATCCAAGGCCGATTCCGTATCAACAATCATGTCGCCAGCTTCCAACGGAAAGCCCGAACCACCCGGCGAAAGGCTCAAATAGCGGTCTCCAATCAAACCAGCAGTCTTCACCGACACAATCGTATCATCATCCAACTCGATACGATTCGGCATTTCAAACGTCACAATCGAGTAGAAATTATCATCGAGCACGATCGAGTTCACAGTGCCAACGCGCACACCAGCGATTTCCACACGACTCCCCGCATTCACCCCACTGGTGCTTCGAAAACGCGCCTGCAGCTCGTAGCTATCACTCGCAAAGAAGCGGGCACTGCCGACCTGAATCGCCAGATAGAGAATCGCCCCAAAACCAATGAGCACAAAGCACCCAACTAAAAATTCGATCTTTCGATTATTCATACCTCATCTCCTTCTGTTTTAGATTCCTTATTACGCCCGTAGTTTGCCTTGCTTAAAAAGCCCGAAAGCGCCGACTCGGCATCCGCATTCAACTCCGACGGCTTGCCAAAAAATTTAATAATCCCCTCATCCAACCACGCGACTCGGTCACTGATCTCAAAGACCTCCGGAATATCGTGGCTCACTAACAACGCGGTAAAGCCGAAACGCTCCCGATAGTCCGCGATCATCTCAAACACACTGAACTTACGCTCGGGATCGAGCCCCGTCGTCGGCTCGTCAAACAGCACCACCTGCGGATTCGTGATCAACGCACGTGCCAAAGCCACCCGCTTCTTCATACCACCAGACAGCTCACCTGGGTAGCGCTGCGCCGAATCCGTCAGCTCCAAATGCTTCAACATCGTATCCACACGCTCACGAATCTCAGACTTATTCAACCGCGAGGCTTCCAACAACGGCAAGGCCACATTCTCGGCAGCAGTCATCGAATCAAACAGCGCGTTATTCTGAAACATGTAACTAAACGTCACCGCATCATTGCCCTTCGAGCCACGGCGACTGTGTGCAATCGGTTTACCATCCAGCTCAATCTCGCCACCATCCGGCGTCAGTAAATTCGCGATGCACTTCAACAGCACCGATTTCCCGATACCACTCTTGCCGATGATTGTCGTCACCGAAGAGCGCGCCACATCCAGATCCACGCCATCCAGCACCTTGGCGTCGCCAAAATGCTTCTTCAACCCGCTGATTTTTAGAAAGACGTCGTCCATTACAGTAGAAAAGAAGTGATCAAATAATCCGTAGCGAGCACCATCACGCTCGACCACACGACCGCTCGTGTCGCCGACTCACTCACCCCCCGCACACCAGGGAACGAAGCCTTACGATGCGTATGAAACCCACGATACGTGCAAATCGCCATCGTAACCAAACCAAACACGACGGCTTTAATAAAACCGCCCTGCACATCCGACCAAGTCACACTCTCGAATACACGGTTCCAATACACACCGGAATCGACATGCAACAGAACCGAGCCCGTAATATAGCCGCCAAAAATACCGATCAAATCAAACACCGCCGTCAGCATCGGAAAACAAATCAACGCCGCCAACAAACGCGGCCCCACTAAATAGCCCAGCGGATCAATACTCATGGTCTGCAACGCATCGATCTGCTCATCATTACGCTGGATACCCAACTCCGATGACATCGCCGACCCCGCTTGCCCCACCACCATCAGAGCAGTCAACACCGGCCCCAACTCACGAATGATCGACAACGCCACCGCAGTGCCCAAGGCCGATTCACCGCCAAATTTCACCAAAGTATAGTAGAGCTGCAAGCCCATCACCAATCCGGTAAACAAACCAACAATCGCCACGATCGGGAAACAGCGCACGCCGATCTCATGCGTCGCCTGAATCAGCTTCGCCAAACGATGGCGCTGGCCCAAGAAACCACGCAAAGCACCTGCTCCGAATAAGCTAATCTCTCCCAGTTCATGAACAACGGTCAACGCCGAGCGGCCAAATGTGCGTATCATGGATAAATTAAGGTTAAAATGAGCGCATGGAAACGATTGACTGTGATCAAAATCCCCGAGAGTCGCACTATCAATAAAAAAGCGCCTTCCGAAGAAGGCGCTTTTGTATAAAAAGGCGAATTCGAGCTATTTCTTGTCAAGCCAGCGAGTGATCTTAAGAATCGTCCACTCTTCTTCGTTACCACCAATCTTAGTGGCCGCTACCGCTCCCTTCTCCTTACCTAGCAATTGCTGAGCAAGTGGAGTCTTGTAGGAGAGAATATCGTTTTTAGGATCACTATCCCAAGCACCAAGGATCGCATACTTATGCTTCTTGCCGGTGGAACCTTCCTTCAACTCAACGATACTGCCGATACCAATGTTTTCAGTATTGGCCTCAGTGAAGTCCGTAATGCGAGCGCGAGAGAGATCGACTTCCAACTCGTTCTTACGAGAAAGAAGCATATCTTGATCCTGACGCGCCATCTTGTATTCGGAATTCTCCTTCAAGTCACCATGCTCACGCGCAGTGACGATCGCTTGCTTATTCTCAGGAATCTTCGTTGCAATCAGATCTTCGTATTCTGCCTTAGAAGCATTGAAGCTCTCTTGAGACACGATCAGCGCATCATCTTCTGAAGTATCAGCAGACTCACCTGCCAATAGGCTCTGAACTGTTGGGAACTTCTTAATGAAACGTGCGAGCAGCGACTTCTTGGTCAACTCTTCGAACCCTTGATTGAGCAGCAATGTCTGGGCGAGATCGCGAGCAGTCTCGACGTTCGCATCTGCGAGCAAATCAGGGATCAATTCAATGTCATCACTCAGCAGATCACCCAGTGGGATACGGCGGGTGCTTGCATTCTGCAATGCTTCGTAATCGATCGCGTAGAACATCGCAGCAAGCAGGCGCGGTGTCACCAACGGATGGATGATCGAAGCATACTTCTTTGAATTACGGTTTTTAACCACCCATAAAAGAAGTGGGCCCTTGATGGTTTGCTCATTGAGCCAACGATCCAAGCAGTAGCTAATACGCTCATTCTGCTCTTGTTCCAACATGAAATTGATACATTCGCTGGTAAATTTACCGCTCGAATTACGGAGCAGATCCTCAACCATTTGCTGCCATTTGTCAGCATATGTGCGACGGATCAGATCGAGATAACGCTTAAAGTAAAGCGCGGGAAGCTCTGCCGCGAGCTCGGAGTAATCACTCGTCGCATCGAGGATCGACGCAGATGACGGATCCAATGTTTCGACATCCTCATGCAGGTCGCGAGCCAAATTATTACGCACCCACACACCGTGCAGACGGTCTGCTTGGCTCAGGCTCTTCGCATTCTTAATCGCGTCAGTCAGCTCTGCGAGAATCTTCGGCATCTCTTCGCGAACGACAGAAATGTTTTCAGACAGCGCATACAGCTTCTCACCAAGGAGAATCTTTTGCTTTGAATTCTTAGTCGCGTGAAACTGCTCAAGAATTTCTTGCTCAGGCTTCACTGGCTCGTCGCGGAAAATATATGGATCAGACTTCTTGATCGGCACACCGATGCGCGGGTCCTTAACCAATACCTTCTTGGTCGCGGTCCACCACTTCTTATATTTAATCGGTCCGATGACGCGTGAGAGCACGCGCTCGATCTCTGCGGTTGTCATGGCTTGACCATCTGTAGCCGCAATGATTTCACACATCAAATCTCCCGGCTCTTTTTTGATCATTTCATCGATCACATCAGCCTCGATGCGGGAACGAACCAAAATGTCGTTCGGTTTGAGCACGTCCAATTTGTCCACACAGAATGCGGGCGCCATGGCGTGGCCTTTTTTTCCTTCTTCAAAATCGATGATAATCTTCGCCTCGGCGGGGTCATAATCAACGATTTTGCCGAAACCCCAGCTGCGATGCAGGCAATAATTGCCTGGAGCCATGGCTTCGAGTTTCGCGCGTGCGGAAACTAGCTTGGGATTTTTTTCAATGAGAGCGTCTATTGCCTCTTTGTTCATAATAGATTGCGAATGCTGTTCTTAAGTCGTAAACGATGAAATATGAACAATTTTTATACCAATGAGAAGTATTAAGTTTAATTTATCTACAGCCACCGCTAGCGGATGGGATGGCGCCATCACACTAACGGAGAGTTACCTGACGGAAAACCTCAAGGCGGACCAGCTTCTAGAGCGACTGCCTGAGGATTTCTCGGGCGACCGCAGAGCCAGCTGCCAGTCCCTATTCCTAGGTGCACTGCGGCACGGACACCGAGTCCAGCATGCGCTGCAACCAATGCTCCGCCAAAAACCGCGTGCGATGATCGAGGCCATCTTCCTCGTCGCTGGCTACGAAATATTGTCTAGCCCGGCGGAGAAACACCCTCAAATCGTGCACCATGCAGTCGAGCGCAGCAAGACTCTGGCGGCAGCATCCGAGACCGGATTGCTAAATGCAGTGCTTCGCAAACTGCCAGAGGCACTCGATGCGACACACCCAAGCAATCGCCCAGACGCCCACTTCAGCCACCCGAAATGGTTATTTAAACGCTGGAATAAAGAATTCGGCCCGCCAACCACCATTCAATTAATGGAATGGAATCAGCGCGTCCCTGCCACCTACATCAAGCTCTACGACACACCGGACGAACTCCCGAACGGCCTCGAAAAGACCAAGTGGGAGCACTTCTACAAAGTCGCAGGCGCCTCATGGAAGGACGACCTACGCCCCCTCCTCAACAAAGGGAACGCCTATATCAAAGATCCATCGACTCGACTCGCTCCTGGGCTACTCGCGCCGAAAAAAGGCGACGACGTGCTCGATCTGTGCGCAGCTCCGGGTGGAAAAGCCTACGACATGGCTCATTTAATGGAGCTCGAAGGCCACATCGTCGCACTCGACCTACCCGGCAACCGTATCGCCCGGCTCAGCCAGAATTTAAAGAGCCTGGCGACAGAGCAGCTACAATGCACCATCCTTGAAGGCGACCTGCTGGAGCTCTGCGACGAAGCATTCGAAGAACAGGGGCTCCCGACGCAATATGACGCCGTGATGCTCGATGCACCGTGCTCCAACACCGGCGTGATCCAACGCCGAACCGACGTCAAATGGCGTCTCCGCGGTAGAGACGTGAGCAACTGCGCCTATCTACAAAAGCAATTGCTCGCCGCAGCCTCACATTGCGTGAAACCCGGCGGCCGACTGGTCTACAGCACGTGCAGCATCGAGACCGATGAAAATCAGGAAGTCGTGGATGCCTTCCTGCAATCTGAAGAAGGCGAGCGATTCTCCCTAAAGGATCGCGCGATCAGCCTGCCATGGGAAACCGGGCACGATGGTGCGGGCGCGTTTCTGCTAGTCGCTGAGCAGTAAATCACCCTCAGAGAACAGCAGACACAAAAATGGCGCGGGCCTAACCCCGCGCCATTGTTTTTAAAGTCTATCCGTTCAATCAGGCCGACTACTTTTTAGAGTAGAAATCGTCGATCTTCTGAGCCACGTCGCGGTAACTGATATCAGCACCGTAAAGTGCCTTAAATTCAACCATCGCCTTATCCATATCGCCCTGCTCTTCGTAGCAAGAGCCGAGCTCGTAAAGCACATCCTTCTTCTGATCCGTCACACCCGGAATTTCGGATTTCGCAAGATTCAGCTGTTCGGCAGCTAGATCAGAGAAGCCTTTCACCTTATAGGCCTTACCGAGGAGGATCAGCGCATTGATACGCACCTTCGGGCTGCGTTGTGCGAGCTGAAGTTCTTTAATCGCCTTATCGGTCTCACCCTCTGCGTGGTAGAGTTCGCCGAGTTCGTAGCGATAGCCAAATTCATTCGGATAGCGTTGGACGATGTCTTCAGCCTGAGCGAGGCGGAAGACGCGTTCGTCGTGGCGAAGCGCTTCCAGTTCAGCCTCAAGTGCTGCACTTTCAGGATTTGCTTCAAGCTCTTCTTCTTTCGCCGCAATCGCAGCAGCCATTTTCTCACGCTTCAGCGTGCCTTCCAAGCGCTCCAGATTCACATCGGCACGACCCGCTTCAAGCTGGCGCGCCTTACCAATCCACTCCAATGCATTATCAAAGTCTCCGAGTTTACGATAGTTGCTGGAGATTTCGCGATAGAAATTGATGTTCCCCGGCTGCTCGGCAACTGCTGCCTTGGCCTCTTCGATCATCGAACGAAGCCCAGCATCACCGGTCTTCGCACGACCAGCCTGCTCCAGCTTCTGCGCTTCTTCTTCGTCCTTAAGCTTATCGCGGAAGCTTTCGTCCTCCTCCCACTTGCCCTTATTAATGGACTGCTCCACGGAGGCCTTCTTAATCAAACCTTGAATTTCGTCGTCCGCAGGATGTTCATGATACGCAGCATCACCGATGCGAATCGCTTCCTCGCTCTTACCGATATGGATGTAAGCAGACATGAGCGCCTTAATGTTCTCTGCACTCTTCGGCTCGATCCTACGAATCTCTTCATACGCAAAGGCCGCAGTCTCAAATAGCTCCAGCGCTTCAGCGGCCGCACCAACCACCTTATGTGCGGTGACATTGGCAGGATTTGCATTGAGCAACTCCTCGGCCGCAGCCATCGCGCCTTTAGGGTCTTTTTTGACCTTCGCATCGCTGCCCATCGAGAACGGGATACTCGTCACCTTGGAGAGAAAACCTCCAAAACCTTTCGATTTGCCTTCCGTCGCGCGCTGTTGCGCTTGGCGAAGGATCTTACGTGCATCCAAGCACTCTGGCTGGCGTGCGACGATATTTGACATGATATCGACGGCGTAAGATGGATTTTTATCCACAGCCTTACGGGCGTTTTCAATCTGCTTCTGGAGACGGGGATCGAGATCCTTGAGAGCAACTTCTTCCATAATCTTAAAATTTAATACGTGCGCGTTTGATCAGGGGCGATCAACGCGCCATTACATCCAAATCCGAACATGCCGCTTTTTCCAAGTCTTTTAATGCATCGGCGACACGCTTTTCGTCCTTTCCTTCCACCAGCAAGCGGAGTTTAGGCTCTGTCCCTGAATAGCGAACCAACACACGACCATCCTCACCAAAGTCAGCTTCAACCGCGGCAACGACGCGATTGAGTGCCTTGAGCGTGCCCAAAGGCTTCTTTTCGGCGACACGTAGATTCAAAGTCCCTTGCGGGAACAGGCGAATCTCCTGCCGAAGTTCAGACAGCGACTTCTTTGTATGACACATAACATCGATCAGCTTAACGGCAGCTAAAAGGCCGTCTCCAGTGGTCGCAAAGTCCGAGAAAATAATATGGCCGGACGATTCACCGCCAATGTTCGAACCAGTCTCGCGCATGACTCGCGCCACATTACGATCGCCGATATCCGTCCGTTCGACTCGACCGCCAGCCTCACGGATCGCCATGTCGAGCCCTAGGTTACTTTGCACCGTTGCCACCAAAGTGTCGTTTTTAAGTGCTCCGGAGCGCAATGCATACAGCCCAAACAGCCCGAGCAAGATATCACCATCCACGACAGCACCCGTCTCATCACACACCACCACACGATCGCCATCACCATCGTGCGCAATGCCCAAGTTCGCCTCGTGCTTGACCACTGCCTCACCGAGTAACTCAGGGCATTCACTCCCGACGCCTTGGTTAATGTTTTCACCATCCGGGTTGTTGCCAATCAAAATCAATTCCGCGCCCCAGCGCTCAAAGACTGCTGGCGTCGTCTCACTGGTCGCACCATTCGCCAAATCCAGCACGATTTTCCAGCCCGACAAGCAATTCTGATCCATCAAAGACCGAACATAATTCACATAAAAAGCCGCCGCATCCAAAGGATAGGACTTAGCCATCGGCAAATCCTCAGGAACCGGAGGCTCGGCATCCAGCAACGCTTCGATGCGAGCCTCTTCGGCATCGTTAAATTTACAGGCATTACCGTCGAACAATTTGATGCCATTATCCGAGGCGGGATTATGCGATGCTGTCACCGCAATGCCGAGATCCGCCTGCTGCTCTAGCACAGACTGCGCAATCGATGGCGTCGGAACAATCCCAAGATCGTGCACATAGACCCCATGTTGATTCAGCCCCCGAATCAAGGCATCTGCCAACTCCGCCCCACTTGAACGAGTATCGCGGCCAATCACTGCATTTAAAGGCAACTCTGGCTTCAATGCCTTCAAATAGCGCCCCAATGCCGAACCCAAGCGATACGCCACGTCCGCATTAATCAAATCGCCCCCGACTGGGCCACGAATTCCATCTGTGCCAAAATATTTTCCCATAATAGAACCTTAGAACACCTAACCTTATTTATAAAAGGCATGCACCCGTTGCAGCCATTGCTCCACCGCACCACTCTGAAGCGTCTTACGCGCTTTCGCCACTCCGCCAGCCATGTCTGGTGCCGCGCCGGCGATCCAAAGCGCCACGCCCGCATTCAACAAGACACTGTCTCGCAAGCCTGTAGCCACTGCTCCCTCAACACCACTGAGCAGCGCATGCATAGTCGCTAAATTCTCAGCCACATCGCCCCCGCTCAGATCTGAAAACTCACACGCGCTCAGCCCCGCATCTGCGACGTTCAAAGTCTTTGGCACCGACGCCCGTGCGCCGAATCCTGCCACAAAATTTTCGCCCGCACAGCTCAACTCATCCAAAGCACTCCCTGGTTGAGGCCGCCCATGTGCGACTAAACCGCCCGACAAACCAAGTTCACCCAACGCATCGGCCAAAGGTTGCACCCACGCTTGCGAGAATACTCCCAACAATTGATACGCGGGACGTCCGGGATTAATCAGCGGCCCGAGCAGATTAAAAATCGTGCGCTGCCCCTCTTCCGCTAAGGCACGCCGCACTGGCATGATCTCTTTAAACGCTGGATGATACGCTGGCGCGAAAAAGAAACCGAAATTCAATTCACGCAACGACTCACGCAGCATATCATGTGGTGCATCCAACCGAATGCCGAGCGCCTCCAGCAAATCCGCGCTGCCACACTTCGAAGTAATGGAGCGATTGCCGTGCTTGAAGACAGGCACGCCCGCCGCAGCCACGACAAAGGAAACCGCCGTCGAAATATTAAACGTGCCCGAGCCATCACCGCCGGTGCCGCACACATCGATCGCTCGGCTGGCCCATTCCTCGACGCCCGGATTCACCGCATGCTCGCGAAACGCATGCGCAAAGGCCGCCACTTCAGTCGCAGTCTCCCCCTTACGCGCCAACGCAAGCAGACAGTCTCGCTTCGACGACGCCGACACATCCGAGCGGATCAAAAGTTCCGCAACGACAGTTGCCTGATCTGCCTCTAGGTCGGTGCCAGTTAATAGAATATCTGTAAGTGGTTCGAGTGCTTGCATTTGAAGTATCACTCCGAAAGCAAAGGCATACCCGATTAACCTCAAGCAAAAACCCGACTTCAAGCAAATTAGAATCTGCGCTTCGCCCGCTTTCCGCCTTCCCTTAACCCCGAATACCAGTAGCTTCCACCCATGAAATTGATCGGCCCCCTCATCCTAGCCATCTCACTCTTTGCCACTTCGCTCGTCTACTCCGCGACGCCCGAAGCCGTTATCGAGCAGGACGACGTGCCGACAACTGAAGGCTTGAGCTACTCGGACGCCGTCATTCTAGGCCTCGTTGAGGGCTTAACCGAATACCTGCCCATCTCTTCCACTGGGCACCTCATCATCGCCAACGCACTCCTCGGGCTCGATGGTGATACACCGATGGCCGACAAAACTGGCGCACCCATCCTCGTCGAAAATGACGACGGCTCGATGCGTGCCTACACCATCGGCGACGCCGCCTATGCCTATGTCATCGTCATTCAGGCCGGTGCCATCGTCGCCGTCGTGCTGCTCTACTGGCGCACGATCCTCACTCTCATCATGGGTTGCTTGGGTAAAGATCGCCACGGGCTCAAGCTGGCAATCAACCTCATCGCCGCCTTCATCCCCGCCGCCGTGCTCGGCCTCCTACTTAATGACCTCATCGAATCTGCGCTGGGCGATAATACCTTCGCCGTCGCTGGCGCCCTGATCGTCGGCGCATTCGTCATGCTTATCGTCGAGAAATGGCGGCATCACGGCAACAAAGGCGCCGTCCCACCCGAAGACGGCCCAGGGCTCGAAGAGCTCACCATCAGCAAGTCCGTCATGATCGGATTCTTTCAATGTTTCGCAATGTGGCCAGGCACCAGCCGCTCGATGGCGACCATCGTTGGTGGTTACCTCGCAGGCCTGTCCCCCGCGCACGCAGCGGAGTTCAGCTTCTTATTAGGACTCATCACCCTGAGCGCCGCCTCTGCGTATAAATTCGTCTCCGACGGCTCCGAAATGCTCGCAGCCCTCAACATCGGCCCCGTCTTAGTTGGCTGCATCGTCGCATTCGCCTCCGCAGCGCTCGCCGTCAAATGGCTAGTCGGCTACTTGAGCAAGCACGGCCTAGCACTCTTCGCCTGGTATCGCATCGCACTCGCCATCGCGATTTTCGCGATGATGAAGTGATACAGACATTGCTCCGGCAGACCTCCGTCTTGTCTGTCCCCCCACTACGGCTCAGTTCTCAGGTCTCCCTTCTCAGCTCTCAGCCCTCTGCACTAGCGCCACTCATGCTTCGGGTAGCGCCCGGCCAGATCTTTACGCACGTGGTGATACGCACCGTCCCAGAATCCATCGAGATCATCCGTCAAATGCGCCGGCCGTTGATTCGGTGCGAGCAACTCCACCAATAGCGGCACCTTACCATTCGCCACCGTCAAACTCGCGCCGGGCACATCATAAAAGTCCTGCAGTTTCGACGCGATAAAGGCTCGCCCATCCGCTTCGTAGCGGATCTTCGCTGGATTACGTCGACGCGGGAGATCCATCGTCGCAGGCGCATACGTATCGATATAATAGTGCTGCTCGGGGCTAATCCACTCCTTCACCGTCGCCAGCGAAGGTCGATCTTTGATCTCCTTATAGCTCAATGCACCGTGACAGATTTGCTCAATCAGCAACTGCCGCGCCTCGTCGTCAATCGGCGGCACTTCTGCATCCGGGCAATGCTGCGCCACGAAATTCACCCGTAGTATCCAGTTTTCAACTACCGAGTCCCACGCCTTTAAATTCAAATGACCCGCCACCACTTCCGCCGCCAACAGTTCCGCAGCTTTGTCTAAATCAGGCTCACCCTTATCCGTCGCCGACAGCACGAGATCACGAAAACGACGCTCACTACGGCACACCACGCGGCGCAGACTCGGATCGTAGGTCGTCTGATTGCCATCAGAGAAATCCTCAGGAAAGAGTTCATCCAACCATGCCGGCTCGACCGTTGTCGCCAAACCAAGCAGCACCGTCACCTCGCCTCGCACATCACGCTCTTCGATTTCCGCAGCCACAAACAACGGACTGTCCACCACGCTCTCACGCCGCAACTCCCCCGTGCGTCCATGCACCATACGGCAGCGCCGCGTGCCCGTGTCATTACGCTTTGCCAAATGATCCGAGAACCCAGCCAACAAACACTTACAAATACGCTCCGCCTCATCTGGTAACGCCGCCCCACGCGTATCCAAGCCTTGCCGCTGCGCAAGCTGCAGCAACTGCCGAGCCGTATCACCGGCCTGACGAGCCGAACCGCCATGAATGCCGAGCATTCCACAAGCATTCGCATTAAACTTCGCCGCTTTCGCCAAATCCCACGCACGCAGCTGCACGAAAAAATCCGAACGCTCATCGACATGATCCTCGACCTGCCGCAATTGCTCCTTACGCACACGCGCATCCCGCGACGCACGATAAAACGAACGCCCCTGACTGAGTCCCGCAATCAGTGCCACCTCTGGCAGCACGCCACGTTGATCGGCCTCTAGCAACATCCGCGCATAGCGAGGGTGCAACGGAAAGCCCGCCATCTTGCGCCCCGTTGGCGTAATCGCCCCCTCAGCATCCAACGCACCGAGATCGTGCAACAAATCATGCGCACGCGTCAGCGCCTTCGGCTCAGGCGCTTCAAACCAGGCAAAGGCCTCTGGCTTCGAAATACCCGCAGCCGCAAGCAGCAACAACGTCTCGGACAAATCCACCCGCTTTACCTCCGGCTCATCTCGCTCCGTGCGTGTGCCCTGCTCTGCCTCGCTCCACAACCGCATACAATGGCCAGGCCCGGTGCGCCCCGCACGCCCAGTGCGTTGCTCTGCCGATGCGCGACTAATTGGCTCCACTAAAATCGAATTAATCCCCCGACGTGCATCGTAGCGTGCAATCCGCGCCAGCCCGCCATCAATCACCACGCGCACGCCTTCGATCGTGATTGAAGTCTCCGCCACATTAGTCGAGACGATCACCTTCGGGCGCCCGCCCGACGACACCGCCCGATCCTGCGCATCCGGCGAGAGTTCGCCATGCAGCGGCAACACATCGTAACCACGCGATTCGGGTAACGCCTCTACCGCCTCAATGGTTTTACGAATCTCAAAGGCACCCGCCATGAAGATCAACACGTCACCTTCAATCCCCTCACGCACCGCCGCACGAAACGCCGATGCCCCGCGTTGCCAGACCGGAGCCGCATCGCGATTGAGTGCCGCTCCCATGTAGCGCATCGTCACTGGATACATCCGCCCGGACGCCTCCACGCGCGCACACGGATTCAAATACCCTTCCAGCGTATCGATATCGAGCGTCGCCGACATCACCACGATTTTCAAATCCGGGCGCACGGATTGCACCGACTTCAGTGCGCAGGAAATACTCAAATCACTGGTCAGATGGCGCTCATGAAATTCATCAAACACCACCGCCCCTACGCCCTTGAGTGTCGGGTCTTGTAAAATCTGTCGCAGTAAAATCGCCTCCGTCACAAAGCGGATCCGCGTCTTCGGACCAACGATATTTTCAAAACGAATCTGATAGCCCACCTCTTCGCCCAACTTACAGCCACGCTCCTGTGCCACCCGCTTAGCCAACAACCGAGCCGCCAAACGCCGAGGCTGTAGCACTACCACATCGCCTTCGACCTGCGCCGCATCGATTAGGATCTGCGGCACCTGCGTCGACTTGCCCGAGCCCGTCGGCGCACTCAGCACCACGCGCCCATAGGACGCCAAACCAGCAACGATTTGATCAGCAACCGAATGAATGGGGAGCGTTAAATGAGAATCAGACATAGACACGACTCAAGCAGTGCAGCCTCGATGCCTTCGGGCAACGCAAAACATGCAGCGGCTCACATCACAATCCCGTAGCGGACTGGCGAGGCGGTTTCGACCGCCGAGCATCAGCCCAACCACACTGATCGAAACCGCTTCGCGGACTTCGCTACACACAAAATGTAGCGGAGACGGGAACCGACTTCGAACCGCAGAACCAACCACACCGACAATAGCTCCCTAAAATAAAGGAAACTATTTCATTGATCTTTCCTTTATTTCAGGAAACTATCAGAGAAATGAAAGAAGCACTGGAATCTTTGTATGGCGATTTCTTAGAGCGCCAACTGCCCGACTTAACAGAACGCGATTGCGATCTGGAGCTCGTGCAGGGAAAGGCACTGGCCTTGATCGGGATGCGCCGAGTAGGAAAAACCTATTTATGCTATCAGCAGATTAAAGAACTCTTAGCGAACGGGGTAGACCGCAATCGAATCCTTTACCTGAATTTTGAGGACGACCGTCTGTTCGGCTTCGAGCTTTCCAACTGCCAAACTATCTTGGATGTGTTTTATCACGGACAACCAGAGAAAAAATCCGAGCACTGCTATTTCTTCTTTGATGAAATTCAAAATGTCCCGAATTGGGAGCGCTTCATCCGTCGATTGATTGATACAGAAAAGGTCTCAGTCTTCGTAACAGGCTCATCGGCCAAACTGCTAAGCGCAGAAATCGCAACCGGCCTCCGCGGGCGATCTCTCGACCGCGAAGTCTTCCCGTTCTCCTTCAAGGAATACCTCAGCGCTCACTCGGCGTCATTGAATCTACCCAGAGTCGGTGCGCAGACCCGCTTAAAATTAAATCAACATGCGGAAGCCTACTGCCGCAGAGGCGGCCTACCTGAAATCCAAATGCTTTCGGCGATACGTGCAAACGAAGTAGCGCAAAGCTATGTCGATGCGGTGGTCTTACGCGATGTCGTCGAGCGTCATGGCGTAAGCAACATAGAAGCGCTCCGTGCACTGCTCTACCACGTGCTGCGCAACCCGACGACCAAGCTGAGCGTCAATAAACTGTATCTGGATCTAAAAAGTCGCGGCCTGCGCGTGGCAAAAGATGACGTTTACACATTCATCCGCCACCTCACGGATGCCTATCTCTTTTTCCCACTACCGATCTGGACGCGCTCTGAAAAGAAACGCCAAGTCAACCCGAAGAAAATGTATGTCATCGATAACGGCATCCTTAATGCCTACATGACTCAGAGATCTGAAAACAATGGAGCTTTTCTGGAGAATTTGGTTTTTATGACTTTACGTCGCAATGGGCACGAACTCGGGTATTACGAAACAAAGCGAGGACACGAGGTCGATTTTGTTTACGAGAAAGGCGACACCACCGTTCTGATCCAAGTATCTTGGACTCTGAAAAACGAAACCACCCGACAACGTGAATTAAGAGCACTGGAGGAAGCCTCCACGGAATTTAAGAAGACCCAAAGCATCATCGTCACCCTTGACGAAGAATGGATTTCCGATGACGGAAAAATCCAAGTGCTGCCGCTCTGGAAGTTTTTACTTTTACTTGAAGGCATTAAGTAGTCGCAGCAACCAACACAAATCGAACCCGCCTCGCTACAATGCCCGCCCGCTTGACATCATGATGCATCCATGTGATGTTTTGATGCATGAGAACCACGTTAAGCATCAACGATCACCTACTTAAAGAAGCAAAAAAACGCTCCATCCAGCGCAATTGCACGCTCGGTGAAGTGGTGGATGAAGCACTACGTTTGAGCTTAACCGCCCCCAAACGGACAGGCACAGCCAACCAGACCACCCGTCCACTGAAGACCTTCACGGGCTCGGGCGTTCAATCTGGGATCGAGCTCAACAACTCCGCCTCATTGCTGGAAGCAATGGACGCCTAATTCCGCCTGATGCAACTATTGGATGTTAACATTCTCGTGCAAGCGCACCGGGAAGATGCTGATCAACATGCAGCCATTACCGAATGGCTTATCAAAGCGCTGAACGAGCCTCGCGGGATCGCAGTGTCTGAACTCGTCCTGAGCGGCGCCCTACGTATCATCACTCATCCGAAAATCTTCAAAGAGCCTACGCCACTGGAAGAAGCACTCGAATTCATCGCAGATTTCCGCTCACGCACCAACGTCCACATCCTCTCCCCCCGTGAAAACCACTGGCCCATATTCATGGAACTGTGCCGCAGCGGCGAAGCCAAAGGCAACCTAATCCCAGACGCCTACCATGCCGCGCTCGCCATCGAATACGGCTGCCAATGGATTTCTCTGGATCGTGGATTCAGCCGCTTCCCCCGACTCCAGTGGCGGCACCCACTTAATAGTTCCCTGAATTAAAGCTGAACTCGCACGGACTCACGCTCGACTGGCTCCACCTCAAAGAAGTCCTCCGCATCTGGAGGGAAGCCCAACATCCCTGCCACCATATTCGCAGGGAACGACTGCGCCTTGTTCCGATAATCACGCACATTGCCGTTGTAGAAACGGCGAGCTGCCTGAATACGATCCTCGGTGTTGATCAACTCCGCCTGCAATTGCTGAAAGTTCGTATTGGCTTTCAGATCTGGATACCCTTCTGCCAACGCAAACAATCCGTTCAGGCTCGAAACCAACTGCGTTTCCGTAGCCGCCTGCTCGACCACTCGCCCCGTATTCGCACGACATTGATTTCGCAACGTGATCACACGCTCCAGAGTCTCGCGCTCATGCTTCGCATAGCCCTTCGTCGTCTCCACCAGATTCGGGATCAGATCATAACGCCGCTTCAACTCCGTATCAATATTCGCCCACGCATCGCGGATATGATTACGAATCGCGACCAGCCCATTATACGTCACAATCACGTAGAGCACAGGTAGAGCCAACAGAACAAAGAGAAAAATCAACGCAGGAGTCATTTCGATAGCTTAGGAGTTAAATAGGTAGTTCGGCATGAACGAACGAATTGCTTGCAAGCGCTCGAAATTCGGACGGATGCGCTCAATCGCGAGCTTCCCTCGAAAAGTTAGTGCAAGCGTGGCACCATCCACCTCGATAATCAAATCCCGCTGACGCAACAAATAATCGATCATCTGGGCATTACAGAAATCATACGCGAATTTCTTATCACGCGACTTCACCTTATAGCGCTTCGAGAACTCCAACGACTCGAAGTCGATATCATCAAATCCAAGCGCCTGCCCTATCTTCGAGAAGAAGCCTTCCCGCTCGATATTGAGCTCAGGAAAACGCTGAGAGAGATCCATTGTAAAAATCGAGAAATGATGATGATTCGTCGTGCGCCGCCCCTTGCTATCCTGCGAATACGTTTCGTAATGATAGTCGAACACATTCACCTCCGCCCCGTCGACATTCCCCGACAGACGATTATACGCATAACGTCTATGGCCATCGTCCATGTGGTCCAGGAAGCTGTAACGGCTCGCAAAGCCAGAGTCCTTTTCTGGATAGAACCGAAAGCCCCACTGTTGCGCCAATAGCTGAAACGCCTCCCGACGCTTCTTCGCCTGTAGGTGCCCCAAATAAGCAAGCACCCCGACCAATATAATCCCACCTATGAATAAAAGTATCATCTGAATTTCAACAAACGATGACAACGAACGTGAGACAAGATTTTATAACACATATCACTACACCTACTTCAAATCAGAGGAGCACACTTAAATCTCGTCTGAACCCTAAGTGATCATATCTACACAGGAGCATGCGTTATCAGCTTCTGCATTCAACTGCAGGCGATCGAACTAGAGGAGAGCAACACCCACTTCAGTGTGATCGATGGAGTGCTTTTTGACTCATCTGCGACCACTCTAGTGAGCTTCCCACGAGCGCGAGACGGCCAGTATATCATTCCGGAAGGTGTCACGAATATCCAAGACTGGGCTTTCAACACGGCCATCTACCTCGATGGCATCCAACTTCCTAGCAGTTTGATGCCCCTGGGGGAAGGTGCCTTCTACACTTGTATCGAACTCTTAAGCGTCGAGATCCCCGCTGGTGTCACCACGATCCCCGACTCCTGCTTCGAGAGGTGCAGAAGTCTGGAAACGTTTTCGCTTCCTGCTAGCGTAACAAACTTCGAGCCAGGTGCCCTGCGTTTTACGAATGCACTTCGAAGTATCGAAGTCGACTCAAGCAATCCACGCTACTCAAGTCGCAACGGCGTGCTATTCGACGATGACCATTCGATTCTAGTTTGCTACCCGCAGCTCAAGAATGGCGACTCTTATGCGGTTCCCTCGACAACACTCAGAATCGAGGATTACGCCTTCGAGGATAACGCGCATCTCGAACGAATCGTTCTGCCTGAGGGCCTCGCTTCGATCGGATTCGTTGCGTTCTCAGATTGCGCGCAGCTTCGCTCCATCAGTTTGCCAAGTAGTGTGACTACAATTGAGACCGCTGCCTTCAGCGGTTGCGACCAGTTGACATCGATTTATTTCCAAGGAAATGCGCCAGCCGAGATCGAACGGAATGCATTCGCTTATATGAACGGATTGACAGCTTACTATTTCGAAGGCGCGGAAGGTTTCACCACACCTGCATGGACTTACTACGATTCGAGTTCAACCATCGCAGCTGAGGAACTGCCACTCACTTCTCGCACACCACTCCTCGAATGGATGCTCCCTCGCGGCTATCGTCACGACGCCGAACCGTCACAGATCGGGCGATCGGGCTATAGCATACTCGGCGAATACGCGCTCGACATCGGCTATGCAGGCTCCGCCGCACCACCAGAGCACAGCGTCGACAGCCAAAACTTCGAGCTAAGATTCCACGCAGGACGAAGCAATATCAACTACACGGTTAAACGCAGTGAAAACTTAATCAAATGGGACACTGAGGGTGTCGCACTCTCCCCACTCGATGTGAACGGATATCGCACAGCTTCAATTCCTGTCGAATCCCGTGGTTTCATGCGCATTGCCTTCGAAGTCCAACCGTAACGATCACTGCAGATCGAAACCGCTTCGCGGACTTCGCTACCCATTAATGAAAGCCACCGCAACGCAGCACATGCAGCGTCACTTCTGGCATACAATTCAGCCGAACCGGAATACCTGACGCACCCGTGCCTCGACTGGTGTAACCCTGCAACTTCCCCTCGCGCCACACGCCTGCGAGCAAGTGACGCGGCGAACTATGATCATGCACCAAGACACGCCCGCCGGGCAGGCAAATCTGCCCGCCGTGCGTGTGACCTGCCATAAGGAAATCAAAGCCTAACTGATTCGCTTCGCGATACGTTTGCGGCGAGTGTGAGAGCAATATCTTACACACATCGACAGGCACTCCCTGTAGCGCATGCTCAAAGTTATGACTCTTGTAATAATTCGGGTCGTCAATCCCGACGAGGTGCAACGCATCGTCACCACGACGTAGCACCACATGCTCATTCAACAGAAACCGTATCCCTGCCGCCTCCATTTCTGGCACCTTTGCCAACGAATCGTGGTTGCCTAAAATTGCGTAGCGCGGTGCATCTACCTCCTTGAGCATCTCAATCGTCGCCGCAGTCGCACCGGAATGATCACTAAAGGTGCAAGTGCGAAAGTCCCCCGTCAGCGCCATCACATCATACTCCAACGGCGTAATCACACGACGCACGGCCTCTGAAAAATCAGGGTGCAGATCCGCATGCAGATCCGTGAGTTGCAGAATGGTAAATCCATCAAACGCCGCTGGCAACCGATCCAGCACCACTTCATTACGCACGACTTGAATATCAAAGTAGTTACGATGCGCCCGCCCCCAGAAACCACTGACTTTTAAGCAACCACGGATAAAACCATATTGATCCCAAATATGCTCAAAGCGAAACATCCCACGTCCTTGCCCGGCACCCCGCAACTCCCGCATCCGCTCCTCCGCCTGTAAACGCGCGGCAAACTCAGCCTCCCCCATGCGCTCGGCAAGTGCGACCAACTCAGAGTGCTCGAACGGGGTTGTGAAATCGGAAAGCATCGTAGCTCTTAAAAAACGCAACAAACCGGATCTTGCCAATTGAAATATGCCTCGTCCAATCACAGCCCCCAGAACGTCACCGAACCGCCCTCCCCCTAGAAGCATATCCTTCTACATGTGTGCCAGCAAAGATCGTCCCGGGAAATTACTGTATAACAGAAAAGTCATTCTATGGGATGGCTGTGAAGATGTTCACCAGGCAATAGTATGAGTATCAGGGCGCAAGCGTAATTCCATAAGTCGTTGGCAAGAAGAACAGATCCTAAATTTGAACCCCACAGGGCACTTAATGGACAATGCGTTAAGCTTGCCGCCAGCGGCGACATCGCCGTCAAACGATTCAAGCGTGACTGCGTCGCTACTGCGCGACCGGCACTTGGCCCGACTGCGGCGCAGCAATCGTCCCCCCTTTGATTGAGAACGGCGAAAGAAGCACTGTGCCAATACTCCACTCGCGACTCAAGTTTTGCTGACGTAGCAAATCAAAGCACATTTCGATTTCCTTCTCTGGCGAGAAGCCGACACCACTCATTTTCAGACCGACACTCAAGGCCGATTGATCAGGGCTAGCACATGCAACGCTGATCTGTCCTGGAATCCGCATTCCGAGAGCAGTCAGTGCCTGCGTCACTTGATCACCACGCTCATGAAACATACACGCATAGGCCGTAATGTCAGACTGCTCCTTGATAAATGACTGACACGCGAGCGTGTCACGCTTACCGATCTCCAGGGTTTGATCATACAAGTCCTCACGAATCGGCAGGCCAGCTTCCACTATCGCACGACGATATCCGCGAAAAAACGTGCGATTCAATTCTGCGGTATAGCCCGGCCATGCAAACGGCGCAATTTGCTGATGCCCCCGTTCAATCAAATCACAGGTCAAGTGATAAAATGCCATCTCGTAGTCCGAAGCGACGCAAGGCGCACTGCGGTGGTCGGGCTCGCACCAGAAAACCAGCGGGATACGATCTTCATCGAGCCCTCCAATATCACCACGGGCAAACGGCACCAGCGACACGATTCCCTTGACGTCCTTATCGAATATCGCGCCAACACGGTTCAGTTCGCTCCAATCCTGATCTTCAGCCGCATACACCACACGTGTCTGATAATTGCGATCTGCCGCAAACTTCATAAAGCGATGCACCAGCATCTGTTCGTATCCCAAATGTTCCAACTCGCGCTCATTCTTGGGATTTGAGTGCAATACGATGCCCATCACCCCAAGCGGTTGCCCCTTCGGAGTGATCGATTCCAAATATATACCAGAGCGATTTTCCTGCCGCACATAGCCCTCGGCCCCAAGCTGCTCGATCGCCTGCTGAACCGGCATGCGACTGACCTGACATTGATTCGCCATGGTCATCATACTCGGCAATTTCTCGCCAATTGCCCAGCGGCCAGCGTGAATTTCTTCACATAAAATATCGTGAATTTGGTCGACTAGTAGAATCTGACTTGAACGAACGATCGGGTGGCCTAGTAGTCTCGGAGCATCCATTAACCAGAAATCTGTCATATGGAATCTGTCATATCAATGACAAAAATCGGCATGTGCTAAAATCGTCAGACTTTAACATTACGTTCCATGTTGATCGGCCCTGGCAGAAAAAACCCTTATAGATCCTTGGGAGTAAAGCGTAGCGCGGTGTTTTTAACCCGCGTTCCGGCTTACACAAGTCTGAGTGATGTGAAGTTGGCGGTCACTAACTCCTTCCCTTACCAAGGGAGGGAGCTCCCGGACTGGGAAATTAATATGCAATGGCATTGGGCTGCAGCTACGCCTCATGCACTGCACACAATCAACGCAGCTACGAACTACATTTCGCCCTGGCCTTACTCCGCGACCGGCGGCTCGTATTGGTAAGGTGGTGGAGTGTAGCCGTATTGCTCTTTCGCGTTTTCCAGCAACTGCTGCATCTTCGTCAACTGCGCGGCGGCTTCAGGCGAATGAATCAAGTTTTTCATTTCATGCGGATCCTTGTCGAGGCGATAGAGTTCTGCTAAGCGCTCTATTGGCTTTGCCCCAAGTGACCGCAGTGACTCCATGGGCTTTCGTGTCGTTTTCCAATTAAACAAGTAAGCCATGGATGTGGCTCATCAATGCATGAAGGGCGGAGTGCGGTGAGTGGAGGTAAGAATCTCATTCCCTTAAAATTATCTCCTGATAAAACAACTGGAAGGAAACGATCTATCCGTCTTGATGAAAAATCCGGAGTCCGATTGGGATGATACCACGGTCACTACTTTTGCGTACAAAGGGGTCAAAGCTCCGACTCATGAACGAAATTCTGTTGGAGATACGAATAATGAACAAACGAACGATCGGCTTACTGTTACTGTGTGCATTCGTGATCTGCCCAGCGGTGCAGGCAACATCGACAACAGCACTGACGGGGGCGCTGCACGACCTGCTGAAGCACATTGATGCAGAGGCTCCACTGCCAGCGGACGAAATAAATCTACGGGCGCAAGTCATACAGAAAGATGCGAAGTTCATCGGCACCGCCCCCCTCCTAATTCGCCAGGCGTTCGCCGTTGTGGATGCTTACGAAAACACGTCTGGGCCCTTATTCATGGGATCTTAAGGACAAGCCAATGTTAAACGCCTCGACAGGGTATCACTCGTCTATCCGATTGAAAGGTCTCAAACGCTGATCCCGAACCCGCTGGGAGGCAGCATCTACATTGAAGTCCCCCACGAAGCCGATGCGGGGCTCATTCATATAGAGATACAAAACGCGGTTCGCTCCCCCTTCTTTTCGGCCAGAAATTTCGACTCCACCACCGCGCAGGAATAGGAAACGGAGCGCCACCATCCGGGGCCATGGACGGACTTCGAGTCCGACAAGTTCATGATGCAGGTGCCCACGAGTTGGATCACCGACTTCGACTCCCCAGAACAGTTAATGCAAGACTGGGACACCGCCCTAGACGCGGTGTCCAGGCTCATGGGCTTGCCACTTGTTCGCAATAAAAGCGTGCTCTATCTACAGGTGGATGTGACCCTTCGCGGCAGTGCATACTACCCCGGCTATCCACAATCAAATACGCCATACAATCCGCACTCCCCGAGACAGGGCAATGGCAGGCATTGGCTCCTTCGTGGCCCACAGTATGACGGCGCTACTCATAACGGCGCTACCATTTTCCATAAAATCGGACACGCACAATTGTTTACGAAGTTCATGGGAGAGGTCGAAGCAGTAGTCAACCAGATCGTCAAACACAGTGTCTAAGAAAAATAAGCGTCCAATCAGCGAAAATTAGCCTGCCGCGTGCGCGAAGCGTTTTACGCGGCGGTTCCCGACGCAGTCGGCCACGTCGGGCTTCCGTAAATTTCACTCCCAAACACGCCAAAGACACGAAAACCCCGATAAGCCACCATCCCCGACTTTCGCGTATTTCGAGTCTTTTGGTGTTCAAAAACACTCCTGCCCCGCCACACGAACCAAGCCCCCAAGGACCGGCTGCTTCAGCTGCCGACGTATCCATAGCACAACTCCAACGCATATTAAAACCACCCGCTACACTAGAGGACACTAAGACACGGAGAATTAAACACTACGGAGACATGCAGAGATGAAAACAGCCTACTAGCTCCGTGCCTTCGTGAACTCCGTGGTTAAAACAGCCGAGCCATAGCACCCATCCATTAGCAGGACAACACTACCCCATTCGCTCATCACTCACCAAAGCCGCAGCAGATCGCGTGCGCGCAGCGTTTTACGCGACGCGACGGCTCACGATATCCCCTCGTCGTCCCCCAGCAGCGGCACGATAAACTTCCGGAGTTCCGCAATCACTTCAGCAAATTCGATAAACTCCAAATCACTCTTGCGCAAAAATGCCTTCCATTGCGTCTGCTTATTTGGATCGTTCGCAAAGTCATCCGTCAAGGCGAGCGGCACTCCCTGCGGCACTTTGGTTCCGCGACGCTCGAAGGTTGCAGCAATCGCCGATTTCAAAACCTCCGCGTCAAAGGACAGATGACGAGACAGCCAATGCATATCGAAGAAATCCTTCATTCGACTATTACGAATACCAAGTGTCACAGCAGCTTCCATTTTCCCAGCAATCACAGTCTCGGGCGGATATACCAACAAACTCGCCGCAGGAAAATTCAGTAACCCCGCCCACTCAGACTCCAACGCCCCCGGAGTAATCGCATCGCCAAATCCGACATCAATCTGTAGCAGAATTCGTACCCCCGCCAACGACGCCTGCAACTGAGCTCGAATACCACCGTATTTCACATCTCCACGAATCGGCTCGCCACACACCTTTCCCCAGATCAACCCATCCTCCGGATTGCAGGGCAGTTGGCAAATCTCCTCAAAGGCTGCTGCGATCCCCTCTTCCGATGAGTCACCATAACTCAAAAAGTCCACATCGCGTGTCGGCCGATGCATCGCAGCTCCCCAGATACGAAACAGCTGTGCGCCTTTCAGGAAAAAACGCGTTCGATATCGACTCTGACTCAAGCGCCACAGAAAGCGTCCCGTCGCATATTGCTCCAACAAACCATTGAACGGAACATTCGACTCGCGCGACAAATTGAGCAGGCGCGCACGGACGGATTCCGCGACCTGCTTCATACCACGCCCTCCAGATATGGCTGCATGACATGCTGCACACGATTGATTGTGGCATACCAATACAGTGAATCCATTGCATTACGATCCCGTCGAACAAGTTCCCGGAGTGCTTCGAGACAAACGTCTAGACCCACCTGACTGCGATGTTTGAAACAATCCACCACTGTGCGAGCGGGATTGGTAATCGGCACCTGGATACCACCGATCTCGTGCCAATCCACCCCCTCAGTAAACAGCGCCTCGACCCGAGTGCGCACCACCCGCAGTGGCGGCCATTCCATCTTAGGCACACGCGCACGTGCCGGCAGCTGCATCCAGACGGCACTCGGTTGCTGCGTGCCAAGTTCATGAAAGCGCAGCGCACTCAGCAGCACCAGCACCGCCCGATTCACACGAGCAAACACAGCCACCAGATCATGATGCTCCCCGACAGGCGCATCCGGCCGACGATACAATCCCCGACCAACACGCTCCAGGCGACCATCACGCACAAGGCGTGTAACGACACTCCTCGAAAGCCCCACTTCCCGAATGTCCGCAAGCGGCAGCAGTTCCCTGCCCTCCGCCAGCTCCAGCAGACACTCCGCCTCTGATCGGTTCCCTCTAGGATGCTCCATATTGAAGGACATTGTTGATAATAACATACATTTTGCAACACTAAATGCATCAGCCATTCAACAAAACGAACACACTCTTATCACGTAACTGTCATCTATTAATGCGAAAATACACACTTACGTTATTGCCGTTAGCAAAAACATCGGCACGATCCGAGTTTCAACAAGTCTACCGCAGCCAACCGCGTGGGACGAAGTCCTATACGCGGCGCGGTCTCATCTGAAACACCCCAATTCACTCCATCCTTCTCAGCATGCCACTTGGCAATTCTTCCAACACTCCCCCCACTGCTAACTCCACGTCAGCTTGAAACCGAGAGGCATATATGGGTCGCATTACGGTTCCCATCAGAAACGACCTCGGGCACATCGAGCAACTCTATGGACGAAGAATCACAGACAGCGATTTCAATCACCATTATCTAAAAGTTCCTCACCGAACAATTTTCAATCCCGAGGCACTGAAATATTACCAAATTCACCTCTGCGAATCTGTAATCGACACACTGACACTCTACTCGAATGGCATCGAGAATGCCAGTGGAGTCTACGGCACCAACAGCCTAAAGGATGACACCATCGCAAAAATAGCATCATCTAAGGTAGAGGATGTCGTGATCGCCTACCAAGTTTTTTTCATTAGGGATTAAGGCCAGAGTTCCGAGCGAAGCGACATCCCGCCAAACGGAGAGAAACGGAGTTCCGAGCGAATCGACAAGCCTCATTGAGCAGAGCAAATCTCCAAATTCCCGCCCGTGCGCGTCAGATTCGGAGAACCAAATCCCTAATGAAAGGAACCCTGCC
>CAJQOS010000053.1 GCA_905479975.1 uncultured Puniceicoccaceae bacterium | reverse complement strand
GGCAAAGCAGCCAGCAACTCGAACTCTTGTAGCAAAAAAATGACTCAAAAAACATCGGAAAAACACGTTCAAATCCTACGACGAGGACGGTCATGTTTTACGACCACAGCTCGGAAAAATACCCCAAAATCCTACGACCTCAAATTGGAAAGAATTACGACGTCAAAAAAAGCGCTTACATAAACGTAAGGCCGATTGGACTGCTCAAGAGGGGCATATGCTCGGAGTCGGTGGCGCGGGTTACATCGAAACGCAGGCGCAGTTCAGCGATTGCCAACTACACATTGAATGGTCGCATGCGAAGCAACTCCCCGGAGCAGGGCAGGGACGTGGCAATAGCGGTGTGTTCTTACCTGGAGGGATCGAAGTGCAGGTGCTCGATAACTATAATAACCCGACCTATCCCGATGGCACCGCAGGTGCGGTCTATGGAGTCATGCCACCCGCAGCCAACGCACTGCGCGCACCCGGACAATGGCAGAGTTATGATATTATTTACCGTCGCCCAATCGTGAAAGACGGCGTCGTGCTGGATGAAGGTTCAATGACCGTATTGGTCAACGGAGTCGTCGTGCAAGACAGCACAGCGCTGGATGGCGGCGGTGGTTGGAGGAAGCGCAAGGCCGTGACGACTGTTTATCCCGAGCAGGATCGCATACGCTTACAGGATCACGGCAACCCGGTGCGCTATCGTAATGTTTGGGTGCGCTCGTTACGTCCACGACCTGCCGATGGTGGCATGGATGGTCGCATTTCAGCGGAGGCCACTACGGCGAAACGCGCCGAGATCGCAGCCGAAGTGCGTGCCAGCGCAGCCGATTTGCAGGGCTTTGATCGAATGATGCGTTTGCTGGAAGCCTATATGTATGACAACGATCCAGCGGCATGGAGCGAATGCGATGCTCTGGTCACCGCTTATGTTGCAGGCCTGCAGAATTTATCGTCAGATGGTTTGGAGAAGCAGCGTCATCCTGTGACTCAATTACGTAATGCTCTGACATTCTTGCAGCGTTTTTCAATGATGCCTAAAGACTACGCAGCTGCAACAGAGTTGAAGGACATATCGATGACGCAAGGCTGGTCGAAGAAATAGTAAACCTCGCTCGATTGAACAGAACAGCACTCCGAGGTGTTGCCATGTGCGATGCTCCGGTTGCGTGGTCGAAATGGCTTCGCCAGTCCGCTACGAATGATGCGTTGCTGTTTGAGTCCGCGAAGCGGTTCCGATCTGTGCGGAGGGTGAGGCAGTGTGGTCGAAATGACTTCACCAGTCCGCGACGAATGATGTCTTGCTATTGGGTGAAGCGAAAGTCCTTCCAGCTGTTTTAGTTCTTTGTATTCTTCGAACTGCGGGCGCTTTGGATCTCGTCTTCGCCGCGGATGACGCGGTTCTTGCCGCGGAAGAATTTTACGTATTTGTCCAGCTGTATCTTCCACTCTTTGCGGAGCTCTTCGTCACCAGCGAGGAACAGCACGACGTTGACCGAAGGCACGGGCTTTTCGTCATTCTCGTAGAGCTCATCGATGAGTGTGCGGAAATATTTTGAGACGTCACTATCCTTGATTTCATGACTGGGCTTATGACCGGGGTGATTGGTGCCTTTGGGCCATTTGAGGCCGAGTTCATTGGCATTGGAATAGACGCCATGGCGTTGTTCTAACACGCGTGCTGGTTGGCCTTTCTTTTTACGCTCTGCGTTGATCTTCGCCATCTCGGCTTTGATTCTCGCCTCCATCTTCGGGATTTCCAGCTTATGCTCCGCGAGTTGCTTGATGTAGTCGCGCTTGGCGATTTTTCGCTGCCATTCGGCTTCTTCACGCTCGTTGAGTGTGCGACGGATGGTTTCAAACCCACGGTATTAGGCGGTGATAAAGAAGATCGCATCGACGTTTTGCTCTAGGGCGACTTGTGTGATGAAGCCCGTCTCATTGCCACGCCAGCCGTGACGTATGGCAGTGTTGACCGCTTCGCCATTGAGGGTCTTGAGCTGCGGTTTCTTCGCGAGTCGGTTGTCTTCGAGCCCAACCTTGGTGGCGCTGGCATTGATCGGGTTGATCCACTGAATCAGTTCTTGGTGCACTTCGGCTCCGGCTGAGGTCAGCTGTGGTTTGAACAGCATGGTTCGACTGCGGTCCTGCAGCATCACATTAAACAGTGTGCCTGCGGAGAGGTTGCCGACCATGTCGGTGATTTCATCTTTGATCACCTTGTAGCTATTGAGGCCGCCCTTTTTATCGGTGACCATTTGTCGATTCGCATCGATGACAAATAGGATGCGTTCAGCGCGTGTCTTGAGGCCGAACACGCTGACATCGGATAGACCCATGCCGATACTGCCACGCGTGCCACCGAGCAGGCTGCCGCCGCCGATGCCGCCGAGGCCGGCGCTGACGGTGAAGCTTTGATCCATGTCGGGCAAATTGACGTCCACCTGAGCGACTGCAATGTTGGCGACCGGGCGCATGCTGAGGCGCTGTGCCTGTTGCTGCTTGGGTTGCTGCGGCTTGATCTGCACCTTGACCGGTGGTGGCGGCTCTTCTATTTCCACGACGGGTGGCTCTTCGAATTGCGCATCCTCTTGGATGACAATGTTGGCGACGGTAATAATACCGGCAATGAAGCCTGCAATGACGTGCATGCCTACGCTGATGACGATGACTTTCATCAACAGCGGGTTCATCTTTTTCTTTTTAACGGGGGGGAGCATACTTTAAAGAAAGCGCTACCGACGAGTTTCGTCAAGTTCGCCGTATGAAATCAATCAATGAAAGGGGCGGTGATACGCACAAAAAAAGGCAGCCTATTGATCGGCTGCCTTTTGTTTGAAATTCGGTGGGTTCCGGCTAGTTCTTGGTATTCTTCGAACTACGGGCGCTCTTGATCTCGTCTTCGCCGCGAATGACGCGGTTTTTACCACGGAAGAAGCGCACGTATTTATCCAGTAGTATTTTCGCGTTTTTGTCGAACGTCTCATCGCCAGCGAGAAAGAGTATGACATTCACTGATGGCACCGGCTTGTCGTTGTTCTCGTAGAGTTCGTCGAGCAGGTTACGGAAATATTTGCTCACCAGATGATCTTTGATCTCAAAGCTGGTCGGGGGGTGATGGGGGCGATTCGTTTTCCATTTGAGCCCGAGCTCACCCGCATCGGAATAAATTCCGTGCCGTTGTGACAGCACGCGCGCGGGCTGCCCCTTCGCCTTACGTTCCGCATTGATTTTGGCCATCTCGGCTTTGACCCGCGCCTGCATTTGCGGAAATTCCGCTTTATGCTCGGCCATTTGTTTGATGTAATCGGGCTTCGCGACTGCTCGATCAAAAGTGGCTCGTTCACGCTCATTCATGCCGCGTCGCAGTTTTTCGAAGCCGCGGTGGTAACCGGTGATGAAGAAGATCGCATCTACATTTTGTTCCAGTGCGTATTGAGTCATGAAGGCCGTCTCGTTGCCTCGGTGGCCGTGTGGTAAGACTTTATGCACTTCTTCGTCGGCAAGGGCTGTTAGTTTGGGCTTCTTGGCGGCCGGGTTCTTTTCCAGGCCCACATTGATCGCGTCGGCATTGATCGGAGTGATCCATTGGATCAGTTGCTGATGCACCTCCGCCCCAGCGGAGCTAAGCTGTGGCTTGAACAGCATCGTCCGACTGCGGTCTTGCAGCATGACGTTAAACAGCGTGCCAGCGGAGAGGTTGCCGACCATGTCGGTGATCTCATCTTTAATGACTTTGTAGCTATTCAAACCGCCTTTTTTGTCGGTGACCATTTGGCGATTCGCATCGATGACGAAGAGGATGCGTTCGGCGCGTGTCTTGAGGCCGAACACGCTGACATCTGAGAGTCCCATGCCAATACTGCCACGGGTACCGCCGAGTAGTTGTCCGCCGCCGATGCCACCGAGCCCGGCGCTGACGGTGAAGCTTTGATCCATGTCGGGCAAATTGACGTCGACCTGAGCGACTGGAATGTTGGCGACCGGGCGCATGCTGAGGCGCTGTGCCTGCTGCTGCTTGGGTTGCTGCGGCTTGATCTGCACCTTGACCGGTGGCGGTGGCTCTTCTATTTCCACGACGGGTGGCTCTTCGAATTGCGTATCCTCTTGGATGACAATGTTGGCGACGGTAATAATACCGGCAATGAAGCCTGCAATGACGTGCATACCTACGCTGATGACGATGACTTTCATCAATAGCGGGTTCATCTTTTTCTTTTTAGTGGGGGGAAGCATACTTAAAAATTACAGGAATATATATGGTGGGAAAAAAAAAAAAAACGAGCCCGCCAGTGGGGGCGGGCTCGTCGTATTCAATCAACACATATGTCGAATGCTATAGGCCGTAGGCGGCAAAGGAGACCTTACTGATCTCTGCTTTGGAGCAGGCATTGAGCACGTCGATCGAGCGTTTGTGAGGCGAGTCCGGGTCGGCTTGAATCTTCACCACGGTATCGTCACCCAGGCGGTCCGAGGACATGCGCAGTCGAGTCAGGGTGGTGGAGAGGCGAGCCATGATGCGGTCGTCTGACGAGTCCATTGGTGCGCCGTTGAGCAGGATCAAACCATTCGGGAAGATCTCGATAATATGCTCACTGGGCAACTTGAGGTTCTCGGCCGGTGGTGTGGCACTGGGTAATTTGATTCCAATGTCGGCCTCTTGTTGGAGGGGCAGGAACATGAAATAAATCAACAGTAGGAACACCACGTCGATCATCGGTGTGATGTCGACTTTGTCCTCGGATTCTAAAACTTTATTAACAGCAGCCATAGTTAATCCTTATTTGAGGCGAAGATGAGGTCAAAGACGCCTGCTTCTGCGCAGGCCTCCATGACGCGATTGACATGACGATGAGGGGTGTCCGCATCTGCCCGAAGATAAACCTTCATAGTGGGCTGTGCGGTGCGCGTGGCGACTAGAGCGGCGGGGAGTGCCTCGTAGCTGATCGGATAAGCACCATAATAGGCCTGTCCTGCGAGATCAACGGAGACGTATTGCCGCTCGCCCGGATCTTCCGGGATCGTCGCTTGCTTGGCTTCTGGCAGCTTGAGCTCAATGAGTTCGGCGCTGATGAAGCTGATCAATGTCATGAAAAACGCGATGAGTAGGAACACGACGTCGATCATCGGAGTGAGTTCAAACTCCGGGTCGACTTCTTCTGGGGTCCAGGTTTTCATCGGTTAAAATAAATCGCTTAAGTGCGAACTAGCGTTTGGTGATCGCTGTGTTGATGGTGAATTGAAGGTCACCGACGATACGGCCGACACGCGAGGTGATCTTACCGTATTTATTCTTAAAGAAGAAGAAGAAGAACATCGCAGGAATACCGACGATCATACCGGACGCGGTGGTGATCAAGGCTTCCGAAATGTTACCTGCGAGTGCCTGAGCACTACCGGCACCTTCCGCTTCGATCACGTTGAACGCCTTCACCATACCAGAAACGGTTCCGAGCAGTCCGACCATTGGAGAGAGCGAACCGATGACGGAGAGGTAATTAATCAGCACGAACGGATCGGCGAGCTCTTCGGCAGAGGCTTCTTCGACCGCTTCTTTGACTTGCTCAACGTTGTAGTGGTTGACGTCTACACGAGCTAGGCCTGCGGCAATAATATTAGTCGTCGGTGCGGGGTTTTCATCGCAAATCGTTTTTGCTTTTTCGATGTCGAGCGCTGTGAGCGCTTCGTCGAGTTGAGGCACGATCTCAGACTGAAGGATCGGGCCAGGCTTGACGGCCATGAAGTTATATACGATCAGGCCGAATCCCGCGACTGAGAGCAGAGTGAGCGGATACATCGCCCAGCCACCTGCTTTATACATGTCGATAAATGACTTGTCGTCATCTGCGGGTGCGACTTCGGCATCGACTTCTTCGACGACTTCGGTTGCGGCCTCAGTTTGTGCACTGAGTGTTTGAGTCATTGTCCATTGAGTGACGACGGCAAATAGTGCGATCGCGGCAAAGGAGGGGAGGAGGCGGAACTTTGATATCTTCATGACGTTTTTGTGGTATAAAAAGACTGATGTGTTTAGTTTGAGTTTATTTGTTAAATTACAGATTAATTTGCAGTAGGGGTCGGCTTTGGCTTCGGTAGCTTGCTGAGTGATTCAGCAGCTCGTTTGGACCAGGGCGACTCAGGGTAGAGGACGGTGATTTCCGACCAGACATTACGTGCGGCAGTCGGGTCTTCGGCGCGTGCGTAGCAATCGCCGATCAGGAAGAGCATTTCCGGCACCCAGACGTAAGAGGTCTGCGCACGAACGAAGCCACGGGTAAGCACGTCGAGTGCCGCGTCATAGTTCTTATTGCGGTGTTCGCGTGATCCTTGCAGCAGCTTGTATAGAGAAAAGAGGCGATCTTTCGCGTCCGGTTCCGCCATGCTGTCGATCATCGGCGAGGCTTCATCGACACGGTTGGCGAGCACCAGACTGTAGGCCAGCCACATGCGCACATTCTTGCGCACTTCTTCCGGCACGGAGCCTTCGATCTCACGATAGAGCGGGATGACCGCCTCATACTCGCCTGCGCCGCGTAGTGCGTCGGCCGCGCTCACGACTTGTGAGATATTGGAGGTATAGTCGCCGCTTTTGGGAAGTTCGCGGGCAATCCGTGCAGCCGCGTCGAAATTTTCTTCGGCGAAGTAGGCGTGCATCAGTTGAATGGCCAGTTGGCTATATTTGATGCTGACCTTGTTGAGTGGGATACGGCTGAGTAGGTCGTCTGCTTCGGAGAGTTCACCAGCGCTGATCAGGCTGCCGATCAAGGCGCGAATGGGAGAGTGCAATTGGCTGAACAGCTCTGGCACCTGGCTGAATTTAACCAGAGGGTAGACGACTGGGCGCAAGACTTTGATCGCGCCGGCGTCGTTGCCATCTCGGATCAGCTTATTTGCTTTTTGCATCTCGTTGACGTCGAAGCTCAGCTTTTTGACCATGGACTCGCTGACGGGAAGTGACATTTCAGCAACGTTGCCATCGATGGTCATCTCGGCCACGAGCATGCCATCTTTAAAATCGACAAACTTAAGTGTCTGCTTTGTGCGTCCGTTGTTTTGCTGGACATAGACAGGCTGGTTGCCGAATTCGGCCCAGTATGCATTTTCTGCAAAACCAGAGAGTGAGAATCCGAGAGAGAGTGCTGCGAAGAGCAGGGCTTTGAGTGAAAAGTAACGCATCCGTTTGTGTGGGGCTGTTATGACTGGGGCGATGGGGCGATGACTGCTGGTTGTAATTCCTTCAGCTTGGCTTGAATGGGGGCCATTAGTTCTGCTGGCGCGGTTTCTGAGAGTGTTTCAACGGCCTCAGTGAGCGTCGCGATTGCATCGTCCTTTGCTCCTAAGCCTAGCAGTGCATTGGCATCGGCGAGGTAGGCGCGTGCGCACCATTCGCTAAATTGTGAATAGCCGAGGAAGGTGCGCTCGAAGAATCCGTGTGCTTCGGCGTATTTGCTTTCTGCCATGTAGGCCTCGCCGGTTTGGAAGAGGGCACGGGCATGGATGATGCCGCGCCAGTCTGGCACGCGGAGGATGTATTGATATTTCTCACGGGCTTCGTCGCCACGGCCCATGGAGGAGAGCAGCTTGCCTTGGCGTAGGATGACCGCCGGTAGTTTCGGTGTGCCGGGGAATTGAGTCTCAATCGCTTTGAGGTAGTTGAGCGCACCAGGCTTATCGCCACGTTGCTCACTGACATCAGCAAGGCGCATGTAGGCAACAATGGCTGCGTCGTCGATCGGGTATTCTGTAAGCACTGTGTTCCATGCTTCCACTGCAAAATCAAGTCGATCGGCACGTGAGTAGTCTGCGATGTAGAGTATCACACGTGGTGTGACTTGGCTGAAGAAGGCGCTGTCGTAAGTTTGGCTGGGTGCGAGTTCGACGTCGCTGCGGTAGAGCCCCATGAGCATGCGGGCCTCGGCCACTGACTTCTTGGATGCTTTGGCTTGTGCGAGTCGATCGCGGAAGAAGTCGACCGGAGTCTCCGTCGGATAGTCGGCCAGTTGCTTGCGATAGATGGCGGTGACTTCGCTGATTGGCGCGAGGTCTTGCACCAACCATTCGCCAAATTGCGAGTGGTTGCGCAGGCGGTTGTAGAGTGTCTGGTCCAGATCGCTGTTGACGTAGAAGTATTCAAACAAATAGCCGCGGTCAGTGACGATTTTGGTGCGGAATTCGAGGTCGTTGTCCAATGCATCGAGAAATTCGACCGTCTTTACGAGTGTGGCTTTGTTGGTGTGGTATTTCTCGGCGTAGCCTTCGATCAGTGCATCGACGCCGTCATTTTCCGTATCATTGGCAAATTTCTCGATATATTTGCGGTAGAGTGCGAGCATCTGATTCGGCTGGCGGAGGAATTCGTAGGCGCGACCGAGCTCGAAGATCGCATCGGTGAGACGACCGTCTTCGCCGAACCGTTCCGCGTAGGCTTTGAAGTGTGCGGCCATTTCTTCGTAGCGCTGCATCAGTTCGTAGATGGTGCCCATACTAAAGGCGGCGCCGTCATGGATGTCTTGCAGTGTGGTGATTTCGTCGGCCCGCTTGAAGTGCTTGAGTGCGAGCTCGAAATCGCCCGCGAGGTTTTCGACTTCGCCGAGGAAGTAGTAAGCTTGGTCGAGTGCACTGCCGCGCGGATATTTCTTGGTGTAGCTGTAGAGCGTCTCGCGTGCGTCTTCGAATTTCTGTGCGTAGAATTGTGAGGCACCTTTGCGTAGCAGGCCGTCTTCGGCGTAGATGCTGGTCGGGTATTTCTTAAGCAAATTGACGAAGCTCTGTGTCGCGCCGTCGTATGCGCCGGTTTGCAACTGAGATAGCCCGCGCCAGTAGTAGAGGCCGTCTTCAAAGATCGGTTGATTGTGCAGGCCGAGCCATTTTGTGGTTTGCTGGATGACGTCTTCGAAGTTCCCCGCTTCCATGTAGTGCCCTGCCCAAAGTGCGAGTAGGTTACTGGAGACGGTGTCGAGCGGGTGGGTGTCGAGGAAGTCTTTGGCGATTTGCACATCCTCGGTGGTGTCGCCGCTGTCTTTCAGCGTGCTGACCAGCGCGATCGTGATGTCGGAGTAGAAGTCGCCGTCTGGGAATTGGCGGCGGTAGGCCTTGCCGACCGTCATGGCGGTTTCGGTCTTCTTGAGCTGAAGTGCATTGGAGAAGGTCGCGTAGGTGTAGAATTCGACCTGCGCATCCTTTGGATTCTCCGTCATCAGGTCGTTGAACATCCAGAAGGCTTCATAGCGACGTGCGGTCTTGGTATAGTTACGGGCGCGGCGCACGAGCAATTCGTTGCGCAAGGTGGGCAGTTTGCGGAGCTGAGTGATTGTAGCTTCGAGGCCTTTGACTTCCTGCTTGAGGCGCTCAGTCGCTTCTTCGCTGCGACCCATGTCTTGGTTGAATTTGATCTTGGCTTGCTTCTTGGCGACAGAGGCTTCGTTGTGCTCGATCATGATGTCGGTCGTCTTGATCAAGTTGAGCAAGATGGCGGCATCACTCAGACGAGCCTGAGCGACCATGGTGTCACTGGTTTTTAGCAGCGCGACGTTGAGGCGTGGCAGATAACGGACTTCAGATTCGCGGGCGAGGATCGGTAGGAGAGCCATCGCATCGTCGAGGCGCTTCTCAGCGACATAAGCTTCGAAGCTGGCGGCCGCGGCCCACGCCTTATCTTCGAAATCACGGGAGGTGTTCATCAACTTGGCGAAGATCGGCAAGCCGCCTTTCCAGTCGCCCTTATTATAATAGATTTGTGTGAGGTCTTTGAGCAGCTTACTTTCCTGCTGTAGGTTAAGGCGGAAGGAGTAGGTGCCATCCAGCAGTTGCTTCATCAATGCAATGGCGTCGTCTTCGCGCTTTAAGATGCGCAGCACATCGACCTTCTTTAAAAGAGCGTCTTTGACCTTGGGACTATCGGGGTAGTCCTTCTGGAGCTTGTCATACCATTTCAGGGTTTGGTTGAGCTCACCTCCGTTTTTCGTGGCGACAAAGCGCTGGATGTGGGCCGTGCCGAGCAGGAAGATCGGGAAGTCGAGCTTGATCTCTGAGTTGTCGGTCGCTTCGACGCGCTTGATGAGCTCCTCCAGGAACGGCATCGCTTGCTCCAGCTGTCCGGCCTCCACGAGCGTATTGGCCTGTGACTGTAGGTCAGAGAAGCCCAGTTGCGAGGCGTCTTGTGCGTGGACGTGTGAGATGCAGCTCAAGCAAATGAGCGCTGCGATCGTAAACGATTTTTTGATGGGGTTTGTGAACAAAATAGTCTGCTGGTGACGGGGTGAACAGTTTCCAGAAGCGATGAAACTCCCTGTTGAGTCGCTCCGTGTAAAGCGAAAACACTCATTCCCTGTAATGAGCAGACGATGGATTTGGGGTATTAAGGGTCTTAATGCCTTCTATTATATTAGATTGCTGAGTTCTTCTGCGGCGACTTCCCACTCGTAGTTCTTTTCCTTCAAACGTTTAGAAATGCGAGCGGACTGAATGTTTAGCTCCTTGGCTTTGTCTTTATCCGCATAGACACTGGGATCGCCTAGCTGTTCGGTGATGTTAGCTTGCTCGGCTTCGAGCTTCATCACTTCTCCTTCTAGCTTCGCGACGCGCTTTTCTACGCCTTTACGTCCCTTGGATTCCAGTTTGCGCTTTTCCGCTTCGATACGGCGGCGTTCCTTGGCGCTGACGACTTTCGGCTTATTGCTGGCCTTTGCTTCGAAATCAGGGCGGGCATTCTTAATGCCTGCGACGAGGCCGCTTTTTTCGGAAGCCGCCTTCGATTTACGCAGGTAATAGTCGTAATCGCCGACGAAGTTGGTGGTGCTGCCTGCCTGGATTTGAACCGTGCGCTTCGCGATCGCACGAATGAAGTGCACGTCGTGACTGACGAAGACGAGGGTGCCGGTGTAATCCTTGAGCGCGCCGATGAGGGCGTCGATGCTGGGCATGTCAAGGTGGGTGGTCGGCTCGTCGAGTAGGAGTAGATTGGGCGGGTTGAGTAGCAGCTTGACCAACGCCAGTCGGCTCTTTTCACCACCGCTAAGGACTTTGACTTGTTTAAAGACGTCGTCGCCGCGAAACAGGAAGGCACCTAGAATGCCGCGCACTTTTTGCTCGTTCATGCCGGGCAAAACGCGTTCCATCGCTTCGTCCAATACACTGCGTTCCACGTCGAGCACGTCCACGCGCTGTTGTGAGAAATAGCCGACGCTGACATTGTGTCCGAGCTCCCGCACGCCGCTTTGGATGTCGACTGCCTCTGATAGGATTTTAAGGAGTGTGGACTTGCCCGCCCCATTGGGACCGACCAGCACGATGCGCTCCTGCTTCTCAATGATGAGGTTTAGGTCGGTATAGACGACGTGGTCGCCGTAGGCCTGTTGGATGTTTTCAAAGGTCGCGATGCGCTGACCGCTGCGCTGCGGCTGCGGGAAGCTGAATGAGATAGTGTCGGCGGCGGCTTCGGGGGGCGACAGGCGCACCATCTTTTCGAGCGTCTTCATGCGAGCCTGTGCTTGCGAGGCTTTGGACGCCTTAGCGCGGAAGCGGCGCACGAAATCTTCCAAGTGGGCGATCTCACGCTGCTGGTTATTATAAGCGGCGAGTTGCTGCACTTCGCGTTCCACCTTTTGAGTGGTGTAGTAGTCGTAGTTGCCGTGGTAGCGGTGCAGGTGGCCATTGGCGATTTCGATGATGCCGTCGCAGATGCCATTGAGGAATTCACGGTCGTGCGAGATGGTCAGAATCGCGCCAGAGTAGTTGCACAATTCATTCTGAAACCAGCCCAATGTTTCCAAATCCAAGTGATTGGTCGGCTCATCGAGCATCAGTAGATCAGGCTCCATCACGAGCAGACGGGCCAAGTGCGCGCGCATGATCCAGCCACCACTTAAGGTATGTGCTGGCTTGTCAAAGTCTTCTGGGCGGAAGGCGAGTCCGGCCAAGATGCGCTTGGCCTTGGCTTCCAGGGTGTAGCCGTCGAGGTCGACAAATTGCTCCTGAGCGTCGATGCGCTCGGGCGCGTCAGGGTCGGGGAACTCGCGCAGTGCATTATAAATATCGACAAACTCGGGGGAGATCGAAGTGGCAAGCTCGGCCACTGTTTCTTCACCGGCGGGCGCGCTTTCCTGTGGCAGGAAGCCGATGATGGTGCCGCGATCCAGCTCCACTTTGCCGCTGTCAGGCTCGGTGGCGTCGAGGATGATGTTGAAGAGCGTGGTCTTACCGGCTCCGTTGGGCCCCACTAGGCCGATGCGCTCGCCTTGTAGGATGCGAAACGAGATATCGGTGAAGAGGGTCTTTTGGCCGAAGCCTTTACTGAGTTTTGAGAAGGTAAGCATGAGAAGTGCGCAGAGGTTCGTCGAAGAAGTGAAAGAGGCAAAGCAAAAGAGTGCTTTAAATGCACCTTCCGCTCGACGCAGACTTGCATGCGCGCGGAGATCTGTTTTTTTAATCAATCACTTGGACAAATGAGCACTATAAATAATAAACCCCCTCTACTGACACTTTGGTTAAAGCCGACCAGTTCGATGCGTGCCATGCTCGATGCGGGGCAGGGGCATTCGGCTGCGGTGCTGATTACCGCCTTCTTTGGTGCAGTGCAAAGTGGGCGCTTAGCTATGGAGCAAGCCGAACCTGGGCCACTGCCATTTGTGTTGGGTGGACTGGCTGGTGTGGTTGGCTTGTATTTGTTCGGCTGGTTAACGCGCAATTTCGGTCGTTGGTTCGGTGCCGAGGCGGCACAGCGTGATACGCGCACTGCGATCGGGCTCGGATTGCTGCCATGGACGCTGCTGTCGATGGTGCTCTCGTTTATGGTCGGCGCGGAGATGGACCCCGAAGTCATCGTCAGTTACGCTCCAATCTTCTTTGTCGTGTTTATCTATGGCTACGTGATCATGCTGATGGCGCTCTCGGCTGCGCTGCGACTGAGTGTGTTAAAGACCTTTCTCTGTTTGGTGGTCACGGTGCTGGTCAGTCTGTTTCCGCTAACCCTACTCGGTCAGTTCTTGGTCAAACTCTTTGGATCCGCCGCTTAATTTTTTGCCATGCTACAATACTTAAAAATCAAGAATCTCGCGCTCCTCGATGAGGTGACTCTGGAGTTGGATGCCGGCTTTACCGCCGTTACGGGGGAGACGGGTGCCGGTAAGAGTGTGCTGCTCGGCGCGTTGGGGCTGCTCTCCGGTGCGCGCACGGACAAAACCATGATTCGTCAGGGCACCGATCAGCTCGAAGTCGAGGCGGCCTTGTATTTTGAAGACTCCGCCGAGATGGATGCTTTGTTGGAGGCTGCGGGTTTAGCGCGTTGCGAAGACGGTGTGCTACTGCTGCAACGCAGTATTCACCGCAAAAAAATGCCACGCGTGCAGATCAACGGCAGTATGGCCACACTCACACAATTGCAGGGGCTCGGGGAGTCGTGGATTGATTTTCATGGGCCCGGTGAGCCGCAAAAACTGTTTCAAGAACGCCGCCAGTTGGAGATGCTCGATCTTTATGCGGGCAATGCGGATCTACTGACGACCTATCAAGACGGCTATGCGACATGGC
The DNA here is from genome assembly GCA_905479975.1 of uncultured Puniceicoccaceae bacterium. Taxonomy (GTDB): domain Bacteria; phylum Verrucomicrobiota; class Verrucomicrobiia; order Opitutales; family Coraliomargaritaceae; genus Lentimonas. The sequence continues at coordinate 76,144 of CAJQOS010000053.1, read as the reverse complement.
GCGCCGCGCATAAAGAAATCGCGAACCTCGAGTCTGGCGAACGCCTAGACGAGGACGAGATCGATTTCGTGCGTAAGCAGATCAACAAGATCGATAGTGTCGATGTGTCCGAGGAATCGATTGAAGCGCTGGAGCGTGATTATACCCGTATGTCGAGTGGGCAGGATCTCGTGACACTCGCTGCCGATTGCTCCGAGGGGCTATCTGGGGATCAAGGGCTGTGCGAACAGCTCAATCGGGTCGTTGGCCACTACGAGTCGTTGGTGTCGCTTGATACCGATTCTGAGCCACTGCTGGCGCGTGCCCGCAGTTTGTTGATCGAAATGCAGGATCTCGGTGAAGAGACTGGCCGGCTCGCCAGTGATTTTGAATTCGACGCTGAAGCGGTCGAGGCGACCACCGAGCGAATGAACCTCTGGCAAGAAGTCCGCCGCAAGTATGGCGGCAGTGTCGAAGCGGTGATCGTGAAGCGCGAGGAGTTGGCACAGAAGTTGGCCGTGCAGGGCGATATCGAAGGCACGTTGAAGGCCAAGCGCAACGCCGCGGCCAAGCAGGAAAAGGCGCTGCGTAAAGACGCCACGAAGCTGCGCAAGGCGCGCGAAACAGCTGCCCAGGCGCTCGCAGAAAAAGCCGCGCTCTTGTTGCACGCCTTGGGCTTTAAAAAAGCACGGCTCGAGATCGAGATGATCGCCGAACCGGAGCTCCAAGAATTTGGCGACAGCCGCTGCGGTTTTCTATTTGCACCGAATGCGGGGCAGGATCTGTTGCCGCTCAACAAGATCGCTTCCAGCGGTGAGACCGCCCGTGTCATGCTCGCGCTCAAGACCGTGCTCGCCGAGGCGGATGCCACGCCGTTGCTCGTCTTTGATGAAGTGGATGCCAATGTCGGCGGCGAAGTCGGACGCGCGGTCGGTGCCGAATTGGCGCGGCTCTCCGGTCGGCATCAGGTGCTCTGTGTGACGCACTTGCCGCAAGTCGCTTCACTCGCGCAGAATCATTTCGTCGTAACCAAGTCGCAGGATGATGACTCGACCACGGTCTCCATCGGCCCGATTCACGAGAGTCGTGAGGCGCGTTTGAGCGAGTTGTCTCGTATGCTTGGTGACCGTCATTCCGAGTCAGCCCGCGCGCATGCCGAAGAGCTGTTGGTGTAGTGGTTTGCTACTCCTTGATCAACGAAATCATCATGAAGAGTTCACCTTTTAGGGTGATTGCCTCGGTGTGGACGGTGAAGTGAATGGTTTTGCGGCTGTCTTTTTGCTTAAGGTGAAAGCGCTGACTTCCCGTGTTGTGTTGCAGGCAGGCGAGGGCAGCTTGAAAGGCGCCGCACAGTTTACATGCGTCCGATTCGCCGCAGCCGTTTGCTTGTGCGTGGTAGCATTGCATCATTTCTCCCGGACGGCAGGCGTAAGCGACCGCAGGATCTTCGATGCCGAATATATCCAAGCAGCTACGGGTGATGAATACGATCTGTCGATGTGTGTTGAGGACGAAGATGTTTTCACTCTTTGCCTCGGACAGTTCTTTAAACGAGATGTTGCTTTTGACCGAACCGATTTGAGCATGCAGGGTCTCCCAGCTAACGCGGGCGTTCGGTTCTTTGTATGTTGGAGTTAACGTATCCATCGATGGTTGGGTTATTAGGTGATCGGGTGGGGTGGCATCGGGTAATTGCCTAGACTTGGAAACTTGTCGTTTAGGGGCGCAGCTGTCCAATGAGCTGGTGTGTTTATTGCCTGTTATTAATACACGTAATTTACTGAATTAGCATGCCTGCAATTGCTGCGCTGGATAGATTGGCCAGCGTGCCCGCGAGCACTGCTTTGAGTCCGAGCTGTGCGATCTCCGCACGACGCGATGGCACGAGGCTACCGAGCCCGCCCAGTAGAATCGCGATCGAAGAAAAGTTCGCGAATCCGCACAGTGCGAAGGTAATGATGCCCTGCGTGCGGGTGCTCAGCGCGTCGCGCACTGTGCCGAATTCGATGAAGGCGACGAATTCATTTACCACCAGTTTTTGGCCGATAAACGAGCCGCCGATCCTCGCCTGCTCCCACGGGATGCCGAGCAACCACGCGACCGGGCTGAAGGCCCATCCCAGCAGGAGTTGCAAGCTCAGCGCCTCGTATCCGCAGAGTCCACCGACCCAACCGAGCGCACCGTTGAGCAATGCGATGAGCCCGATAAATGCGAGGAGCATCGCGCCGACGTTGAGCGCCAGTCGCATGCCGTCAGAGGCACCGCCCGCGGCGGCATCAAACACGTTGGCCGGCTTATCACTTGGATCTTCAGGCAGCGAGCTGTTGTCGGCCGTTTCCGTTTCCGGAATCAGAAGCTTGGCAAATAGTAGACCGGAGGGCGCTGCCATAAAGCACGCTGCCAGTAGGTATTTGAGCTCGATGCCCATCGCCGCATAGCCCGCCAGCACACTGCCTGCGATCGAGGCCATGCCGCCCACCATCACCGCGAAAAATTCCGACCGCGTCATGCGTGCGAGGTAGGGCTTGATCGCGAGCGGCGCTTCGGTTTGGCCGACGAAGATATTAGCCGTTGCGCTCAGTGACTCCGCGTGGCTCGTGCCGAGTAGTTTTTGAATCCCTCCGCCTAGACATTGGACCACGACCGGCATCACGCGCAGATAGTAGAGCACCGAAATGAGTGACGAGAAAAAGATGATCACCGGCAGCACTTTAAATGCGAAAATGAAGCCCAGACTCTGCGATGGATCACTTAACCCGCCAAACAGAAAGCCGATGCCGTCGTCGCCATACGCGATGATCGTGGCGACCAGCTCAGAGAGCCAGGTCAGCGCGACCTTGCCTGCCGGCACGTAGAGCACCAATGCACCGAATGCAAATTGGATGGCAATCGCGCCGAGGACGGTCCGCCAATTGATCTTTGTTCGAGCAGTGGAACACAGCCACGCAACCGTAATAAGCGCAATATAACCCAAGAGACTAATCAACATGACGGCAGAGCTTGGGATTTCAGGTGGTTTTATTTGAAGGGGTCAAACGCAAAATCTAAAGATTTATGCTTTATTCACTAGATTGCTGACGTAATTTGGGTGCCCCATTTGTAGGCGCTCAGCGATCCATGGATTCTTTGCTGTCGTCTCTTTTCGTAAGCGTTTGGCGATGGCCACCTTCCAGTCTGCGCCTTTAGAATCTTGGGCAATAGCAGATTCCTGTTTCTTTAGGCGTTTCAGTTCGGCTTGCACGATCTGCTCCCAGCGCACTTCGTTCAGCTTCCTTAAATCGATGCCCTCCCAATTCACCATCGGAGCTGATTCCGCTAAATCTTTTGCCAGATCCTTTTTGGCTTTCGGGCTCCCTAGAAACCACCCTCGGCAATATTGCTTCGCCAGGGCTTCACGCTTTCGTGGATTCGCCTCATCCTGCAGCTTCAGGTGTGTTTCATACTTTCGCATCCCAGCCAACGTGTCGGGCAAGTCGCAGAGCGAGAGTAGCGTCGTGCGATCCAGCCCTTCAGGCCTCTTGCGCTTCCAATACTTCGGGTAGCTGGACAATGCATAGTCCTTGAGCTCATCGACCGTGCAAAGCTTCGCGCGCACCGGATTTAAATGGATGTAGTTGATCAACCCGAGCAATGGCCTGTCTTCATTGATCAGGATCGATTTGTAGCGCCCCTGGAAGACATGCCCCCGCTCATTGTGGGATCGGTTGAAGCGCGTCGCAAAGGTGCTCTGTAGCCAGCGCATCCCGTCCACCAAGTTCGGCTCCGGCGTTTCCACCGCCAAATGGTAGTGGTTACTCATGATCACATAGGCGTGCAACTTCCACCCGCAGCGCTCAACCGCCTCGAAGATCGTCCTCTCAAACGCAGCCCCCGTCGTCTCAGCCGTGAATAAGTTTTTGCGGTAATTCCCGCGACTGATCACGTGGTAAATCGCTCCCGGATATTCAATACGTTCTTTGCGTGGCATTCGGCAAAGTTACAGCGAGTCGGGGAGTGCGGTCAAATCTTTATATCTTGCGTTTGACCCCTTTGGTTTTCGCCCAGGTGTATCAGGCTTCGGTCAGTAACGCCTTCGGCGAGTGAGAGTGGTAGTGAGAGTCGCTTTAGATTTGCCAAATGCGGGGCGGGCGGGAACAGTCTGCGCCACTATGGCAAACGGACAAAAACAAGCGACTTGGGGTGGGCGGTTCTCGGAAGGACCTGCGGAATTGATGCTACGCATCGGCGAATCGGTTTCGTTCGATCAACGCCTCGCAGTATTTGATGTGCAGGGCAGTCAGGCACAGGCCGCGATGCTGGCGCATGTCGGTATTATTACTGCTGAGGAGCGCGATGCGATCCGCGGTGGGTTGGACGCGATTCTTGCCGAAGTGGAAGCGGGGCAATTTGAGTGGGACATGGCGCTGGAAGATGTGCACATGAATATTGAGCAGGCGCTGACTCTGCGTGTGCCTGCTGCGGCGAAACTCCATACGGCGCGTAGCCGTAACGACCAGGTGGCGACGGATATGCGCTTGTGGTTTAAGGATGCCTGTGTAAAGTTGGATGCTTCCCTCTCAGCGGTGATCGCGGCGATGGTGGATCTGGCGGATCGGACACAGACGGTGATTATTCCCGGCTACACACACCTGCAGCGCGCACAGCCGGTGTCGATGGCACATCACTTGTTGGCGTATGTGGAAATGTTTGGCCGCGACCGCAAGCGGATGGCTGATGTGTATGAGGAGGCGAATGTGTGCCCGCTCGGTTCTGGTGCGATTGCTGGCACGACGCTGCCGATTGACCGCGAGTTTGTGGCGAAGGAGCTGGGCTTTGTAGATGCGGACGGCAATCCGAAGATCACGCAAAACAGCATGGATGCGGTGAGTGATCGTGATGCCTTTATCAGTTTTGCTTCGGTCTGTGCGACGATTGGGGTGCACCTGTCGCGTCTATCGGAGGACTTTATTCTCTGGAGCAGTGCGGAGTTTGGCTTTGTGCATTTGCCGGATGCGTTTACGACGGGTTCGAGCTTGATGCCGCAGAAGAAAAACCCGGATGCTTTTGAGTTGATTCGTGGTAAGTCCGCGCGTTTGAGTGGGAATTTGCAGATGCTACTGACGATGGTCAAAGGCCTGCCGCTGACCTATAACCGCGACTTGCAGGAAGATAAGCCGCCGGTGTTTGATTCCTTTGATCAGACTCAGCTGATCTTGGACTGTGTCGCTGCCTGTATGGTGGGTGTGCGTGCCAACGAAGCGCGTTGTGCGCAAGCGGTGGCCGATCCTGCGCTGCTTGCTACGGACGTGGTGGACTATTTGGTTGAACGTGCAGTGCCGTTTCGCGAAGCACACCACGTCGTGGGAGCCTTGGTCGGTCTGTCGGAAAAGCTCGATACGCCGCTCAATGAATTGCCTTACGATCAAGTCGCGTCGATCCACCCGCAGTTGGGTGAGGATTGGAACTCTGTATTTGACTTGAAGCGTGCGCTCGATGCGCGTGAAAAGCCCGGCATGCCGGGGCCGAAGCAAGTCGCTGCACGTATCGCGCATTGGCGCGGGTAGGTGCGAGATCCAATTGCCCTGTGTGAGTGTTGCAGTCTGCCAGCTGGGCACCATTCAGTGGCAACTGTCGGTCGATCCTGAATTCAATGATTCGAAGACTTAGACTAAGCAAAGTTTTCGGTGATCAGAATTTCGCAGTCTGAGCTAGCGGTGTAGTTGAAGTCGAATGCGGCTGGTAGTAGTGCATTGTCTCCGCGTGTGAGTGTGGCTCCGTCTGCTTCGATCAGTTGACCGGTAACGACGCTGAGAATGCGTGGTGCGCCTGAGCTGAAAGTGATGCTTTCGCCGCTCTTGAGTGCGCATTTACGAAGGTCAAAGACGTCGCTCTGGGCGAGCACTTGATCGCTGCCGTCGGGCTTAATCGTGTCTGGTTCGAAATCGTTGAAGTCCGAGCTCTTGAGTGACGCTTCGATGTGCAACTCACGTGGAGTGCCGTCGAGGCCCACACGACCCCAGTCATAAACGCGGTAGGTGGTGTCGGAGTTTTGCTGGATCTCCAGGATCAGGTTGCCGCCGCCGATGGCGTGGATACGGCCACTGGGGATGAAAATGGATTCGCCGGCTTTGACGGAGATGGTGTGCACCAACGGTTCGAGATTGTTGTTGGCGAGGCCTGCTTCGAAGGCTTCGCGCGTGACACCCTTTTTGAGGCCAGCCATGAGTGTGGCGTGTGGTGCGGCATCGGCGATATACCAGCTTTCCGTTTTTGGCTCACCCTTCAAGCTTGGCGCGATGTCGGCGGGCGGGTGGACTTGCAGGCTGAGTTTTTCTTGGCAATCCAGCCATTTCACCAGGATGGGGAAGGGGCGCTCGGCGGACCAGCCTGCGCCCATGATGCCTTCGGCGTCGGCGGCGATGAGTTCGCGGATGGTTTTTCCTGTGCGAGTCGTCGACTGCGCTTCAGGGCGGTCGACGATTTCCCAGCTCTCGCCAATGACTTTATCGGCAGGCAAGGTGCGCCCGAGTTTGCTGTCGAAGTTCGTGCCGCCCCAGACGCGTTCTTGGTAAATGGGAGTGAAGAGTATATGTTTCATATGGAATGTATCAACCCATGGCGAATCCCCATGAGTGCTTTGTTGTCCGCCTATTTTGCGCGCTCGATTTCTTTAGCGGGATCCGGCTGAAAGAAGCTCAAGGTGATGTAGGTGAAGACACCGATCACGATGCCGCAGTCGGCGACGTTAAATGCGGGGTAGCGGCCAGTGGGCAGCACCCAAGGAATGGTGAATGCGAAGTGAAAGTCGAGGAAGTCGATCACATGGCCATGCACCAAGCGATCAACCAGATTGCCGAGCACGCCGCCGATGAGTAGGCCGAATGCGAATTGCATCGGCGTGCGGTAGAGTTCGAGTGCGTGGCGGAACTTGTAGATCGCACTGAGTGCAATCAAAGCGAATAGGGCGAGGATTTCTCCGTGTCCGGAGAACATACCCCATGCCGCGCCCTCGTTACCAATATGGACGATGTAGAAGAAGTCTTTGATGACTTCGATGACGTTTGGATCAGTATAGTTATTATAGTTATAACTATCCAACGGCATGGTATTGAAAATCCAAATCTTCGTGAGCTGATCGACTGCAAACACGATCAGAGCGGTGATGAGTAACCGCTTGTAGGAGGTGCTTGGAGTGTCTGAGTTCAACGTGGAGTGGAGTGTGCGTGTGTGTGACTTATCTTAATAAAAATGGTGCCCTCTGATCGAAGGCACCATTTGAATAAAGTGAAGGCGTGTTGTCTGTATGACTACTCGTCGTCGTCTGAAACGATTTTTGGAGCGTCGGCGCTATCGGCGAAGAGGCCACCGGCATTGCGATCGACCTTGCGGCGTTGGTTCTTCTCGAATTCTGCCTGACCTTGGATTGAGTAGCGAGCAAACGGGACAGCGGCGAGGCGCTCTTTGCCGATGGATTCGCCAGTGACTTCGCAGACGCCATAGGTGCCGTCTTTGATGCGGAGAATCGCTTCTTCAACTTCGTTGAGGGCGTCTTGTTCGCTGGAGACGAGGCTGAGTGCAAAGTCGCGGTCGAATGCATCTGTGCCGGAGTCGTCTTCGATGCTGTTGTCGTGGGCTTCCTTTTTAAGAGTGTCGGAGGTGTGGAGGTCGAGCTCATCGCTGACATGCTGGCGCAGGTTGAGTAGGAGCTTATAATACTTCTTCCACTTTTTAGGGATCGAGTCTTCTTCGAGCGAAGTAACTTTCTTCTTCTCCGCTGGGTTGAATCCTAAAATGTCTGCGAGTGAGGCAGCGCCGAGCACACGTTTTTCAACAGGTTTGTCTTCGACGACGACCGTCTTTTTAACCGGCACGACTTTTTTCTTCGCCGGAGCCTTCTCTGCTTGGGCCTTCTTTTCCTTTTTACGAGTCGCTACGAGCGCTTCGATATCGTCCATCGAGAAGACGATCGGAGTGGCCTTCTTGTCTGCGGCTTCACCTTCGCGTGCGACAGATGCCTTCTTTACGGATGGCTTACTATCGACTGCTTTTTTAGCAGGCGCTTTCTTCGCTGTTGCTTTTTTAGCCGGTGCTTTTTTTGCTGCGGATTTCTTGGCCACGGTCTTTTTGACAGCTTTTTTAGCAGTCTTTTTGGTCGCGGATGCCTTGGTCTTTTTGTCAGTCATTGATAAAGATAAGCTGGGGTGTTATTTGGTGGTTTGTGAAATTTGTTTGAGTGCTTCGGCGCAACGTGGAGATACGGACCCCCATGTCTGGGTTTCGACGAGCTCTGGCACCCAGCGCCAACTGCGAGGGCAGCGCACGCCATCGGCATGCGCGACTTCGACTGTGAGCTCGGTTGCAGTTGTGTCTTCGACGACAGTGACCTGCGAAAGAATGAAAAGTTCCGGCAAGTCGGACTCGTATTGCTTTAGGCGGGCGAATTCAGAATTGCTCGGTGAACCAGTGATGGTGACTTTGGCGTCCAAGCTTTGTCCGATTGCTTTGTCTTGGCGAAGTGCTTCCAGGCTGTCGTTGACTTGCTCTGAGAGGAAGGTGCGTAGGGCGCGGATGTCGGAGGCGACTTCCGGTTGATCCCATGCTTTGTCCACATAGGGCCAGTCGCTCAGCGCGATTGGCTCGTCGGTAAAGTCGCTATCGTTTTGCGCGTAGCTCCAGGCTTCGTCGGCAGTGTGCGGGACGAGTGGTGCGACGAGACGTGTGAAGACGCTAAAGACGATGCTGATCGCAGTTTGCGAGGAGCGGCGAAGCGGATCATTTGGCGCACAGGTATAGAGACGATCCTTGAGGATGTCGTGGTAGGTGGCCGAAAGCACATTCGCACAGAAGGGATCGATGAGATCCTTGAATGCACGGTGGAATTCGTAGCCTTCGTAGGCTTCGGTGACTTTGCGCACGAGTTGTGCGAGTTCGTCGAGCACCCATTTGTCGATCGCATTGAGATCGGCGAGTGGCACGGCATCCGTGGCGGTGTCGAAGTCGAACAGGTTGCTGATCTGGAAGCGCAGTGTGTTACGCATGTTTCGGTAGCTGTTCGAAACATTCTTCACGATCTTATCAGAGACCGGCACGTCGTTGCGGTAGTCCTGCGAGCAGATCCAGAGGCGCACGACGTCGGCGCCGTAGATCTTGATCCATTCTGGGAGTGGGCGTGCTGCACCGTCGCTCTTGGAGAGCTTGGTGCCGTCTTCCTTGACGATGAAACCGTGCGTGAGAAGATTCTTATAAGGCGCGGCCTTGTCGGCGATGACGGACGTCCAGAGCGAGCTTTGGAACCAGCCGCGATGTTGGTCACTACCTTCGAGGTAGAGGTCTGCGGGCCAGCTGAGGTTGTCGCGCTTTTGCAGCACGGCGCGGTGGCTGGTGCCGGAGTCGATCCACACGTCGAGTGTGTCAGTGCCGGACTTGAGTTGATCCGCTGCGGGCCAACCTGCTGGCAAGGTGATGCCTTCAAGTAGTTCGACAGCTGTTTGCTCAAACCAGATGTTGGTGCCGCCTGTCGCGACTTTCTTGGCAATGGCACGGATGACGTCGGCGTCGATAAACGCTTCGCCGTCTTCGTTGTAAAATGCAGGAATCGGCACGCCCCATGTGCGCTGACGGCTGATGCACCAGTCCGGGCGGTTCTCAACTGCAGCGCGGATGCGCTTCTCGCCCCAAGCTGGGATGAAGTTCACATCGCTGAGTGAGTCGAGTGCGCGTTGGCGGTCGCCGTTCTTATCGAGCGCGATGAACCATTGATCCATGGCACGGAAGATGACAGGAGTCTTCGAGCGCCAGCAATGCGGATAGCTGTGAGTGATCGTCTTCTTGGCGATCAGTGAGCCGTTTTGGCCGATGATCTTGAGGACGCCGCGATTCGCATCGCTGATCTTACCGTCTTCGAGGACGGAGAGACCGACCAGTTCGGCGGGGACTTGACCGTCATCGACGTAGCAACCGTTGTCATCCAGTGGGCAATAGACTTCGATGCCGTTGTTGATCCCAGTGATATAGTCATCCTGACCATGGCCAGGAGCAGTATGGACACAACCAGTGCCGCTCTCGGTGGTGACGTAGTCGGCCAGTAGGATCGGACTCGCGCGGTCGATGAATGGGTGACGCGCTTCGAGCTTCTCCATGACGGAGCCGAGGAAAGTGTTGATGATTTCGACGTCATCGAGGCCGCAGGCTTCGATGACTGCGTCGCGCAGTGCCGTGGCGACGATGATCGTGCCTTGGTTGCTGGTTTTGAGAGCGCTGTATTCGATCTTCGGATTTACGGAGACCGCCATGTTGGCAGGCAATGTCCACGCAGTGGTGGTCCAGATCAGCACCGACGCTGGCTCTTCGAGCGCAAGTGCCTTGAGCGCTTCTGCGGAGAGGGCGAGTTTCACATAGATCGAGACGCTCTTGTGATCGCGGTATTCGATTTCGGCTTCTGCGAGGGCAGTTGCGCAAGGGATGGACCAGTAAACTGGCTTCTTGCTACGATAGACGAGGTCTTGCTCGACAAAGCTGGCAAACGTTTCGAGCTCAGTGGCTTCGTAGTCTGGGTGGATGGTCCAGTATTCGTTGTCCCAATCCGCCAATACGCCGAGGCGTTTGAACTGTTCGCGCTGAATGACGCGGTATTTGTCGGCAAACTTGGCGCAGGCTTCACGAACTTCCAGGGCGGTGTAGTCGGTGCGGCCTTCTTCTTGAAGCTCGCGCGATACCTTATGCTCGATCGGCAGGCCGTGGCTATCCCAGCCTGGGATGTATGGCGCGTTGTAGCCCTGCATCCACTTGAATCGTAAGATGGTGTCCTTCAACGTCTTGTTGAGGGCATGGCCGAGGTGCAGGTCGCCATTGGTAAACGGCGGGCCGTCGTGCAAAATGAAGCTCGGGCCAGCGGCGTTCTTGGCTTGAATTTTGCCGTAAAGATCGAGTTTTTCCCAGTGCTCGATCCGAGTGGGCTCGCGTTCGACGAGGTTACCACGCATTGGAAAAGCGGTTTCTGGGAGGTTGAGCGTATTTTTGAGGTCTAGAGCCATGATTTAGAGACCGGGGGCCATGTAAAAACGCGGCAGTGTGTTTTTTTGACTTCTCAAGTCAAGCACTCAGAATGTTCTCGCAGATCTTTCGGTTTCGCGCTTTCTACCTAGCGCTCAATAGTGCACTTTTCAGTGCCGCTTTTTTTGATCCCATGACACTCGCACTTCTCAGCTTTTCGGTTTCCAGCTTTCCGCTATGGGCGCTCTTGTTTATTTTGCTCGTGGGCTTTTTCGCGCTCACTTTTGGAGGAGATTGGTTGACCGATGGTGCGGTCGCGATTTCGGCGAATTTTAAGATCAACCCAGTGGTGATCGGGTTGACGGTGGTGTCGATTGCGACCTCGATGCCGGAAATGGCAACTTCGTTGATGGCTGCGAAACAGAATCCCGGCATCGCGTTGGGCAACATTCTCGGGAGTAATGTTGCCAACATTGGCCTGATCCTGGGCATTGCCGCGATGATTGCGCCGCTGAAGATCCAGCTCCGCCTGATTCGACGTGAGGTGCCGATTCTGATTGTGGTGACCTTGTTATTTGCCGCGTTCGCGCTGGGGGGCGGCTTTCATCGCTTTGAGGGCGTGGTCTTGTTGCTGCTCACCGTGGCGTATTTGGTCTATGTGGTGCGTGGCGCGCGCGAGCAGGATTCTGAAACCGTGGCGGAGGAATTTGCCGAGGGCGCAGAGGCTGTCAGCCGTCGATCAACACTGTCTGCTTTACTCTTGGTGTTGCTTGGAGGCGTGGCCTTGGCGTTCGGGGCGGATTGTTTAGTTGGTTCGAGCGTCGAATTGGCGACGCGTATGGGGGTCAGCGACTTGTTTATCGGGCTGTCGATTGTGGCGATTGGCACGAGTTTGCCGGAGTTGGCGGCATCGATTGCGGCGGTTCGTGCGGGGCATGGTGACCTGTGTGCCGGTAATATCGTGGGCTCGAACTTGTTCAATATGCTCCTGATTGGTGGTGGCGTATCGGCATTTGCAGGCATGGATGTGCGCGATGAACTGCTGCTGATTGAATTCCCTGCGCTTGTGCTACTTTCAGTTCTGCTTCTATGGATCTTTAAGAGCGGACATACCGTCACCCGACGTGAGGGTGCGCTCTTGCTTTTCCTTTACGTTGCGATTCTGTCGCTGTCTGGCCTGTCTCAGTTCGGCTATCTTTTTTAATCCATCACTAGAATTTTCATTCCAACATACAACTTATGTCTGATTCCTATAAACCAGTAGTCCTTATCATCCGCGACGGGTGGGGGGAGAATCATAATTCGGAGCAAGACTCCTATAACGCGGTCAAGCTCGCCAAGACACCTTGCGCGGATCGACTCACAGCTGAGTGGCCTCGCACAGAGATCATGGCGTGCGGCCTCGATGTCGGCTTGCCTGTCGGTATTATGGGGAACTCCGAAGTCGGCCACCAAAATATCGGTGCCGGTCGTGTGGTTGATCAAGAACTCGTCCGTATTAACAAGGGGATCGAAACTGGCTCGGTGAAGGACAGTGTGTCATTCAAGGCGGCGATCGCCAATGTGAAGGAACAGGGCACTGCGCTGCATTTGATGGGTCTCGTATCCGATGCTGGTGTCCACGCGATGTTGGAGCACATCTACGGCTTGATCCGCATCGCGAAGGAAGAGGGCGTTCAAGAGCTTTATCTGCATGCCTTCACTGATGGCCGCGACACTGGCCCGTTCAGTGGCAAGCAGTTCATTAAAGAAGCCGAAGCTGAAATGGCTAAGATCGGCCTTGGAAAAATCGCGTCGCTCTGTGGTCGCTACTGGGCGATGGATCGCGACAACCGCTGGGATCGTGTGCAACGCGCATACGATTGCCTCACTGGTCGCAATATCGAGACGACTGCCACATCCGCAGAAGCAGGCATTCAGTATCAATACGACAACCCCGAGACTGACGGCACCAAGGGCGACGAGTTCTGCCCGCCGACCGCTGTGCTCGATGTTGATGGCAAGCCAGTGGCAACGATCGCTGATGGCGACTCCGTGATCTTCTGCAACTTCCGCGGCGACCGTCCACGTGAGTTGACTCGTGCGTTCATCCAAGACGATTTCGATGGATTTGATCGCGGTGCGAAGCTCGACATTTACTTCGCGACATTGAGCGAGTATCAAAAGGGGCTCTGCGATAACATCATCTTCTTCAAGCCGGAGAAAATGAAGGACATCCTCGCCAGCTACATTTCTGACAAGGGCATCCCGCAATTCCGTTGCGCGGAGACTGAGAAATTTCCACACGTCACCTTCTTCTTCAACGATTACCGCGAAGAGCCATTCCCCGGTGAAGACCGTGCGCTCATCCCGAGTCGCAAAGATTGCGCGACTTACGACGAGAAGCCGGAGATGTCGGCCTATGGTATCCGCGACGCGGCAGCCGAAGCGATCAAGTCCGGCAAGTATGGTCTAGTCGTTGTCAACTTCGCGAATCCCGACATGGTCGGGCACACGGGTGTGATCGAAGCCTGCATCAAAGCTTGTGAGATCGTCGACGGATGCGTGCAGGATCTATTGGATGCCATCGACAGTGTCGGTGGGCATGCAGTCATCACAGCTGACCACGGTAACTCCGATCAGCTCTGGAACCCTGAGAATGACGGCCCGCACACCGCGCACACACTCAACCCAGTTGAAGTCGTCATGTATGGCGCAGGCTGCAAGGGACGCGCAACGCTCGAAGGTGGCGCGCTTGGGGACATCGCACCGACGATCCTTGAGTTGATGGGGCTCGAACAGCCTGCAGCAATGACCGGCAACTGCCTGCTCTCTTCGGCAAGCTCAGAGCCTGGCGGCAAGTAGCACGCGGCATTTTTTCAAATTCAAAGCCCGGCTCCACAGTGTGGAGGCCGGGCTTTTTTTGTGCGGTTTAGTTGGCACTTTGCGCGATTACGAATGTGAAACGGTATCAGCGGGTGGCTTCTTTTAGGTGGCCGCCCATTTGGGAGGAAATGGTATCAATCGTCGTGTCGGTCGAGCACCTAAAGGAACTCGACTACGAGAAATGTCTTCATGGCCAGACCATTCATTCGACACGGCGCGCCGTCCCCCTCATTCACAAAAAAGCCCTTCCGGTAAAGGAAGGGCTTCTTAAAAATATTAAACCACAGGGCTTATTCAGCTGGCTTGGTCTTTTTGATGCCGACCACGCGATCGCCTTCTTTCCACTCGCCACGTTGGCGAAGTAGGTCCACGCGTTCGAAACGCTTGAGGACTGTTCTGTTTTTCTTACCACCGCCGCCGGTGGTTGCTCTGAAACTGTTGTGTTGTGACATGGTGTGCTCTTGGTTGAAAGTGAAAGCGGAGGAATAAACGGGGCTGCCAGCGAAAGATCAAGGCCTAATACCACTTTATTTTAGGTATTTTTAGGGGGAGCAGGCCGTTGATTTCGCGTGTCATCCTCCGGCAAATGTAAGGGGAGGCTTTACAGCTGCGAGGTTTCAAGCCAAGCAAGTTTATCCGATTATGTCTGAAACTCCAAAACTAGCATTTGAGCAATTACGCATCGCCCGCCATTTGGTGCGGTGGTCGCTGCTGGTGTTGCCAGTCTCGATCGCGGTCGGGGCGATGGTGGCGCTATTTTTGTGGTTGCTGGAGGCTGCGACTCATATTCGGCAGGCAAATTTGTGGCTGATCGGCTTGCTGCCGCTCGCGGGGATCGGTATTTATTGGCTCTACAGCCGTTACGGTAAAAATACCGAGGCGGGCAATAATTTGATTATGGATGAGATCCATGAGCCGGGCGGAGGGATTCCATTTCGTATGGCACCGCTGGTGCTGATTACGACGGTGATCACGCATTTATTTGGTGGCTCGGCTGGGCGTGAGGGCACGGCTGTGCAAATGGGCGGCAGTGTGGCGGACTATTGTGCCAAGAAATTCGGTCTCAAGCATGAAGATAAGCGCATTTTGCTGATGGCAGGGATGGCGGCTGGATTTGGTGCGGTGTTTGGCACGCCTGTCACAGGGGCGATATTTGCCTTGGAGGTGCTGGCTGTCGGTCGGATTAAATATGATGCGCTGATGCCTTGCTTGATCGCGAGTTTGGTGGCGGACATCGTTTGCACCTCGTTTCCCATTTCTCACACGCACTATCATATCGGATATTCGGCGAAGGAAGCGGTGGGCGCCTTGCCCTTTATTTCGTTTGATCTGGTGTTGCTGTTGAAGGTGTTGATGGCAGGGGCTTGTTTCGGGCTGGCGAGTTATGGATTTGCGGAGCTCTCGCATCGGCTCAAGGCGAAGAGCCAGCAATGGATGACGCGTAAGTGGCTGATCCCTGTCGTCGGCGCGGTGCTGGTGCTGGGGATTAGTTATCTGCTCGGCACGACGGATTATCTCGGCCTCGGTGTGACTTCACCGCATGAGGGCGGTGTGAGCATCATGTCGGCATTCTCGGAGGGCGGTGCGGAGTCCTTTAGTTGGTTTTGGAAGCTGCTGCTGACTGCGATCACGTTGAGTCTCGGTTTTAAGGGCGGGGAAGTGACGCCGTTGTTTTTTATCGGAGCGACTTTGGGCAATACCTTGGCGATGGTTATGGGTGCGCCGGTCGATCTATTTGCAGGGCTCGGATTCATTGCGGTGTTCGCTGGCGCGACCAATACGCCACTGGCCTGCACGATGATGGGCATCGAGTTGTTCGGAGCCGAGAATGCGATTTACTATGGGGTGGCTTGTTTTACAGCTTACTATTTCAGTGGGCATACCGGGATTTACACGTCGCAGCGCGTGGCGGTGTCGAAATTTCATACCACGGAGAGGCAGGAATCGACGTTGAAGGACATTAAAACCAATAAGAAGCAATACGGCGGTAAACCGACCGTGGATTAAAGTGATGAGTCAGAACAAATTATTTGAAGCGCCGATTGAATTTTTTAACCGTCACAGTGGTGAAGTTGAAACGGAGTCGGTCTATGGCGAAGCGTTCTTGCGCTGGGCGTATGGGAACCCGCTGGGGCGGCTGACGGTCGAGTTGGCGGTGAAGCGGCTGTGGTTCTCGCGTTGGTATGGCTGGCGCATGGATCAGCCGGCAAGCAGCGAAAAGGTGGCCCCGTTCATTCGGGACTATGGCGTGAATGTGGACGACTTTCTCGATTCCGCCGATAGCTATGGTTCGTTCAACGAGTTTTTCTATCGTAAATTAAAGCCGAGTGCGCGTCCGATCGCGGTTGGCGAGACTGTGGCTGCGTTTCCTGCGGATGGGCGGCACCTCGCGATTGAGAATGTCAGTGCGGCGGACAGCTTTTATATTAAGGGACAGCGCTTCGATTTAGCGAAGTTTCTGGGGAGTGATGAGCTGGCTGCGGAGTTCGAAGGCGGCTCGATGTTAATTTCCCGACTGTGCCCAGTGGATTATCACCGCTATCACTTCCCGGTCTCTGGTAAGGCGGGGGCGGCACGTATTTTAGATGGCAGTCTACGCTCAGTCAGTCCGTTAGCGCTGCGTCGTAAGCTGTCGATTCTTTGGGAGAATCGCCGCATGATGACAGAGGTTCAGTCCGATGCCTTTGGCAAGATGATCGTGATGGAAGTGGGTGCGACCTGTGTGGGCGGGATGCATCCGACCTTTGAGGCTGGGAACCATGTCGAAAAGGGCGCGGATAAAGGCTATTTCTCTTTCGGTGGTTCGTGCGTGACCACGGTCTATAAGAAAGGCGCGATCCGCTTTGACGACGACTTACTAGAGCAAGCTGCTGCAGGCCGCGAAGTCTACGCGAAAATGGGCGAGCAGTGTGGCGTCGTTGTTTGACGCGCTGCGTCTACAGGCTCCAGAGATAGCTCTTTTCTCTGGCGAGCACGTCGCCATTGGAATTTTTGATGGTGAAGCGCCAAGCTGCAGGCACGGCGCTCTTCTTTGGCCAGTCCTCACCAGTTAGACCGATGAAGATCTCTTTGCTGTTCGGCAGTTTTGAGGGCAGCTGAAAGGTGTAGTCTTGTTTGTCGAGTGTCTTCGGGGTGTAGAACTCGCCCTCGATGTAGGTGCCAGCGGGCAGATCGCGCACCTTCTCGTCGAGCATCAGCACGAAATAGTAGCCTGCGCGGTCGCTCTTATCGCTGCGAATCATGACTCGATTACCGAGGTTTTCCTTGCCCGTCATGTATTCAGAGACGCGCTTAAAGTCCTCGGTTTCGATGTAACGAGGCTTAATATCCAGAATGGTTACGCTGGTGATTGCAGGCTTCTTGGTGGAAGCGCAAGAAATGCATAGGAGGCTGAGCAGGGCGAGAAAGAGAAGACGCATGGTTGAGTAGATTCGTGAGGGGTGGAGGCTTGTCAATAGTCGCGTGCGACTGGTTGCGTATTTCGTCGTGTCGGCAATTTTTGTGATTGTTTTAGCCATTCTTGAAACTAAGTTAGGTGTCACTCGATCTTCTGTGAGATCGAACTCTGTTTTTAGTTAACTCAACCCCATCGAATTATTATGCGCCGTATTTGCCTGTTCCTCTCGTTTCTGCTTTCTGTTCAATTTGCTGCGGCTGCCAATGAGGCCAATAGCGCGCACTTGAAGGGTATTTACTCGCTCTACATGACGGTGGATACATCGATGGCCACTGATATTCAATTAAGTGAACGCCTCGATCTGAATGATATTCTGGAGCTCCAGCTTCGACGTGGGGATATTGATCTCAATACCTATGTGTTGAATCAACCAGAGGTGAATATTCCACTAGTCGAGCTTTCGGTCGATACTTCGAGTCGCATTGCTTCAGGCGAATTTGAACTGATCGTGAGAGTGCGTGATTTCGTGACGATTGATCGCAATGGCGAAAAAACCGTTGCCACTGTTTTTGAAATGCGCCGCCGCGGCAGCTCCAGCTCCGGTTCGAAGCAAGTGGAGGTCATCAAAAAAGAACTGCGCGATATGATGGCCGACTTCGTCACGACATTCCGCGAAGTCAATCCGAAGAAGTAGTGATTGTCGGGCGGGGGCAGCGTCTGTTTTTCTGGAATAGAACCGAAGTTGATTTTCTCTTATTTCCAGATACCTTCGTCGCTGTGATGACCAAAATCGTCCAACTTTTGATGGCCTGTGCCATCTTCAACCCGTTCTGCTGTTGCACGGCAGAGGTGTTGACTGTGGACGATTCTGAGGCGGCAGTTGCCGTGCATCATTGCTGTTCGCAGTCGTCGGATGTGCCGATGACTGCTGATACGCAGCAGCAGGAACATGATGTTTCGGAATGTCCACACCGGGCATTGAAGGATTATGAGGCGACGAGTCATAAGGAGGTCGCTGCGATGCACGATGTCGTGCTCACGTTACCTGTTTTATTGGCTCTGATTGACCATTTGGTCTTTGAGCCTGTTGAGTTGGTTGCTGTGGAGATGTCCACACTTTCGCAAGCACCGCCGCCGTCGCTGGCACAGGTGTATTGTGTCTATAGGATCTGATTGGTCCGTTGTTTCAATCTACGCATGTGTGCGTAGCTCAGACGCTTGATCCGGCTTTTTCGTGCCCGGATGGCTGTGAAATAACTGAACACCAATCATGATTCATGACTTCTTATAAATGTATACCATACGCCCACGGTGGCGTTCTTCTCAGCGCCTTATTGGGGCTGATCCTATCAACTGCACAGGCGGCACCATTGTCGTTGGGGCAGGCAATTCAACGCGCGGAGTCAGCCAATTTCGGGCTGAATGCTTTGCATCAACAACAGGTAGGTGCGCGTGAGCGGATCGCTGGCGCGGCTGCGCTGCCAGACCCAAAAATTCAATACACCTATTTTGGTGAGTCGGTGGAGACGCGCACGGGGCCGCAGGAGGCGATCTACTCGATGAGTCAGACGATCCCGTGGTTGAAGAAGTTGGAGACGCGTAAAGCACTTGCCGTAAGCAATGCCGACACGTGGTCTTACCTACATCAACAGGGGGTGCTGGCCTTGCGCCGCGATGTGACGAGCGTCTATTCGGAAGTAGTCTATCAAGATCAGGCCGTGCAATCGACTGAGGCGAATCTGCAATTGATCGATGATATGCGAACGATTGTAGAAGAGCGTGTGCGGGGCGGGGGATCATTGAATGCCTTGCTGCGACTTGAGGTCGAGTTGGAGCGCACGCGAGATCAGTTGGATCGCTACGAGCAAGCGCGCTATGCGAAGCGCACCGAACTCGCTGCCTTGCTGTCGATCGAAGAGTCTGAACTCGGCGAGATGACGATGGATCCGCCTGTGGATCGAGAGCTGCCATCGTTGCGCTCGATGTTGGCGACGCTGGAGATGCGAAACCCCGAGTTGCTGGCATTAAAACAACGCACTGACAGTGCGAGTCAACGGGCGGAATTAAGTCGGCTGGATAAATACCCCGATTTTACTGTCGGAGTGAACTACATCCAAGTCGGCGATGATAGTCTGGCCTCCGACGCCGGCACTGATCCATGGAGTGTTTCGATGGCGGTGAATGTGCCGATCTGGGGTAGTAAAAAGAGCGCGGCGATTTTAGCGGCGAATGCCGATAAGCGCTCTGCTGAGCAGCTGTATCGAGATCGCGTATTGCAACTCAAAGCAGAGCTCAGCGCAACGCTGGCCGCGCGTGCAGATCGTTCGCAACGCGTGCAGCGTTATCAAGAGCGGCTGATTCCGATTGCGGAACAAGCCCTTGAGAATTCACGCACTGCTTACGAAAGCGGACAGCTCTCGGTGCTGGAACTGATCGATAGCGAACGGGCGCTGCTGGAGATGCATTTAAACTACGCACGCGCCATGGCCAAAGTTACCCAAGCCGACGCTGCACTCAACGCTCTGACTGGAGCAATCAATTAACCACAGACATGAAAACGAAATCAATATTCGCAGGAATCCTTACATGTTACGCAGCCTTACTGGTTGGCTGTGATGCCTCCACGTCGGAATCTCCCGATGCCGACAACGCGGCAGTTACGACGACATGGACTTGCTCGATGCATCCGCAAATCATTCTACCCGAGTCGGGCGATTGCCCGATCTGTGGTATGGATTTGATTCCGTTGGTTGCAGACGACTCGAACGATGTCGGGCCGCGCGCGATGAGCATGAGTGAAAGCTCGCGTGCGCTGGCCGAGATTGCGACCACCGAAGTGAAGGCGGATTTTCCCGAGGCGTTGATCCGACTGGTGGGGAAGTTGGAATACGATGAAACTAGAGAGCAGTCGCTAACGGCGCGTTTTCCGGCGCGGATCGACACGCTCTATGTGAATTACACGGGCGTGCCAGTGAAACGCGGAGAGCATTTGGCGGAAGTCTATAGTCCGGATTTACTCTCCGCGCAGCGTGAGTTGCAGACCTCGTATCAACGCGCCCCGGACAGCTCGATCACGATGGCCGCGCGCGAGAAATTGCGGCTGTGGGGTTTATTGCCGGAGCAAATCGATGCGTTGCTGGCATCTGGTAAGGTCCTGGATCATTTCGAGCTGCGCGCGCCGATCGAAGGTGTGGTGGTCGCTAAGGAGGTGAAAGAGGGGGATTATGTGAAGACCGGTGAGCCGCTGTTTCGTATCGTCGATCTGAGTCAGTTGTGGCTGTTCCTAGATGCATACGAATCCGATTTGTCATGGTTGCGCTACGGGCAGTCGGTGGAGTTTTCGGTCGAAGCGTATCCGGGCGAAACGTTCACGGGGCAGATCGCCTTTATCGAGCCGGAACTGAATCGCCAGACGCACACGGTGCGGGTGCGCGTGAATGTTGCGAATGCGGATGGTCGGCTCAAGCCGGGGATGTTTGTGCGCGGTATCGTGCGCTCGCGTATCGGTGCCAATGGGCATGTCTTTGCGCCTGACTTTTCGGATAAATGGATCTGCCCGATGCATCCCGAAGTCGTCAAAGTCGACGAGGGCTCTTGTGACCTGTGTGGTATGGATTTGGTAACTGCGGAGAAGCTCGGTTATGTCGATCTATCAGAGCAAGAGGCGCCGCTCGTCGTTCCGGCTTCCGCCGTGTTGCAGACCGGCAAGCGTGCGGTGGTCTATGTAGCCGTGCCGGATACGGAGCGTCCCACCTACGAGGGGCGCGAGGTGGTCTTAGGCCCGAAGGCGGGCGATGTGTTTATCGTGGTCTCCGGCTTGAAAGCAGGGGAGCGGGTGGTCACACGCGGCGCATTCAAAATCGATAGTGCGCTACAGATTCAGGCGAAGTCGAGTATGATGTCGATGCAGGCAGGCTCGGGTGATACCATGGTGCAATCTGTCGAGGTGGCAATCGAGTTGATGGCACCGTATTTGGAACTACAAGTCGCTCTGGCTGCGGATGATTTGCCCGCTTCGAAGGAAGCGCTCAAAGCCATGATGGCGATCACCGGGCATGTTGGGGCGATGGCTGATTTGATCCATGTCATGATGGCCGCGGATTCGTTGGACGGCATACGACGGCCGCATTTCGAGGCACTGTCGAATGCGATGATTGCAGCCGTCAAAGCAAACCCCGATGCCTTTTCAGGTGAGTTGTATTTGATGCACTGCCCTATGGTGTATGAAGACCGTGGTGCCGACTGGCTGCAAAGTGACCGAGAGTTAATGAACCCGTATTATGGTTCGATGATGTTGCACTGCGGCGAACTTAAGGAGGCGATTACCCCATTATGATCAATAAACTGATACGATTTTGCCTCGAGAATAAGCTCGTGGTCGTTCTCTTCACTGCGGTTCTGATTCTTTGGGGCGCAATGGTGGCTCCGTTTGATTGGGAGTTTAAACACCTGCCGCGTGATCCGGTGCCAGTGGATGCGATTCCGGATATCGGTGAAAATCAGCAGATCGTTTTTACCGAATGGGCCGGACGTTCGCCGCAGGACATTGAAGACCAGATTACGTATCCGTTGACGACCGCGTTGCTGGGATTGCCTGAGGTGAAAACCGTGCGCAGTTATTCGATGTTCGGCTTCTCTTCGATCTATATTATCTTCAAGGAAGAGGCGGAGTTTTATTGGACGCGTAGTCGGATTTTGGAAAAGCTGAATAGCTTGCCGAGTGGCACCTTACCGCTGGGAGTGCAGCCGCAGATCGGTCCGGATGCGACGGCGCTTGGCCAAGTGTTTTGGTATACCCTGGAGGGTATGGATGCGGATGGAAATCCGACGGGCGGTTGGGATCTGCAAGAACTACGCTCTGCACAGGATTGGTATGTGCGCTACGCATTGCAGGGGGTTGATGGCGTGGCCGAGGTCGCGTCGATTGGCGGCTATGTGAAAGAGTATCAGGTTGATGTCGATCCGGATGCGTTGCGTGCGTATGGCATCGCGCTGCATCAAGTGTTTGATGCGGTGCGCGGTAGTAATCTCGATGTGGGTGCACGCACGATAGAGATCAACCGTGTCGAGTATGTGATTCGTGGCTTGGGCTTTATTGAGAACCTGGATGACCTGCGGCAGACCGTGATTACGCAGCGTGATAATGTGCCGGTTACTTTAGACCAAGTCGCGGAGATTCAGTTCGGGCCGGCACTGCGTCGTGGTGCATTGGATAAATCCGGAGCGGAGGCCGTGGGCGGCGTGGTGGTGACTCGCTACGGTGAAAATCCGTTGGCGGTTATTAAGCGACTGAAGACGAAGATCGCTGAGATTTCGGCGGGTATGCCACAGAAGGCATTGGCAGATGGCACGGTCAGTCAGGTGCAGTTGGTGCCATTTTATGATCGCACGGGATTGATCCAAGAAACGCTCGGCACTTTGGAGGATGCGGTGCGGCAGCAGATCTTGGTGACGATCATCGTGGTGTTGGTGATGCTGCTGCATTTGCGCAGTACGTCGCTGATCTCCGGCGTGTTGCCGTTGGCGGTGCTGTTTGCCTTTATCGGGATGAAGGTGTTTGGGGTGGATGCCAACGTGGTGGCGATGTCGGGCATCGCGATCGCGATTGGGACGATCGTGGACATGGGCGTGGTGCTGGTCGAAAATATCTTGAGGCATTTGGATGAAGCGTCGGTCGAGGAAGATCGGTTGGAAGTGGTCTATCGTGCCTGCACCGAGGTTGGTGGTGCGGTGGTGACAGCGGTGCTGACGACAGTCATTAGTTTCTTGCCCGTCGTTACGATGGGAGCGGCAGAGGGGAAGCTCTTTCAACCGCTGGCGTATACCAAGACCTTTGCGTTGATTGGCTCGATTGTCGTCGCGCTGACGGTTATCCCTCCTTTGGCGCATTGGTTCTTAGCCTCGAAGAGGCACACAAAGACACCAAAAGCAGGCCGGGCACTCTTGTCCCGCTGGTCCTGTGGTCTTTTTTCATGGCGAGGTGACACGGTCAATGGACAGGAGTGTCCATCCTCCTTTAGTCAATTTTTTCGTGTCTTTTTGTGCCTTTTTGTGGCCTTAATGACAGCAGTATTCTTAGCGGGAGATTGGCAGCCGCTCGGGCCGAATCGTTCGATTGCGAATGTGGTATTTGTCGTCGGTTTGATCGGTAGTCTGTTGGGGAGCGTGTATTTGTTTATTCGACACTATGCACGGATGCTGGCTTATTTGTTACGGGTGAAGCTGCTGTTTCTTGGGCTGTGTAGTTTGTTTGTGCTGTTTGGTTTGATGGTGTGGTTGGGATTCGGCTCGCTTACGATTTGGATGCCGCAGTTCGTGAAACATTCAAAGCCCTACATGGCCATGGCGCATGCGGTGCCTGGCTTGGGGAAGGAATTCATGCCGTCACTGGATGAGGGCTCTTATTTGTTTATGCCTAGCACGATGTCGCATGCCTCGATCGGCGAGGTGATGGATGTGATGCGCAAGCAAGATCTGGCGATTCATTCGATTCCCGAGGTTGAGAGTGCCGTGGGGAAGTTGGGGCGTGTGGAGAGTCCGCTTGACCCTGCTCCGATTTCGATGATTGAGACAGTCATCAGTTATAAATCGGAATACATTAGCGACGAGCAGGGGCATGTGTTGACCTTTGCGTATGATCGATCCGCGGAGGCGTTTGAACGCGACGATGCTGGTGAATTGACTGCGGATGACGATGGACGACCGTATCGTCAATGGCGCGATGAGATTAAAACTCCCGATGATATTTGGGATGCAATTATCGCTGCCGCTGCGATCCCCGGCACGACGTCGGCTCCCAAGTTGCAACCGATTGCGACGCGCCTTGTGATGCTACAAAGCGGGATGCGTGCGCCGATGGGATTGAAAGTATATGGGCCAGACCTTGAAACGTTGGACGCCGTGGCGCTGAATTTCGAGCGGATGCTCAAGCAGGTGCCATCGATAAAATCAGAGGCGGTATTGGCGGATCGAATCGTTGGGAAGCCGTATCTGGAGATTGATATCAACCGTGAGGCGATTGCCCGCTACGGTATCAAGATTGCAATGGTGCAGGATGTGATCGAGGTGGCGATTGGCGGCAAGCCTGTCACGCAAACTGTGGAAGGTCGTGAGCGTTATCCGGTGCGCGTGCGCTATATGCGTGAGTTGCGGGATTCGATTGATTCGATTGAAGGTATTCTGGTGGCTTCACCGAATGGCACGCAGATTCCGCTGCGGGAGTTGGCCACGATCAACTACGTGCGTGGGCCGCAGGTCATCAAGAGTGAGGATACCTTTCTGGTCGGTTACGTGATTTTTGATAAGCAAGAGGGATTTGCGGAGGTGGAAGTGGTGGAGCAAGCGCAGGCATTTCTAGAGCAGAAAATTGCCAGTGGTGAGCTGCGCATTCCAGATGGTGTGAGCTATCAGTTTACCGGTAGCTACGAGAATCAGGTGCGGGCGGAAAAGACGCTGATGGTGGTGCTGCCGATCGCATTGTTCGCGATTTGGTTGATCCTGTATTTTCAATTCAAGCGCACCTCGACGACGTTGCTGGTTTTCTCAGGCATCGCTTTTGCTTGGTCGGGCGGCTTCATCATGTTGTGGCTCTATGGGCAGTCCTGGTTTTTGAACGTTGATCTGTTTGGCACGAACCTGCGGGACTTGTTTCAAATGGGGACGATTAACCTAAGCGTCGCGGTCTGGGTCGGATTTTTGGCACTGTTCGGCATTGCGACGGATAATGGCGTGATCGTTTGCACCTATCTTCAACAGCGATTCAAGGAGACGAATCCGCAGACCATCGAGGCCATCCGCGCGGCGACCGTCGAGGCCGGCGAGCGGCGCGTGCGGCCTGCGATGATGACCAGTGTGACTACGATCTTGGCGTTGTTGCCAGTGCTGACATCAACGGGGCGTGGTGCTGACATCATGGTGCCGATGGCGATCCCATCGTTTGGTGGGATGTGCCTTGCGCTGCTGGCCATCTTCGTGGTTCCGGTGCTTTACTGTTGGTTGGAGGAGGTTAAACTTAACTCCTGCGTATGATCAGCAGAGTTGATCGGCGTTGAGACGGGGGGGGGGGCAGGCTCTTCTATTCCTCTTCGCCCCAGAATTTCCACCATTTGCGACTGTGTTCTTCGCGTTTTTGTTGGCCGGTTGCTGAACCTTTGCCGGCTTCTTTGCGTTCGGCATCCGTCTTGTCGCTGTTGTTGGACTTGTCCTTTGCTTCCTCCGCGTCGTCGTCATCATCATCATCGTCTGAATGCTTCGCTTCTTTCTCCTGCTTCGCTTTTCTCTCTTTCTTGTTCTTAGCTTCTTCCGCGTCGTCGTCGTCATCATCGTCTGAATGCTTCGCTTCTTTTTCCTTCTTTTCTTTTTTCTCCTTCTTTTTCTTCGATTTGACTGCGTCAGAATCGGAGTCCTGCGCTTCGGGTTGATTTTGGACAGTCTTTTGTTTGCTGGGCTTTCCTGCGTTATCGGGCTTTGCAGCGTTTAGGCTGAAGGCGAAGATGAAAAGGCTGAGTGCGATGAGGATTATATGTTTCATGGGGAGATACGTTATCGCGTTTATGAAAAACATCAAGTGGTAGGTTTCGCGGATATTCTCGGTGCTCCGTGGTGGACAACGCCCGAATGCTTCTTATTAGTTTGTAGGTATGAAATTGCAGCGCGTAGCGATGACGATGTTGATCGTCTTTTTTACCTTTTATTTGCTCTACCTTGGGCAGACTCTGTTGTTGCCCCTCGTGATCGCCGGAGCGGTGGCTTATTTGATCAATATCTTGGCGCATACGATTTGCATGCTGCGTATCGGAGGCATTGCGCTGCCGCGGCCGATTGCGATGATTTTCGCGATTGCGGTGATTCTGGCGTCCTTGAGCTTGGTCGTTCAGTTGATTACGGTGAATATTACGAATGTGATCAATGTGGCGCCGTTGTATCAGCAGAATCTCGAGAATTTAATTTATAAGGGCTATGCCTTGTTTGGAGTCGAAAATGCGCCGAACCTAAAGGACATTTTTGCTCAAATTAATTTTCGTAGTTACTTGCAGAACCTCGGTGGGACGGTGCGTTCGTTGGTGAGCAGTGCGGGTATTATCATTTTGTATCTGATCTTCTTGTTGCTGGAACAACGCACCTTCGCGGCAAAAATGCGTTGCCTAGTCACACATCCAGATCGTCTGAAAGATGTGACTGGCTTGATGGAGAAGATTCGTTCAGATATTCGCTCTTATATTGGGATTAAAGTGCTGACGAGTGCGGCGACCGCGATCCTCAGTTATGCTGTGCTGTCTCTCGTCGGTGTGGATTTTGCGAGTTTCTGGGCGGTGCTCATTTTTTTCCTGAATTTCATTCCGACGATTGGTTCGATTATCGCGACTGCATTTCCGTCGATGTTGGCCTTGGTGCAGTTTGATACGCTCGGGCCGTTTGTGATTACCGCGTCGGTGTTGACGGGGTTGCAATTCTGTATCGGCAGTTTGCTGGAACCGAAATTAATGGGCAATCGGTTGAATTTGAGCCCGATCGTGATTCTGCTGTCGTTGGGACTGTGGGGCTCGATCTGGGGGATTCCGGGCATGTTCCTTTGTGTGCCGATCACTGTGATTATGGTGATTATCTTTTCCTATTTTCCTGAGACGCGGCCTGCGGCTGTGTTGCTATCGGGCACCGGGGAGTTGAGTGTTGGCCCGCGCCGTGGCGCTACTGCTGCTAAAAAACAAGTGACGTTGGATTAGCAGTTTCGATCCTAAGTGGGCGTTTGATAGTATGGAATCGAGGTTAGTGCATGATCGGGGCCGCACGGCACTTGTGGTCGGCGGATCGGGTGCGATTGGCTCCGAATTGTTGAAAGAGCTGTTGGCTTCTGGTCGCTACGATCGAATTCACAGTGTGGGGCGTCGGTTGCTGAAGTTGAACTGCGATCAAATAGTGGAGCACGTTGTTGATTTTGAGCGTTTGGCGGGTTGGTCGCTAGAGGAGTCCGTGGATGATGTGTTTTGTGCAATTGGCACAACCCTGCAGGCTGCGGGTTCTGCCGAGGCATTTCGGCGAGTCGACTGCGATATTGTGTTGCAGGTCGGGGCACTGGCGAAGCGATTGAATGCACGGACGCTGTCGGTGGTCAGTTCGCTTGGTGCGGATGTGTCGGCTGGATCGTTGTATTTACAAACGAAAGGGGCGATGGAGGGGGCGCTGATCGCATTGAAACTGCCAGTTTTACATATCTTTCGACCTTCATTACTTGCTGGGAGTTTGAATCGTGCAGATTTCCGGCTGAAAGAGGTGTTGGCAAATGGGCTGCTTGCAGTGCTTGGGCCGCTGGTTTTACACGGTCGATTGAGGCAGTATCGTCGCGTTGCCCCTGCTGCGGTGGCTCGTGCCATGGTTTGGGCAGTGGTTGATGTCAAAAGAAGTCTGAGTCTTTATGAGAATGACGTGATCTTTGATCTGTCGGGTTTGGCTTCGAGGCCGCTTGTTTAAAAGGGTGGCGCGTGCTTGAGGCGTGGGGAGCATCCATGCTTTCGGTATAAAAGACGCTTTATTGGTTTTTTGTGTAATAATGTTCGCACGATGGGCTCTGAACTGTCAGCTTGCCTGACTAGTTTTGATGTCCACGGTGATGTGGCCTGCTTAAAAATCTAAAAATTTAGTATATATGTTTCTTCCAAAAATCATTCAAGGTGGTATGGGCGCTGGTGTTTCCGATTGGAGACTTGCGAATTCAGTGTCCTCAGTCGGACAGCTCGGAGTGATCTCCGGAACGGCGTTGGATTCCGTGCTTATTCGACGTTTGCAGCATGGGGACATCGGTGGTCACATGCGCCGCGGTTTGGCAGCGTTTCCAGTGCCAGCAGTGGCAGAGCGTATTATCGCACGTTATTTCAAGTCCGAAGCGGAGCAGAATGATAAGCCATCGAAGCTGACCGCAGGCTTCCGTGTCGACCCGAGTGCAAACGTCGTCGACCTCACGATTGCAGCTAATTTCGTCGAAGTCTTTCTTGCGAAGGAAGGGCATCAAGGCCACGTCGGTGTGAACTTCCTCGAGAAGATCCAAATGCCGAATTTGACCTCCATGTTCGGCGCAATGCTTGCTGGTGTGGACAATGTGCTCATGGGCGCGGGTATCCCACGCACTGTTCCTGGGATTTTGGATGCTTTGGCTGACTGGAAGCCGGTTGAGTATCGTATTAATGTCGAAGATGCGGATAAGGAGGATGCCTATTTTAGCCGTTTTGATCCGCTTGAGTGGATTCGTTCACATTTGCCGGATATCGAATTGCCGAAGTTGAAGCGCCCTGACTTTTTCCCTATCATTTCCTCGAATGTGTTGGCACTTACGCTTGCGAAAAAATCGACCGGTAAAGTCAATGGATTCATCGTCGAGCGTCACGTCGCTGGTGGTCATAATGCACCACCTCGTGGAGGAATGAAGCTGGACGAGAATGATGAGCCGATCTACGGCGTGAAAGACGAAGCAAATCTGGCTCAGCTCGCGAAGCTGGGTATTCCTTTCTGGCTCGCTGGTGGCGGCTCTTCGGAGACTGGCCTCAAAGATGCGTTGGCAGCTGGTGCTGCTGGTGTGCAAGTGGGCACAGCATTTGCCTACAGCAATGAGTCGGGGTTCGACCCTTCGATTAAGACGCGCGTGCTGGAAAAAGTTAAAACTGGCGAAGCTAAGATCTTTACCGATTCACGTGGCTCACCGACTGGCTTTCCCTTCAAGGTCGTCAATCTCGAAGGCACTATCTTTGAGGAGGAGGTCTATGAATCTCGCAAACGTATCTGCGACCTTTGTTACTTGCGTCACCCTTATAAAAAGGCGGATGCCACGATTGGTTACCGTTGTCCATCAGAGCCTGTGAAGGATTATCTGAAGAAGGGTGGTAAAGAAGAGGATACGGTCGGTCGTAAATGTCTTTGCAATGGCTTGATGGCCGCGATCGGTATGCCACAAAAATTTAAAGATGGTGGTGTTGAGCCAGCGATCGTAACGAGCGGTGACGATGTCACTAAGTTGGGGCGTTTCGTCAATTGGGACACCGTGAGCTACTCATCACATGATGTGATCGAGAATTTGCTCAGTCAGATCGCACCAGACCAGTAAGGCGTAGGCCATCAACAATATTTGAAAGAGGAGGCCGTGATGCCTCCTCTTTTTTTGTGGACATGCGGGAGGGACGACCTCCGCGACCTCCGCGGAGCTTTAGCCACTTCCGAGCGAAGCGACACGCAACCGCAGCGCGAAGCCAAAAGGCACAAAGAATCGAAAAAATACGCTGCAGTATCGCTTGAACCAGATTGTTTGAGCCTTCTGCGCCTTTTTGCGGGCATCTCTACTTCTGACTGTGAAGCGATCTTAGTAGCTGTCTTTCGACTGTGCTTCGACGCTTTCACCTTTTAGCTCCGCGAGTAGTGCACCTGCGGCCGATACGCCGAGGCGTTCGGCTCCAGCTTCGATCAGTGCCAGTGCATTGCTGAGTGTGCGGATGCCGCCGCTGGCCTTGATCTTGATTGGGCCTTTGCGGTTCTGGGCGAAGAGTTGGATGTCGGCCACTGTCGCTCCGCCCGAACCGAAGCCAGTCGAGGTCTTGATAAAGTCGGCACCTGCTTTTTCGCAGATTGCCAGCGCGGTCAATTTTTGAGCTTCGTTGAGATAGCAGGTCTCTACGATGATTTTGGTTAGGAGTTCGTTCGCGCGGGCGACTTCGCAGAGGCGGACGATTTCTTCGGTGACGATGGTTTTATCGCCGGCACGCAGTGCGGCGTAGTTCATCACGATGTCCACCTCGTTGGCACCATGTGCTTTGGCGCGCAGGATTTCCTCGCGCTTGGATTCCGAACTGGAGCGACCATGAGGGAAACCGATTACGGTGCAAACGCCTGCGCTTGAGTTATATAAGATGTCAGAGCCAATCGAGACGCTGGTCGGATACACGCAGACCGACGCATATCCAGCGTGGGCGGCTTCGTCGCAAAGAGCGCAGATTTCTCCATCGCTCGCATCGAGTTTTAAATTGGTGGCATCAAGTGTGGCCGCAAAGTCTGAAGCATTCATAAGTCGTATGGGATCTGGAGGTTCGCTGAAATCATTTGGATACATTTGTAAATTCCAAGTTATATCTGCGTTGAACTTGAGACATTAGGATGCATGCTTTTGCTTGTTCGTATGGAGATCCCCCAAGAAATCATAGCAATCAAACGAGATGGTGGTTGTTTGAGCCGTGCTCAAATTGAGCAATTCGTCGCAGGTGTGGTGTCTGGCGACTTTAAGGATTACCAAGCCAGCGCGCTGCTTATGGCGATCGTGCTGAAGGGCATGACGCCTGAGGAGACTGCTTGGTTGACGGATGCGATGATGCGCTCCGGTCGTATTGTGGAGCTTCCTGAGATTACACGGCCTAAAGTGGATAAGCATTCGACTGGTGGCGTGGGTGATAAGGTCTCCTTGATACTCGCTCCGCTGGCAGCGTCGGTCGGTCTTTGTGTGCCGATGATGAGTGGGCGCGGACTCGGTCATACGGGTGGGACGTTGGATAAGTTGGAGGCGATTCCGGGCTTTCAAGTCGATTTGAGCGATGCGGCCTATCGCGCTCAGCTCGCTTCGATTCATCAGGCGATGATTGGGCAGTCCGCAGATATGGTGCCGGCAGATCGAAAATTGTATGCCTTGCGCGATGTGACCGCGACGGTCGAAAGCATCCCACTGATTTGTGCGAGTATTTTAAGTAAGAAACTGGCCGAGGGGATTGATGCGCTGGTGTTGGATGTGAAATGCGGGCGTGGCGCGTTTATGAAGACCGAAACCGAGGCGCGTGCCTTGGCGGAGTCGTTGGTTAGAATCAGTGCAGGCGTAGGTAAACCGACCACTGCGGTGCTCACACGTATGGATCAACCACTGGGCAATGCCGTGGGGAATGCACTGGAGGTGATCGAATCGATCGACAGTTTGAAGGGCGAAGGCCCGGAGGATTTGATGGCGGTGACTTTTGAACTGGTAGCAGAAATGCTGTGTCTCGGCGGTCTGTGTGAGGGTCGTGCAGAAGCGCAGCAACGCATGGAAGCTGCAATTGAGAGTGGTGCCGCGTTGGCAGCGTTTCGCGATCTGGTTGCGGCGCAGGGCGGTGATCCGCTTGTCGTGGATGATTATGGTCTGCTGCCGAAGTCAGAGCAGGTATTCGATCTGTGCTATGAGGGCGCGGAAGCAACGTATATTACGAGGATCGATGCGCTACTCGTCGGGGAGTCGGCACGCTTGTTGGGGGCTGGCCGTTCGCATGCGGACGCGGTGATCGATCTCGCGGTCGGTCTGGTCTTTGTGAAGCAGGCGGGCGACCGAGTCGAGCCAGGCGATGTGCTTTGCCAGGTGCATTACAATGCCGAGGATTTATTATCCCCCGCGCTGGAGCGTTTGCGGAAGGCGATTTTCTATTCGTCCAAAGCTGTTGTGATCGCCGATATTATTATTGATCGAATTTCCGAATCCTAACTATTGAGAACTATGAAGTTGCCAAAACTACCTGCCGAACTAACAGATTTTAAACCGGAGGTCGGACTGATTCTGGGCTCGGGGCTCGGTTTCTTTGCGGATGACCGAATCGAAGTGGTCGGACGTCTTCCGTATGGTGAGATCGAGGGCTTTCCGGTCTCAACCGTCCCTGGACATGCGGGGCAATTCGTTTTTGGGCATCTCGATGGACGTCGTGTGATTTGTATGCAGGGGCGCTTTCATTTTTACGAAGGTTACCGGATGGAGCAGTTGACGCTGCCGATTCGTATGATGCACAAGCTCGGTGTGCAGAGCCTGTTTGTGACGAATGCGGCGGGTGGAATTAATCCCGGCTACGTGCCGGGTGATTTCATGTTGCTTCATGATCATATCAATTTTCTCGGCACGAACCCGCTGATTGGCGCGGTCGTCGACGAAGGGGTGCGCTTTCCTGATATGTCGGAGGTGTATGATAAAGACTTGCGTCATCAGATCCGTGAATGGGCGCGCAGTCAGGGCATTGCTTTGCAAGAAGGGATCTATCTCGCCACAACTGGGCCGAGTTTTGAGACGCCCGCAGAGATTCGTGCGTTTGCGACTTTGGGGGCCGATGCGGTGGGCATGTCCACCGTTCCGGAGGCAATCGTTGCACGTCAGTTGGGGATGCGAGTGATCGGTATTTCTTGTATTACCAACGCTGCGGCCGGGATCTCATCCGGGCCATTGACACATGAGGAAGTCGCTGAGACGGCGGATCGCGTGCGTCATCAATTCGCGGATTTGCTCGCTGGGGCGATTGCACTTTCCTAGACTTTTCGTGGGTCAATCCTCGTAATAGCCGGTCAACTGCGCGAGTAGTTCCGGGACGATGTGTGGCTTGCGCGGGTTGATGATTACTTGGGCGGCGCTATGGCGGCCACTTGCGCAGGTGAACGGTAGGATGAGTGCTGGCAGGAAGGCTAGGCTGGCGGGTGCGATGAGTTGTTGGATGTCTTGCTCCAGTTGATTGCTCCAAGCTGATTTTTCGGGCGTGGCGACGGGGCTGATCGGGAGCACTAGATAATCGTATTTCTCAAAGAATTTGGTTAACGAGAAGCGTATGGCTTCTTGAATCTGTGTGCATTCATCGGATTTTGCGGGTGGGCAAATAATCCCTTCTTTGATGTGTTGCATCAGGGCATCGTCGTATTGATCGCTATATTCTTCGATCCAGTATTGGTGGATTGAATACAATTCCCTGGCTGCCAATGTTTGATACGCGGTGCCGCCCTGTGAGAGTAATTGCCGCAGACGTGTGCCAGTTGCCGGATCATCGTCGATGTCTAACTCGCGGGTGAGCCCGAGGAGCCCTGATTTAATCTCAGTCGAAATGTAGCTGGTGAGCTCACTGATTAAGTAGCCACGCGGTGCTTCAGCAGTATGGCATGTTGAGACGCGATGAAAGGCGTGGAAGGTCGTGCTTAAATCTGCGATGCAGTGGTTCACCCAGCCGACTGATTCGAGGGATGGGGCGATGGGAAAGACGCCGTCGCGCGCATAAGCATTGTTGCCCATGCGGAACCCGAATAAGCCGTGGAAGGCTGCGGGTATGCGAATGCCACCTGCGGTATCAAGCCCGAACCCGAGAGGCACGAGGCCTGAACTGACGGTGCGAGCCACTGCGCCGGCACCACCGCCACAGGCGTATTGCTCGCCCGCGTGGTGATTGCAGTCGCCATCGGTCGGGTTGCGCCCTTGTGAGTTTACACCGAATTCGGCTGGTTGGGTTTTACTGAAAAAGCAGGCACCGAGTGTGTTCAGCTTTTGATACAATAAGCTGGAGTCTTCGAGGGGGGCTTCAAACGGAGTCGAGAATGGGGCTCCGCAGCGAGTCGGCATGCCTTTTACATCGAACATATCCTGCAACACATAGGGCACGCAGGCCAGTGGCAGTGTCTCGTCTGAAGCGGCGATGTTGAGCGATTCCAAGAGCTGGTGCTTGGGGGGTGTGGCTGCGAACCATGCTTGGCGTTCGTCTTTCGAGAGCATCTGCAGGCGAGCGAGGAATTGATTCACCACACGATCGGGTGATTTCTGCACGAGTGTGCGCCATTGTTCAAAATTGAGGCGTATTGCGGACATAGCTGCTATTAATCGCTGCCGAAACGGCGTTCCCATTCCCCCCAACTCACTTCGCTGAAGGTCGGTTTACCAAAGGGCGAGGTGTGTGGCGTGTTGCAGGCGAGTAGGTCTTTAGCGAGTTGCTCGACAGCCGGTTCGGTTAGAGAGTCGCTGCGTCGGTAGCTGCCTTCGACGGCGAGTCGAGCCACGGCTTCCCAGCCCAGTGCAGTTTGTTTGCGCATGCCGCCGCGTTGACGGATTAGATCCACGAGGTCGCGAATAAAGGACTCTGCCTGCTCGGGGGAGAGCCATGTGGGCACCGCTTCGATGCGGTAAAAATTACGTCCGAATTCTTCGACCTGAAAGCCTTGTGCGTTCAACTGCTTAAGTTGGGATTTAAGCGCTTCAGATGCCAGCGGCTCAAATTCGAGTGGGTGTGGAATCAGTAGTCGCTGGCTCGGTGGTGTTTCGTCCTTAAACTCTTTGCTGATACGCTCAAAGCGCACGCGCTGATCGGCGTGTCGTAGGTGGAGCATGACGAGCCCGCGTGAGGTGTCGAATAGTGCGTAGCGCTTTTTGAGTAAGGTGATTAAGCGCCAGCCTGGGGCGGCTTTCTTCGGGGCAGGCGTCGTTGCGGGTGCAGGGATCGGGCTGATTGCTGGTTGGCTGACGACTGGCTGTGCCGCTACGCGTGTTGCAGGGGCAGGAGTCACTGGAGTTGCGGCGGGGCGAACTTGCTTACTTGGAGTCGGGAGCATTGCGACTTTTACCGCAGGTGTCGTTTTGGGTAAACTCGGCTCTGATTTCGGCGAGCGGGTCTCTGCTGCGGACTTTGCTGGAGTCGCGACAGGCAGCGGAGCGCTGGTTTGAGCGATGTCGTCCGCACGGCTTGCGGCCAAGGTCTCTGTCACGGCATTGAGCACAAAGCGGCGGATCGCACCATCATCGCGGAAGCGCACTTCGCGTTTGGCTGGATGCACATTGACATCCACTTCCTGCGGCTGGATCTCGAGAAATAAGAAAGCGGGCGGGAAGCGGCCTTTTTGAATGCGGCCATGATAAGCATCGAGCACGGCTAAGCTCAGGGTGCGGCTGTCAACCGGGCGGCGGTTCACCAGTGTGACTAGTTCACGTCGAGTCGAGCGTCCTACGCCAGGCTTTGCGGTCAGTCCGGTTAGGCGGAAGCCGGTCTTCGGGTCGCTCACATCGACGGGGATCAAATCATCGGCTAAACTGCGTCCCCAGATCTCGGCGATACGGTCGCGCAAATTTTCGCAGGCGGGTGATTGAAAGACGGTGCGACCATTTTCGAGCACGCGAAACGCGACGTTCGGATGCGCCACCGCGAACAGGCGGCAGTTGTAAGTAATATGCGCGGTCTCGGTGGGATCGGTTTTGAGGAACTTACGCCGGGCAGGGACGGAGTTAAACAGGTGCGCGACTTCGATCACGGTGCCGACTGGCATACCGCAGTCCTTTTTATCAAGCATTTTGCCACCATTGATCAGGATCTCGGTGCCGTGATCCCATTCTTTGGCGCGGGTGCGCAGGCTAAATTTTGAGACGGATGCAATCGAGGGCAGTGCCTCGCCGCGAAAGCCGAAGCTGCACACTTCATTGAGGTCGCTGGCTTCGCGGATCTTACTGGTGGCGTGGCGCTCTAGAGAGAGCAGTGCTTCGTCCGGTGACATGCCTTTGCCGTTGTCTTCGATACGGATGTAGGACTTGCCGCCGTTGCGGAACTCGACCTCCACGCGTGTTGCGCCAGCGTCGATACTGTTTTCGACGAGCTCCTTGACGACAGCGACAGGGCGCTCAATGACCTCGCCAGCGGCGATTTGGTTGGCGACTCGGTCGGATAGTATGCGGATCGATGACATGTTAAGTGGAAAAGCCTGCATTCTGTGAAGCAGGACAGCTACGCTGCAAAACAATTTATCCATTAACAAGTTTACTTAGAAGGCATCTCGCATAATTTCGGGAAAATCAAGAGCAGGGTGACCTGTTTGATACCTTTTAACCTACCATACCAAACCAGTGCAAAATCGTCTCTCTAAGGAGAATAGTCTCTATCTAAAACAACACGCCGAAAATCCTGTGGATTGGTATCCTTGGGGCGACGAGGCTTTTGCTGCCGCCGAGGCCTCGGGCAAGCCACTGCTCGTTTCGATCGGTTACTCTGCCTGTCATTGGTGTCATGTGATGGCACATGAAAGTTTCGAGAGCGACTACATCGCCAAGCTGATGAACCAGCACTTCATTTGCGTGAAGGTGGATCGCGAAGAGCGGCCTGATGTCGACCAGGTTTATATGGAAGCGGTGCAGATGATCCAGCAATCCGGTGGCTGGCCGCTGAATGTCTTTTGCTTGCCTGACGGTCGCCCGTTCTTTGGCGGCACGTATTTTCCGCCCGAAGATCGGGGGCAGGGCTTGATTCCATGGCCGCAGGTGTTGATGCGGATCTCCGATCACTACAAGCGCTCGCGCGAAGAGTTGGAGGGTAATGCTGACGCGATTCAGAAAAACATCATGGCTTCGACCATGGCCGCCAGCACTGGCGGCGCGCAGGATTCGTGGGATAATACAGTGCTGATTGCTGCGGCCAATGGCATCTGCGGCACGCACGACGATCAATACGGCGGGTTCGGCGGTGCTCCGAAATTTCCGCCTTCGATGACGTTGAATTTCTTGCGCGCGCTTCGGTGCAGCGCAGCGGTCGATGCGGATCCGGAACTCGGCGAGCGCATTGATAGCGTTTGCCACACTACGCTGCGCGCCATGGCGCATGGCGGGCTGTTTGATCAGTTTGGTGGTGGGTTTGCTCGTTACAGTGTCGATCCGCATTGGTTGATTCCGCATTTCGAAAAGATGCTCTATGATAATGCACTGCTGATCGATGCCTACACGCGCGGCTGGTTGGATAATCAAGATCCGCTTTACGCCGCAGTCGTCGAAGAAACGATTGGCTGGTTGGAGCGTGAGATGAGCGCTGAGTCTGGCGGTTTCTACGCCGCACTGGATGCTGACAGCGAGGACGAAGAAGGGCGCTACACTGTGTGGACACCTGAAGAAATCGATTCCGTGCTCGGGCCGACTGAAGATGCCCGCGCGATTCGTCTCGCCTATAATATTACTGCCGAGGGCAATTTTGAGCATGGCAGTTCCAATCCCGCGCTGGTGGATGCCGACTTTGCGGTGCGCGAACAACTCAAAGCGGCACGTCAGAAATTACTGGCGTATCGCGAAGCCAACCGTGTGCGCCCAGGCAAGGATACCAAGGTCAGCACTGCGTGGAATTGTATGTTGATCCGCTCGATGGCGGACGCCGGATTTTATTTAAACCGTCCCGAGTGGTTGCAGCGCGCACGTAAGGCCGCGGACTTTATTTGGGATGAACTCACCGAAGAGCAAGACGGCGCACTCCGCTTGAAAGCGGTCTTCTACGAAGGCTCCGGTGCACAGGTGGATGGCTTCTTGCACGACTATGCGCTGGCCGCTGAGGCATTCTTGGCGATTGCGTCGAAGATCGATGTGATCGAACCAGGCGCATCGGCGACGTATCAGGCGCGTGCTCAAAGCTGCGTTGATAGTGCCCTACGCTATTTCGAAGATCCGCATGCGGCAGGCTTTTTCTTTACCGCAGAAGATACCGAGACGCCTGTAGCGCGCCGTAAGGAGTGGTTCGACAATGCCACACCTTCGGGCAATGCTGCATTGTTGCACGCATTGTCTGGACTCTACGCACTTACAGGCGACGGGCGCTACGACGCAGCCCTGCGGTCAACCTTGCCAGCCTTTACCGACTACG
Source organism: uncultured Puniceicoccaceae bacterium (assembly GCA_905479975.1). GTDB lineage: Bacteria > Verrucomicrobiota > Verrucomicrobiia > Opitutales > Coraliomargaritaceae > Lentimonas. Next base: position 38,551 of record CAJQOS010000053.1, on the reverse strand, counting down.
CGCAAAAGGTCGCCGCTGGCGTCGCTCACGCGCTCGAAGCTGCCACCTCGCACGCCATCGGCATCGCTGTGATCAAGGTGCGCTCGGGAGTTTCGCTGGAGCCACTACAGACTGCACTCGCAGCCACACCGTGGCGTCGAGTGTTCATTCAGACGACTACCCACACGCAAGCTGCAGACTATCAGGTGTGCATCGGGACGCAATGCCTCCCGCCGACGAACGAGCTGTCTGAGGTGCTGAATCCAGTTTCAGGATTATAGGAATTTTATTTTGCGGGCGGCAAAGATGCCCATGCGGATGAGGAGCATGCCGTCGCGCCAGCGGTCGATTTGTGGCTCGCCGTAGGTGCGGCTTTGGTAGCGGATCGGCAGGTCGCGAATCTTTAGATTCAGCTTGGCTGCACCGAAGATTAGGTCGAAATCGCCGAAGGGGTCGAAGTTGCCGAAGTAGCTGCGGTTGGCTTCGATCAGTTCGTAGTGTGTCTTGCTGAAGACTTTGGTGCCGCAGAGCGTGTCTTTGATCGGCATGCTTAGCAGCCATGAGAAGAGCATGCTGAAGAATTTATTGCCACACATGTTGAGGAAGCGCATGGCCTCGTCTTCCATCGGGTAAACGAGGCGCACGCCGTTGACGAATTCGCAGTGCCCGAGCTGAATCGCTTCGAAGAATTTAGGGAGATCTTCAGGTGGCACGGTGAGGTCGGCATCGAGGATCATGATGATATCGCCAGTGGCTTTTTCATAGCCGAGTCGCATGGCGTCGCCTTTGCCTTTGCCGGGTTGCTGGTAGGCTTTGATGCTGCGCTCGGGGTGATTCTTGATGGCGGCTTGAATGGTGTCCCACGTGTCGTCCTGGGAGTTGCCTTCGACGAAAATGATTTCGGTGGCTTTCCCCATGTCGGGGGTGCGCTGGATGGCTGCTTCAATATTACCTTGTTCGTTACGAGCCGGTATGATGACGGTGACGGTGAGGCTGTCGGCCGGTTTGGGTGTCGGCTTCGGGCGAGCGACAAAGAAGAGGCTTAGGCAGGCGAAGGGAATGAGGGGGGCGATGAATTTATTGATCAGGCTGCCGAGGCCGCAGAGCTCGTGCGGGATGAGGATGCGTGCGTCGGAGCGCACCATTTCCCAGCCGGAGAGGTCGAGTAAGTTATGCAGGTCGTCGGTCGAGAGCCAATTTTGCTGCGGGCGTTTCGGTTTGAGGCCTAGGGCAGCGCTGAGTCCGAGAATTGGGCGCCAGAGGGTGTTATGGATATTCAGCACCAGGCGGGTTTCCGGTGTCGCCGCGTGGTGGAGGTTTTGCAGGAGTTGTTGGGCATCGGCTGCTTCATTGAGCGTGTCGGAGAGGAGCAGAGTGTCGTAAGTTTGGCTGAAGGTGGCGGTTTCGCCGGCAGCACAGGAGAATTGTGCTTCGGGGAGACGTTGTTTCGCGGCGTCGACTTGTTCTTCGACGAGGTCGAGTCCCGAGAGCGTACGGTCGGGCAGGTGTTGGAGCAGTTCGCCCGAGCCACAGCCGACTTCCAGCACGCGGCTGCCGACGGGAATGAGAAAGCGATAGGTGCGGCCCAAGATGCGACGATAGGCGCGGCTCCATGCGCCGCAGGGAGTGAGTTGGGAATAGTGCGCTTTGAGGCGGTCCCAAGTGCGTTCGAGGATTTTAGATGTGGCGGCCATAATTCGTCTGTTAGATCATGAACTTTGCCGTAGGTCGAGCGTTTCATAAAGATGGGTTGCGAGATGCGGGAGGGTGCTTAGCTTTTGTGGCTATTATGGCTGAGCAACCTACTATCATTACTGTTACTTTAAATCCTGCGATCGATCAGACGGTGTTTGTTGATCGGCTAATTCCGGGTGCGGTGCATCGGGTGCAGCGCTCGCATCGCCAAGCGGCCGGCAAGGGCGTGAACGTCGGCACGATGCTGGCACTTGGCGGTGCGTCGGTGACGGTCTCCGGGTTTCTTGGAGAGAGTAACGCGGTGATTTTCGAGGAGCACTTTCAGGCGTATGGTTTGCGGGATGCGTTTGTGCGTGTGGCGGGTGAGACGCGCACGGGTATTAAGATATTGGATACGCAGGCCAATGATACGACGGATTTGAATCTGCCCGGAGCCGTGCCGACGGCGGGGCAGTGTGATGCGCTGCTGGCACAGTTGGTTGCGCTGGCTGAGCCGGGGAGCTGGTTCGTGATCGCGGGGAGTTTGCCTGTGGGCGTGGAGCCTGTGTTTGTGGCCGATTTGATTCGAGCGTTACGCGGCGCGGGTGCGAAGATTGCGGTGGATTCGAGTGGTGCGGCCTTGGCCGCTGCGGTGGAGGCCGGTGTGGATTTGGCGAAGCCGAACGAGCACGAGCTGGCGGAGCTGCTTGGCGTCGAATTGAAAGATTCGGCTGCAATTTTGCCTGCGGCGCGGAAGCTGCGGCGCGAGCGTATTCCGAATTTGATCGTATCAATGGGCGGCGAGGGCGCGTTGTTCCTTTCTGAGGACTCGGAGCTGCTGGCGTGCGCGCCGGAGGTCAAGGTCGTCAGCACGGTGGGTGCGGGCGATTCGTTGCTTGCGGGCTACTTACAGGGGCAGTCGCTCGGGGAGTCGTCGGAAGACTGCGCGCGCCGCGCCACTGTCTATGCGTGGAACAGGTTGGAAGCGTTGACGCCGAGCTTGCCGCAAGGCGATGCGTTGGTTGAGCGGATGGGGCAGGTGCACACCAGCCAACCTTAGGTCGGGTGAGGGCGGATCGACGTGATACAGGCATTTCTGCCTGTCACTATACGCTGGAACAGACAGAAATGTCTGTGTCACTGCTCACTATCACTCGCCGAAGGCGAATCACTGGGCGGCGTTGCCGCCCTTAGCGGTCAAGTAGTTTGATGAACTCGTCGTTGTTCTTGGTCAGGCTGAAGCGTTCGATCATGATCTCGGCGGCATCTTCGATCTTTTGGCCGGCGAGTGCGCGGCGCAGGAATTGAGCGCCTTCGAGATATTTACCCGAGAGGATCAGTTCTTCCTTACGGGTGCCGGAGGCGTTGAGGTTGATCGCAGGCCAGAGACGTAGCTCGGCGGCTTTGCGGTCGAGCACCATTTCCATATTACCGGTGCCTTTGAATTCCTGGAAAATAAGGTCGTCCATCTTACTGCCGGTCTGCACGAGGGCAGTAGCAATAATTGTGAGACTGCCGCCTTCTTCGCAATTACGGGCGGCGGAGAAAAATTGACGCGGTTTTTCGAGGGCGCGGCTGTCGAGGCCACCGCTCATCGTGCGGCCACCTTTGCCGGTCGCGGCGTTGTAGGCACGGGAGAGGCGTGTGATGGAGTCGAGCAGTAGGACGACGTCCTTGCCCGCTTCGACGAGATGTTTGGCGCGCTCGATTGCGATTTCGGCGAGGCGTGTGTGATTGGTAATCTCTTCGTCGTTGGAGGATGCGTAGATCTCGGCATCGACGCTGCGCTTGAAGTCGGTGACTTCTTCAGGGCGCTCATCGACGAGGAGCACGACGAGGTGGCACTCGGGGTGATTTTCTTTAACACCGTGAGCGATGTCGTGCAGAATCGTGGTCTTACCGGTGCGAGGTGGAGCGACGATCAGTCCGCGGGTGCCTTTGCCGATCGGGCAGAAGAGATCCATGATGCGGGTGGTGAGTCGGCCGTCCTTGGCGGCAAGCTTGATTTGCTCGTCGGGCGCGATGGAGACCATCTGTTGGAAAGTGTAGCGGCCTTTGCGCTCTTCCATGGTGGCACCATCGACGGTGTCGATGAAGCGAACCTTGGGGTTTGGGAAGCGCGGGTTACTGATGGCGTTGCCTTCGATGAAGTGACCTTTTTTCAGGCGGAAGCGCTTGATCAGCTCTGTCGGTACGAAGGGATCAGTCGGGCGTGTCTTGCCGTTGCGGGCAGGGTCGAGCAGTTGGCCAGTCTTGTTCGGCAGGATTTCCAGAATGCCGGATACTGCGATTAGATTGTCCTTAGGTGCTTCCTTGGTTGTTTCTTCGTTACTCATGTTGAGCGGCCACGGATGGCTAGTATTAGTCTTTGAAAGTGTCGAACACGTGGTGTTCTACTTCGCGTAAATCTACAGATAGATATCCGAAGATTAAGAGAGTGTATCGCTGTTTAAGCTCTCAGGTGGACGCCGGGTCCGCTTCGTTGCGAGCTCTGGGCTACGCGTGCTATGTAAACGATGTGTAAGGATTTGAAGGACAAATTCGGCGCTGTCAATGCCTTAGCGCGGCGAAGCCGCACGTATGCAAACTTCCGGCTCATTCGTTGTCATTACCGTAGTTGGATCAAATTTTTGTGACGTTCCAGAGGATGCCGTGACCGATTGAATGAACGCTCAACATGAAAGGTTCAACGCCGGGCACTGTAGATGGACCAGAGTGTCCATCCTCCTGTCACTCATCACTCTCATTTGCCGAAGGCATCACTCGACCGCAGGTCGGATCACTCCCATCATTCGGCTCTGCAGAATTATGGGAAGACGCCGCGGAGGTCGTAGACTTTATTAATGTGTTCAATCGCGGAGGCGTAGGACGCGATGCGCATGTTGCAGTCGAGCTGCTTGGCCATCGCTAGCACGCGCTCGGCGGAGCGGGTCATGGTCTTTTTGAGGCGTTCATCGACGAGTTCTTCGTCCCATGTCTCGGATTGGCGGTTTTGTTTCCACTCAAAATAACTGACGGTGACGCCACCGGCGTTGCACAGGATGGCGGGTAGCACTTCGACGCCTTTGTCGAGTAGGTAGCGCTCGGCGTGTGGCGTGGTGGGGGCATTCGCGCCTTCGACCAGCACTTTGCACTGAATGTGCTTGGCGTGTTCGAGGTCGACCATTTGTTCGAGCGCGGCGGGGATGAAGAGATCGACGGGGGTGGCGTAGAAGGTTTCGTTGCTGATGGCTTGAGCCTCGGCGTAGTCTTTGACCCCGCCGGTGGTTTGCACGTGCTGGGCGAGGGCTTCGGCGTCGATGCCTGCTTCGTTGAAAATCGCACCGGTATGATCCATGACTGCTTTGAGTGTGGTGCCGCGTTGCTGGAGGAGGCGTGCGGTCCAGGAGCCGACGTTCCCATAACCGATCAGGCTGCAAGTGGATTCGTTGAGTTTGATGCCCATGTCGGGGAGTAGAGCGTCGAGCACATAGACGAGGCCTTGCCCAGTGGCTTTGTCGCGACCTGCAGATCCGCCGAATTCCAGCGGCTTGCCAGTGACGACGCTGCGAGCGGTCACTTTATGGGATGAGCCGGAGAAGTTGATATACGTGTCGGCCATCCAAGCCATGACTTGAGAGTTGGTGCCGACGTCGGGTGCAGGGATGTCGTAGTCGGGGCCGATGTTTTCGCCGAGTGCTGCGGTGAGTCGGCGGGTGACGCGCATGAGCTCGTGTTGGCTGACGCCACGCGGGTCGATTTTGAGCGCGCCTTTGGCTCCACCAAAGGGGAGGCGGGCGAGGGCGCACTTCATGGTCATTAATAGGGAGAGCGTCTTGACCTCGTCGAGCTTGACCTCGGGGTGATAGCGAATGCCGCCCTTGTAGGGGCCGAGCACGTTGTTGTGTTGCACGCGGTAGCCTTTGAATAGTTGCCAAGTGCCATCGTCCATTTGGACAGGGAAGTGCACCATGATTTCGTTCTTCGGCTGAGTGAGGATGAGTTTCAGCCGATGGGGCACATTCAGCGCAGTTGCCGCTTCGAGCACGGAGCCAATGGTCTGGAAGTAGAGATTGTGGTCGTCGTAGTATTCTTCGAGTTCGTGGAAGATTTCACGGGCGGATTGGCAGGCTTGGGTATTGCAGGATTCCATGGGGATCATGGTAGCTCGTTGGGAAGTTCTGACAAGTCTGCTTGATGGATATATTTGTCTTTAGATGTCCGCATCTGTACGGCCTTTGACGACTTTGAGGTGTTTTTTTTGTGTGTAGCGGCGCTTCTTGTGACGATTAAGTCAAATTGTAGCTTGCATGAGATAGGCTTAAAATTAGGGTCTCAGCGTTTTGAGGGAGTCCACTTATGGGTCTCACAATTAGCATGCAAAATACAACCATAGCTTATGATAGTAAGGTCGAGGGTGAAGTCATTGTCACTCAGGCGGATGCTGTAATTAACTGGATTCGCAAGCACTCGGTCTGGCCGATGCCGATGGGCCTCGCTTGTTGCGCGATCGAACTCATGGGTGCCGGTGGTGCGCGCTTCGACATCTCCCGATTCGGGATGGAAGTCATGCGATTCTCGCCGCGTCAGGCAGATTGCATGATCGTTGCGGGCACGGTGACTTACAAGATGGCAGAAGTGGTGCGTCGTATTTACGACCAGATGGCCGAGCCGAAATGGGTCGTGGCGATGGGCGCTTGTGCGAGCACAGGCGGTATGTATCGCTCGTATGCGACGCTGCAAGGCGTGGATAACATTATCCCAGTAGATGTTTATATCAGTGGTTGTCCTCCGCGTCCGGAGGCATTGCTGGATGCGATGATTAAATTGCAAGACAAGATCGGCACCGAGCGTTCGGTAAAGAACTTGATCCCTAAAAAGGCGGATTCTGCGGAATTGGCCGGAGCTGCGAAGGAAAGTTAAGCTATGATTACCAGTGATTTGGCTCTACTAAAGGAGCGTTTTGAAACTCTCACAGAGCGCGAGTCTTCGGACCATACCGCTTTGAACTGCCCTGCGGATCAGCTGATCGAGCTGTGCACGGCGCTACGCGATGACTTTGGCTACGATATGTTGGTTGATGTCACTGCGATCGATTGGGATGCGCAGAGTCCAAGGTTTACCGGAATCTACCATTTTCTTTCGACGACGAAGCACGAGTATCTTCGTGTGGCTGCCGATTGCGCGGATGACATCAATCCATCGCTGCCTTCGCTGTGTGGTCTTTTTGCTTCGGCGAATTGGCACGAGCGTGAGACATACGATTTGATGGGTATTCGCTACGAAGCACACCCTGATCTGACACGTATTTTGATGTGGGATGAGTATCCGTATCATCCACTGCGTAAAGATTTCCCATTGGCGGGTATTGAAGTGCCGCTTCCGGCTGCTGATGTCGCCGAAACCACTGGTGCGTCTGTATTGCCTGCGCCGATGATGGGCGGTCCGTTCGTCTCGTCCGCTGATGGGCCGATGAGCCAGACCGAGCCAAGCGCGAAGGATCAGAGCTGGAACGAGAAGAAGGTAAAACCCTGCGGGAAATAAGAGGATTTTTTAAATGGCCACTACCAAAGAAATTTCAATCGGAGATGCCGGGGCGCGCGCAAGCGATGCCGAAGGCGAACTCTCTGGCGAGACCATGATGCTCAACGTCGGGCCTTCGCACCCGACCACTCACGGCGTGTTGCGCCTGAAGATGGAGCTCGACGGCGATGTCGTTAAAAAGTGTGAGCCAGTGATCGGCTACCTGCACCGCGGCACCGAGAAAATTGCCGAGAACATGACTTATAACCAGTTCGTGCCGTATACAGACCGGTTGGACTACATTGCACCGCTTTCCAATAACGTCGCTTATGCGATGACAGTTGAGAAGTTGGCGAACCTCGAAGTGCCTGAGCGTTGCCAAGCGATTCGTTTGCTTTGCTGCGAGTTGGCGCGTGTCTCTTCGCACCTATTGGGGGTTGGAGTTTACGGCATGGATGCGGGCGCATGGACGGTGTTCATGTATACTTTCACGGAACGTGAAAAGCTCTACACTTTGTTCGAAGAATTGACCGGCGCACGTTTCACTACCAGTTACACACGTATCGGCGGTGTCGCTCGCGACATTCCTGAAGGCTGGCTTGGCCGTGTGCTTGATTTCTGTAAGGGCGTGCTGCCAGTGCTCGATCAGGTGGATAAGCTTCTGACTCGTAACCGCATTTTCATGGATCGCACCGTCGGTATCGGTGCAATCTCTAAGGAGGACGCGTTATCTTACGGTCTGACTGGGCCAAATCTCCGCGCTTGTGGTATTGATTTAGACCTTCGTAAGGACAAACCGTATCTCGGCTATGAGAATTACGATTTTGACGTGCCGATCGGCACCAACGGTGACTGCTACGACCGCTATTTGATGCGTGCGGAGGAGATTCGCCAGAGTGTTGGAATCATTCGCCAGTGTATCGATAAATTTCCTGAAGGTTCTTACTATGCCGAGGATGCGAAGAAGATCTTCGCTCCGCAAAAGTCGAAAGTGCTGACCAGCATGGAAGAATTGATTCAGAACTTCATGATTACGACCGAAGGTCCGCAGATTCCTGCCGGTGAGGCGTATTTCGAAGCTGAAAACCCGAAGGGTGCGCTCGGCTTCTTTATCGCTTCGAAGGGTGGGGGTGTGCCATATCGTTTGAAGGTTCGTGGGCCGTCTTTCTGTAACCTCAGTATCCTCGATAAACTGATTCCTGGCCACTATTTGACCGACATCACTGTGATCCTTGGATCGCTCGACTTTGTGATGGGTGAATGCGATAGGTAGAATTAGGAATTACAAATTAGGAATTACGAAAACTGGAAACATTGAAATTTGGAAAACACTGGAAACACTCTCCACTTTTCACTCCTCACTTTCCACTCCCTCTAAACGATGAACTTAAGATCCGAAACAATCGAAAAAATTGATAAGCTGGTGCCGCGTTACCCGACGATGAAGAGCGCCGCGCTGCCCTTGTGCCACTTGGTGCAAGAGGATCAGGGCTATCTTTCGAACGAGGCGATGGAGTGGATTGCAGCACGCTTGGAACTGCAGCCGATCAACATTCTTGAGTTGGTTACATTCTACCCGATGCTCCGCACGGAGCCGACCGGTAAGCACCACGTGCGCGTTTGCCGCACGCTGCCTTGTGCACTCGCTGGAGCGTATCAGACCTGTGAGCGCCTAGAGAAAGAGTTCAACTGCAAGGTCGGCCACACCAGTGAAGACGGTTCGGTGACACTTGAGTTTGTCGAATGTCACGCAGACTGCGGTAAAGGCCCAGTCGTTATGGTCGGCGAAGACGAATATACTGATATCGATCCGGACAAGGCGTCCGAGCTCGCTGCTAAAATCAAAAATGGAACGCTGTAAGGCTAACCATTCCTAATTCTTAATTTTTTAAATCCTAATACATCATCCCATGGCGCTAGAGCAAAAAAGGCTGATTTTTAAGCACGTTGATGAGCCCGGCTACACCAACGATATCGATTGCTACATCAAGCACGGTGGCTACGAGCAACTCAAGCATGCGGTCACGCTGAAGCCTGAAGATATCTGCGCGGACGTGCTGACTTCTGGTGTGCGCGGACGTGGCGGCGCGGGTTTCCCTGCCGGCATGAAGTGGGAATTCCTCGACCGTAAGTCAGGAAAGCCGATCTACCTCGTCTGTAATGCGGACGAATCTGAGCCAGGCACTTTCAAGGATCGTCAAATCATCCATCAAGATCCGCATCAGTTGATCGAAGGCATGATGTGCACCGCATTTGCGATTCAAGCAAAGCTCGCCTTCATTTATATCCGCGGCGAATTCTTCCAAGGTTACAAGATTCTCGAACGTGCGATCGAAGAAGCACGTGCGAAGAATCTACTCGGCGACAACATTCTCGGCTCCGGTTATTCCTGCGACATCATCGTCCACCGTGGCGCGGGTGCATACATTTGTGGTGAAGAGACGGGCCTGATCGAATCGATCGAAGGCAACCGTGCGAATCCACGTATTAAGCCTCCATATTTCCCAGCAGCGCTCGGCCTGTATCAGTGCCCGACGATTGTAAACAACGTCGAGACATTGTGCGATGTGAAGCACATCATCGACATGGGCGGCAAAGCCTTCTCTGAAATCGGCACTCCGGGCAACACTGGCACACGTATTTGGTGTGTGTCTGGTCACGTGCAAAAGCCTGGTTACTATGAGTTTCCATGTTCCGCGCTGACGCTTGGACAGTTGATCAATGATGTTTGCGGTGGCCTCAAGCCTGGACGTAAGCTCAAGGCAGTCATCCCAGGCGGTTCGTCTTCGAAGATTCTCCGCGCCGACGAGCGTTTCACTGGTAAACTCAAAGACGGCACTGAATACGACTGGGGCATTGAAGACATCCCCATGGACTTCGACAGCCTCGGTGCAGTCGGTTCGATGTCTGGTTCCGGTGGTGTGATCGTGATGGATGATTCGACTGATATGGTCGAAGCCCTTGCGAATTTGAACTATTTCTACGCCCACGAAAGTTGCGGTCAGTGCACTCCATGTCGCGAAGGTGTGCCATGGATGCGTAAGGTCACACAGCGCATGTGTGACGGCGAAGCACGTGAAGAAGATGCAGATTTATTGAAATCAATTGCTGACCAAATCGCAGGTCGCACGATTTGTGCGTTCGGTGAAGCCGCCGCTTGGCCGGTTCAAAGTTTCATCGCTAAATTTAAAGACGAGTTCGTGGAGAAAGCCCGCGAACAAGCTGCCCGCCGCAAAGAAGGGCAAGAGCCAGCTAAGGAGACCACGCTGATCTAAGACCATGAATATTCAAAACATAGTCGAAAATATCACCATCAACATTGATGGGGTAGATGTCGCAGTGCCGAAGGGCATTAACATCATCGAAGCGGTGAAGATCGCAGGCAAGGGCGCGGAAGTGCCGCACTACTGCTACCACCCGAAGCTATCGATTTCCGGTAACTGCCGCATGTGTATGGTCGAAATGGGCATGCCGATGCGTGACCGTGGCACAGGTGAGGCTGTTCTCGATGAGAACGGAGTGCAGAAGATCGGTTGGATGCCAAAGCCGACGATCGGTTGCGCGACCAACGCGGCGCCTGGGATGCACATCCGCACCAACACCGAAATGGTGAAAGAGTCGCGCAATGGTGTGACTGAATTTTTATTGATCAATCACCCGTTGGATTGCCCGATTTGCGATCAAGCTGGTGAATGTAAGTTGCAGGAGTTTTCTGCTGAACACGGTCGTGGCTACAGCCGCTTCATTGAGCAGAAAAATGTAAAGCCGAAGCGCACCAAGCTCGGCTCTCGCGTGACACTCGATGACGAACGCTGCATTCTTTGTGCACGTTGCATCCGTTTCAGTAAGGAAATCGCCAAGGACGACGTGCTTGGATTTGTTGATCGTGGCACTTACTCCACACTGACTTGTTTCCCAGGTAAAGAGCTGGAGAATAACTACTCGCTCAACACAGTCGATATTTGCCCAGTTGGCGCACTGACGAGCACTGACTTCCGCTTTAAGATGCGTGTCTGGTTCCTCAAGCGCACCAACAGTATCTGCACCGAAAGTAGTGTGGGCGCGAATACAGAAATTTGGAGCCGTGAAGGTAAGATCTACCGTATCACACCGCGTCGCAATGATGCCGTGAATGATACTTGGATGACCGACTCCGGCCGCGAACTCTTTAAGGCTTCCGAGTCTGAAGATCGCCTCACGCACTACACCATCGAAGGTGTGCACAAGACCGATGTTGAGACAGCAGCCGCAGCCGCTGAGTTGCTCAAGGCGGGCGATGTCGCACTGGTCGGTTCCGCTGGAAGTTCGGTTGAAGAACAGTTTTTCTATCGCTTGATTGCAGATCGCTCCGGCGCATCCGTCTCACTGGTCAGTCATACTGGGGAAGGGGATGGCATCTTGCTCTCCGAGGATCGCACACCGAACCTTCGTGGTGCGTTGCTCAATGGTTTGATTTCGAAACTTCCCGAAGCGGATCTGACTGCGGTCGCAGATAAGATCAACTCCGGTGCGATCAAGACACTCGTTGTGGTCAATGAAGATGTGACGCAGCTCGGTATTCCATCGGAGCTGTTGGCGAAGGTGAAAGTTATTTACTTTGGCACACATGCGAATGCTGTGAGTCAAGTCGCCAACGTCGTATGCCCATCCTTGATGGTGTATGAGAAAGATGGCTCGTTCGTGAATCAACGCTTCATTCTTCAGAAATTCAAAGCAGCGGTGCCTGGTCCACGTGGTATCCAATCGGATGTCACAGTGCTCGAGAAGATCGTGGCTGGCTTGGGCGAAGAAAAACCAACCGCATTGACACTGGACGTCGCTTGGGAGCGTATCGCGGATAAGATGAGTGCCTTTGGAGGACTCAGCTGGCGCGGGATTTCCGATGAGGGCGTTGCACTCGATCCGGCTGCATTCATCGATTTACCTTTCCTTGAAACAAAGAATCTAAAATTCGATCCAGTCGCGTTCAAGGAGGCGCAAGCCGCTTCCACTGAAGCTTAAAGCAAATTGCCGGCCATGGAATACCTAACAAACTCGCTTCCGTTCGTCTTACCGATTGTTTTCTCAGTCGCGATGATCTCCGTCTTTATGGGGCTTTGCAGCTACTCCGTTCTCGCGGAGCGCAAGGTGTCCAGTTGGATTCAAGGCCGCACTGGCCCGAATCGCACACGCTTGCCATTGCTCGGACATATTCCGATTCTCGGTAACATCCTTACACGCTTGGGGGTCTTTCAGCCCGTAGCCGATGGTCTGAAGTTCCTCTTCAAGGAGGAGATCACACCAGGTCACGTGAAGAAGGGCTATTACTACCTCGCGCCGATCTTAGCGCTCGCTCCAGCATTGACCACCATGGTCGTGTTGCCGTTCGGTCGCTACGTGGATCCGACGGGAGTGGTGCAGCCACTCGTGCTTGCGAATATCGATGTCGGCATGCTCTTCATCTTGGGCGTTTCTTCGCTCGGTGTGTATGGTATCGTGCTGGCTGGTTGGTCTTCGAACAGTAAGTATCCATTCCTCGGTGCGATTCGAGCATCCGCGCAAATGGTGTCTTACGAGTTGGCGATGGGACTTTCCATTCTCCCTGTATTTATGTGGGCATCCGCTCCGGGTTCTGACTACGGTCTTTCGCTTTTCGGTGTGGTGGAGTCGCAATCGGGTCTATGGCTCGTCATTTGGCAGCCGCTCTCTGCGTTGATTTTTCTCGTTTCGGTCTTTGCTGAAACGAACCGTCTGCCATTTGATATGGCGGAATCCGAAACCGACCTCGTCGGTGGTTTCCATACTGAGTATGGTTGCTTCAAATTCGGTCTGTTCTTCGTGGCCGAGTATGCACACGTCATCATGGGCTCGGCGTTGTTCGTCTGCCTGTTCCTCGGTGGTTGGAATTTCCTTCCTGGGATGGCAGATCCTTGGGGCACGAGTGAATTCGGCGCGGTGCTGTCCGTGCTCTGGTTCATGGCGAAGGTCTTCTTCATGATCTTCTTCTTCATCTGGGTGCGCTGGACGCTTCCGCGCTTCCGTTATGACCAAGTGATGGCACTGGGCTGGAAGATTCTGCTTCCGCTCGCTATCGGTAACTTGATCTTTAACACGATCCTCATCGCTCTCTACGACACACTTTAAACCGCAAATACTATGGCTAAGACTAAAGTTATGGAGCGCAAGCCGCTCTCATTCGCGGAAAAAACATTTATTCCGCAAATCGTCACTGGGTTGAAAACAACCCTGGGAGCGATGTTTGATAAGACGATCACACTGGAATATCCAGAGCATCGTCCCGTCATCGCTGAGAACTATCGCGGAGTGCCGACACTTGTGCGTGACCCGAATGGTCGCGAGAAGTGTGTGTCTTGCCAGTTGTGCGAGTTTGTTTGCCCACCTAAGGCGATCCGCATCACACCAGGCGAGATTGATGCTGAGGCAGATCCAGAACGCGCACACATCGAGAAAGCACCGAAGGAATTTGATATCAATATGCTGCGCTGCATTTACTGTGGCCTGTGCCAGGAAGTTTGCCCGGAAGAGGCGATCGTCTTGCAGGATATTTTCTCTATGTCGGGCTACAGCCGCGAAGAGATGATTAACAAGAAGGACAAGCTCTACGAATTGGGCGGCACCTTACCGGACAAACACCACAAGTGGGACAAGAAGAAGGCCGCTGAAGAAGCCGGCAACGCGCACTAAACATCAATTAGGAATTACGAATTAGGAATTACGAATGATTGATCTACTCTTTTATATTTTCTCAGCGGTCACGCTCATTTCGGCCGTGCTGATGGTGCTGATGCCGAATGCGGTGAATAGCGCTTTCTGCATGATCGTCGCGTTCCTTGGCACTGCGGCACTCTTCGTATTGTTGGAGGCTTACTTCCTCGCGATCGTTCAAGTCGTGGTCTATGCGGGGGCAGTCATGGTGCTGTTCCTCTTTATCATCATGCTACTGGATGTGGAGAAAGAGCAGGGCGCCGAGTTTAAGAGCAAGCTGACACTTGCTGCTTCGGGGATCGGTTTCTTGCTTTTTGCCGTGCTTCTCTTCTCGGCCTTTTCCGGAGGACATCTCCCAGAGCCTACGTTGACCGCAGTGACAGAGAATCCTGAAGTCTTCGATGCGGGTGTGCCGTTTACCACGTCCTCCAAGTCTTTTGGTTACAGCCTCTTTACTAAATACATGCTGCCGTTCCAAGTGGCTGGCTTCCTTCTCCTTGCCGCTATGATCGGCGTGATTGTCGTGTCCAAGCGCCATAGCGCGAATTAAGAATTAGGAAAGAAGAGAGTCGAAATACGATACGATGACTAAATCTAATCCAGCTGCAGAAAAGTCTTATGCTTTTGCTTTGCGCATCGTTCAGTTGCGTCGCTATCTGCGCGAAGAGAAGTCAGAGTATGATATTTCGAAGCAAATATTACGCAGTGGGACTTCAATTGGTGCGAACGTTGAAGAAGCCCTAGGCGGACATTCTCGGAAAGATTTTAAACACAAATTATCGATCTCTTATAAAGAAGCGCGCGAGACTCACTATTGGTTACGCCTGCTTCGTGACTCAGATTTTATCAATGAAGACTCTGCTGAGTCTCTGCTCAATGATTGCGATGAACTGCTTAAGATCATCGGCTCCACTTTAATTACTCTTAATAAGGATAATGATGAGAGAAACTAGTATTTCTAATTTCTTCTTTCTTAAATTTAAATTCTAAAAAATGACTGTCGGACTTAATGCTTTTATTCTCCTAGCTGGACTGCTGTTTGCAGTGGGGCTACTCGGGGTGACCCTTCGTCAAAACACGCTCGTCATTTATATGTCGCTTGAGCTGATGCTCAATGCGGTGAATTTGGCGCTCGTGGCATTCTCTCGTTACAACGGGACAATGGACGGCAACCTCTTCGTCTTTTTCATCATCACCGTGGCGGCTGCCGAAGTCGCCGTCGGCCTGGCAATCATCGTCGCACTGTTCCGACGTCGTCAGTCTGTCATGGTGGACCAACTTAACGCTCTGAGTCGCTAGATTAATGACCGCCACTCAAATTCTTCTCGCCGCATTACTCACGCCACTGCTTTCCGCAGTGCTCATCGCCTGCTTCTTACGCAGACGTGGAGTGATCGCTTCGTATCTTTCCGTCGCTGCTGCTGCTGCGATCTGTGCTTTTACTTCCATGGCGATCAACGCGATGGGGGAGGAGCCGATCCGTGCGGCTGTTGACTGGTTGCACTTTGGTAACTTTACCGCATCGATGGGCTTCCTATTCGATGGCACCGCTGCCACCATGTTGGCAATGGTCGCCTTTGTCGGTTTTCTGATTCATGTATTCAGTCTTGGATACATGGCAGACGATAAGGCCAAGGGGCGCTTCTTCGGTGGTCTGTCGATTTTCATGTTCTCGATGCTCGGCATTATCCTCGCGGATAACTTGATCATGATCTTCGTGTTCTGGGAGCTGGTTGGTTTCAGTTCTTATATGCTGATCGGTCACTACCTCGATACAGACGAGGCGGCTGCAGCTTCCAAGAAGGCATTCATCGTCAATCGTATCGGTGACCTCGGCTTCTTGATTGGTATCGTGTACGCCTACTGGCACTTCGGCACTACGAATCTCGAAGCGATGGGCGCTGCAGTTAACGCTGATGGTAGCCTGATCAATTGGGTGATCGCAGCGCTGTTGATGTGCGGCTTCATCGGTAAGTCGGCTCAGTTCCCGTTGCACGTCTGGTTGCCCGACGCGATGGCAGGCCCGACTCCGGTATCGGCACTGATCCACGCGGCGACAATGGTCGCGGCGGGTGTTTACTTCCTGATCCGTATCGCCTTCCTCTTTCCTGATTCCGTCCTCGGTGGTATCGCCATTCTCGGCACTTCGGTGGCCGTGTATGCAGGCTTCTGTGCGTATGGTCAGAATGATATTAAAAAAATCCTCGCTTACTCGACGCTGTCGCAGCTCGGTTATATGTCGGCGGCATTTGGTTTGGGCTTTCCAGGGATCGCTCTGTTCCACCTGATTACACACGCTTTCTTCAAGGCGTTGCTGTTCCTCGGTGCAGGTTCCATTATTCATGGCTGCCATCACGAGCAGGACATCTTCAAAATGGGCGGTATTTTTAAGAAGATGCCGATCACTTCGATCACTTTCGTGATTGGTGTGCTCGCACTTTGCGGTGTGTATGGCTTCTCCGGTTTCTATTCGAAAGATGCGATTCTGATCGCAGCAGGGCTCGATGGTCAGTGCCTTTTCATTCTGTTGACACTGGGTGCATTTCTGACTGCTGGTTATATGGGGCGTCTCGTGTGGATCGTATTCTTCGGTGAGCCGAAGTCCGACGCCGCGTCACATGCCCACGAAAGTGGCGCGACGATGTTGTTGCCGTTGATCATCCTAGCAGTGCTTTCTGTCGTCGGTGGTTGGTTGAGTATCTGGCCTGAGCAACTCGGTCAGATCATTGTCAGCAGTAAAGATGCACTGCACCATGTCGAAGGTTACGATGCGATGCACCACACTGTATTGATCTGGGGTTCTTTGGCATGGATCGTCGGTCTGGTTGGTTCGTTTTTCTTCTACGGCAAAGGTGCGACGCAAGATCGCCTCGAACAAAAAGCCAAGCCAGTCTACGAGTTTCTCAAAGCCCGTCTGTGGTTTGACGAGATCTATGGTTTTTACGTCGCGAAGATTCAACAGCGCCTCGCGGTGCTACTTAGTTTTCTCGATGTATTCCTGATCAAAGGGCTCTTCGTCCGTGGCAGTGCCGGCGTGGTCGGCCTGGTGGGCGCATGTTCACGCTCGCTGCATGTCGGTAATATTCACGGGTATGTTTACTGGTTCTTGGCCGGAATTATCCTCCTCTGGGCGCTCGCTTCAGGCGTAGCTCTATAAAATAGGCGAACGATACAATTTAGATAGCAATGACATCCGTCGATACATCCTCACTTTGCCTCTTGGCTGCAATTCTGACTCCGCTGTCTGCGGGGTTGTTCTTGCTGTTCGGAGCTCGCTTCAACACCAACAGTATTCGCGCGGTTAGCGTGATTGGCTTCGCCACTCCGCTGCTCGCTGCGTTGTTCCTCTACAGTCAATTCGAGCCATCGCTGGTCGGTGGCTACAATTTCGAAGTGCGCTTGGCGACCGGACTGCAAGCGGTTGGCATTTACCTGCACCTCGGTCTGAACGGTATCTCGATGCCGCTCTTCATGCTCGCGGGTGTCGTTGGCTTTGCGGCGGGCATCTATGCGATGTTCTCTAAAGCAGAGCGTCCGCATCTCTATCTCGCGATGTTGCTGTTCATGCTCGGCGGTCTGATGGGCACCTTTGCTTCGGTTGATATTTTCTTCTTCTACTTCTTCCACGAGTTCGCACTCATTCCGACCTTTATCATGATCGGTGTGTGGGGTGGTGCCGGTAAGCGTGGTGCGGCGATTGAAATGACGATCTACCTGACACTGGGTGCGTTGCTCTCGTTGCTCGGATTGATCGCGCTGTATGTGCAGAGTGGGGCGGATTCGTTCTCCTTGTTAGCGCTGCGTGACTATCTCGCTGCTCAACCAATTGCGGACACTGTGCAGAATAACATTTTCGCACTGATGCTGTTCGGCTTCGGGATTCTGGTTTCGCTGTTTCCTTTTCACTCTTGGGCACCCAAGGGGTATGCCACTGCGCCAACGGGTGCGGCGATGCTCCACGCGGGTGTGCTGAAGAAGTTCGGCCTGTATGGTCTGTTGCAAATTGCTGCGCCCTTGCTGCCAGCAGGTGCGGCTCATTGGTTCCCTTGGATCGTATGGTTGGCACTTGGTAATATCATTATTATCGGTCTGATCACCATGGCTCAGAAGGATCTGAAGATGATGCTCGGTTACAGCTCGGTCATGCACATGGGCTATGCTTTCCTCGGTATCGCGACGTTCTCCGTCGTCGGTGTCGGTGGTGCGTTGCTGATGATGATTGCGCACGGTCTATCCGTCGCGCTGTTGTTCATGCTCTCGACTTGCATCTATCACCGCAGTCAGACCTTTGATATGTCGTCGATGGGGGGCTTGGCAACCAAAGCGCCAGTGTTATGTGCGTTCTTTGTGGCTGGTTCGATGGCGAGTATCGGCCTTCCGGGGTTTGGTAATTTCTGGGGTGAGTTCACCATTTTTGCTGCGCTGGCCGAAACTCCGATGACCAAGTGGATCGTGGCACCCGCTGCGCTCGGTATCATCATTTCAGCGATCTACGGTCTGCGTGCGGTCGCTAACATTTTCTATGGCAAGCCGACGGAGGCCTTTGCCGGTCGTTTGAATGGGGACGAAATCGTAGATCTTAAGCGCTTCGAGCGCGTTCCCGCTTTAGTCCTCATCATTGCCTTAGTCGTCATTGGACTTTTCCCGCGCCTGTTCTCGGATGCAGCTGATCGCGAATTACAGGAACTTTATACATCCAAGAGCACTTTGCCGGTTATTGAAATCAACGCGGCGCTTCCTCAAGCAGTTGAAGCACATAAGGAGGTTACACACTAATGAACGAGCTTCTCGCAGAATTCCTTCGCAGTTTCACTGCGACAAACGACTGGGCAGCAATTATGCCCGAGATCCTATTGGCCATGCTGGCTCTTGGCCTGTTGGGGGCTGAGATGGTGTTGCCGCCTGCCAAGCAGGGGCTGATCGCACGCCTCGCGATTTGGGGGCAAGTGGTTGTCCTCGTGCTCGTGCTATGCTGCACTGGTATTCGCACAGAAGGTGCAACTACCTTCTTCAGTGGCATGATTGAACAAACGGATGTGTCGCAGATCATGCGTGGCTTCTTTTTGGTGAGCTCCATTCTCGTCTGCTATCTTGGTAAGATTTATCTCTCTAAGCAGCAGCTGCCACGCACCGAGTTCTTCCACTTGGTAATTATCATCGCAGCGTCGATGATGTTACTCGTGCAGAGCGCGAATTTCGTGATGCTGTTCGTTGCGCTCGAAGCAGTGACGATCGCATTCTATGTGCTGGTCGCATATTGCCGCACTAGTTCGTTCTCACTCGAAGCGGGCTTGAAGTATTTGATTCTCGGCGCGCTGAGCTCGTCGATTTTGTTGTTCGGCATCGTGCTGCTCTACGGTATCGCAGGGAATCCTGAGATGGCACTCTCCAGCGGTAATTCGTTGGATTTCGATCAGTTGAGTGCGTTCATCGTCATGCATCATGATAATTTGTTGGTCCGTGTCGGAGCGATTCTGGTGGTTGCCGGTGTTTGCTTTAAAATCGGTGCGGTGCCGTTTCAAATCTGGGTGCCAGATGTCTATCAAGGTGCGCCGACTCCTGTGACTGCGTATCTCGCGATCGCGTCCAAGGCAGCGGGCTTCATCGTATTGCTACAGTTGTTGAGAGGGCCATTCATCGGCTTGGCCTCGTTCATGATTCCTGTGCTGTCTTTTATCGCAGCAGCGACGATCCTGTTTGGTAATTTCACGGCAGTCGGGCAGCGCAATGTCAAACGACTGATGGGGCTATCTGGTATCGCACATGCGGGCTACTTGCTCGTTGGTGTCGTTGCCGCGCTCACCATCCCATGGGCACAGTATGCAGTGATCTTTTATCTGGTGACTTACCTGTTGGCGTCATTTGCAGTCTTCGGGGTGATGGCGCACGTGGCCGGGCCTGATGATGCGAATCAAGAGTTGGAGCATTACGAGAATCTCGCACGTAAGCGCCCATTCCTAAGTGGTGTGCTGACCGCGGGCTTGGGTTCGCTGGCTGGTATCCCGCCGTTAGGTGGCTTCATTGGTAAGCTCTTTATCTTTATCGCGGCTTACCAGGCAGGGCTTTATGGCCTATTAGGGATTTCCGTTCTCGGTGTCGTGATCTCGATTTACTACTATTTCGGTTGGGTGCGTGTTGCATACTTCTCGAGTCCAACGGAGGGCGACGTGGAAGCCGCTCAGCCTCTTTGCCTGTGCCATCGTATTGTGCTCGGCACTTTGGTTGTGGCCACGGTGCTCGTCGGTATCTTCCCGGGCGTGCTGCCGATCATTCCGTAAGCAGCGTTCATTCTTTTAATCAAAAAAGCCGAACTCGTGATGAGTTCGGTTTTTTTTGCTAGGCGAATGGCATTCTTTCCGATACACCTGCCGCTCTATCTTCGCCGCACCCTGAAAGGGCGGTGGCATGCTTCGGGAGAGTTCCGACTTTTTGAGCATGCACCTATTATCAAAGCCGAGGTCAAACAGACCCGGCCATCAAGAGTCGCATGATCGGAGAATCGTCTATTTAAGACGGCCAGAGCGCCTCACTACTCAAAGCACATCGTTATGTTATTTTCTGAACTGGGACTCCGTCCCGAACTTGTTGCAGCCGTTGAAGCCAAAGGCTACACGACTCCTTCGCCTATCCAGGCACGCGCCATCCCAGCTATTCTTGAAGGACGCGACGTCCTCGGCGGCGCTCAAACCGGCACAGGTAAGACTGCGGCCTTCAGCTTACCGGTGCTACAGCGCCTCGCGGCTGCCGAATTCAATGGCCAGAACAAGCGCGCTCGCGTGCTGGTTTTGACGCCGACACGTGAGCTCGCCGCTCAGGTGCACCAGAGCATTGTCGATTACGGCAAGGGCTTGAATATGCGCTCCTTTGTTATCTTTGGTGGTGTCGGATTCCAACCGCAGATCAATGCGATTCGCCGTGGTTTGGATATCATCGTCGCGACCCCAGGGCGTTTGCTCGATTTGTGCCAGCGTGGCGATTTGCAGCTTTCGGGGATTGAAGTGCTCATCCTCGACGAAGCCGACCGTATGTTGGACATGGGCTTCATCAACGATATCAAAAAGATTCTTCAGTTGATGCCTGCCAAGCGTCAGAACCTCTTTTTCTCCGCGACCTATACCAAGGAAGTGAAGAAGTTGGCGGACTCGATGCTACATAACCCCGTCGAAGTCGAAGTCGCAGCGCGTAATGCCACTGCAGATCGAGTCGATCAAGAAGCCTATGTCGTCGGCCAAAAGGCGAAACCGAAGTTTCTCGCTGAGTTGATCCATCAAGGCGATTGGACTCAGGTGCTCGTTTTTACCCGCACCAAGCATGGCGCGAATCGACTCGCGACCGATTTGGACAAGCAAGGCATCGGCGCGATGGCCATTCATGGCAATAAGAGCCAGTCCGCTCGTGAACGGGCGCTGTCTGCCTTCAAGGCGAACAAGATTCGCGTGCTCGTCGCGACCGATATCGCTGCACGTGGTATCGACATCGCCGACCTGCCGCATGTGGTGAATTACGAACTGCCGAACATTCCTGAAGATTATGTGCACCGCATCGGCCGCACCGCTCGTGCCGGTAAAGCGGGCAATGCCGTCTCACTCGTCAGCGATGTCGAAGAAGGCTACCTCTGGGATATCGAGAAGACGATGAAGAAGGAGATTCCGCTCTTCAAAATCGATGACCGTGGTGAAAAGATTGCAATGCCACGCCCAGCAACACGCTCGAAGCTTTCACGTCCCGCTCCTGGGCAAAACCGCGGCGGAGGCGGTGGTCGTGGTCGCCAAGGTGGCGGCGGAGGTGGTCGTTCCGGCGGTGGCAAAGGTCGCCCACAAGGCGGAGGTCGTTCTGGCGGAGGTCGTTCTGGCGGAGCTCGTCCACAGGGTGGCGGCCGCTCAGGCGGTGGCGGAGGTGGTCGTCCACAAGGGGGTTCCAGTGGTGGCGGTTCGTCACGCTCATCCGCACCGAGCGGTGCAGCTCCGAGTCGCTCACGCGGACGTAACCGATAGTTTTTCTAAAAGGCGGACCAGTATGGTCCGCCTTTTTTATGGGTAGGTGGCTTCCTTTAGGTGGCCACCTGCTTGGAGGAAGCGATATCGATGGCCGTGTCGGTCAAGCACCTAAAGGAACTCGACTACGCATTCACAAATTATGATGCGCGCCAGTATAGCGCTTCAACTCATCTTTTTCGCTTTTCGTTCGCCAAGACTGCGACTGCCATCTAGCGAATTAGAGCATGAGTTCTATTGATGATTTACTTCAAACTGTGGCTGCCCTGCGTGAGCCGGAGACTGGATGCCCTTGGGATATTGAACAAGACCACCAGTCGTTGGCTGAGTGTTTGGTCGATGAATGTTGCGAACTGCTGCAGACGATTGATCGCCTAGACATGGATCACATGGAGGAGGAGCTCGGCGATGTGCTGCTGCAAGTGGTCATGCACGCGCAGATCGCCAAGGAGTCGGGCCATTTTGATTTCGAAGCAGTCTGCCGAGTCGTAAATGAGAAGCTCGTGACACGTCATCCACATGTGTTTGGCGATAACGCCAACCTGGGCGACTCAGAGGCGGTTTTGAAGCAGTGGGACGAGATCAAGGCAGCCGAGAAGAAACGCGGGCCGCAACAAGTCGGTCGTTTCAAGGACTTACCGAAGCAGTTGCCTGCTTTGATGTTTGCACAAGATGTTTATAAGCAGATCCAAAAACAGCAGATGGATGCCTCCGAAGCGATTGACGAGGGAGGCATTGCGATGACCGCGCAGGCGCTGGCCGACGATGAGTTGGCGCTGGGTAAGCAGTTGTTCGAAATCGCAGCAGCTTGCCGTATTAAGAAACTTGAGCCAGAGACAGCGCTGCGCCGCTATGCGCAAAGGGTGGTGGATCAGTTGGATCAGGAATCGAATGGAATTTCTTCTCAGTAACGGCGAATCGGTCCCAGTCCATATCAAGCGGCGCAAGGGTGCGCGGCATATGCGGCTGAGTCTGAATCACAGCAATGAGGCGGTGGTCTCGGTGCCGTGGCGTTGCTCGGATCGGGAGGCTTTGCGGTTTTTAGAGAAGCAGCGGGACTGGTTGGAGGCGCAGTTGGCGCGTGTGCCGCGGGCGCGCACGTTGGGCGATTGGCTGGTGGAATACCCGCAGCTCTCAGGGAGCGGGGATCGCTTTACGGTGCGCGTGGAAGCGACTGACCGGCTGCGGGCGGATTATATTTTTGCTGCTGGTGGAGCCGAGATCGTGCTGCGCTTGCCGCAGACCAGCGGCGATCACGATACAGCCTTGTTACAGTTGGTGAAGCGCTTCGCAAAAGACGCGATGGTTTGCCGCGTGGCATTACACGCTAAGCGGCTTAATTTGAAATTCACCAAGCTGAGCGTGCGGGATCAGGCGAGTCGCTGGGGGTCGTGTTCTTCCAGCGGGGGGATTTCTCTGAATTGGCGCCTGGCGCTGGTCGCACCGGAGCTGCAGGATTATGTGATCTTGCATGAGCTGGCACATTTGACGGAAATGAATCATTCATGCCATTTCTGGGCGCTGCTGGATACGTATGATCCGAATCGGGTGGCGCATGAAGCCGCGTTGGATGCGATGACGGCCGAGATCATGAGGGTAGGACGGGGGTAGTTTTGATCGGTGCGATTCAGGCTCCTAATCGTAATCCTATTCTTAATCTTAATCGAAACAGCATGTAGTTTGCTAGAGGTCTTGTCTTTGAGGCGGTCTTTGGTAGCGTTGTTCAGGTCACCATTTAACCCCACATACTATTATGAAACATTGGATACTGTTCTCACTCTGCCTTGCGCTTCCTTTTTCTCTGTTTGCGGATGACGACGCATTTCGCGATCTCGTTCGTGGCATCTTAGCGCCGCCGGTTGAGAGATCGGCCCCCAAGAAGGCTCCGAAGCCGAAGGTCGTTAAGCAATATCCCTTTAACCCCGATTACGCTGATATTTATTTGGGCGACGACGGAGCCACGAATGTCTCGGTTTTTGTCGAGGCCGTGTATTACGGCAGCACGGTGGATTCTTATTTTATCCTTATCACTGGAAAATCCTCTAAAGGGAACTTTCAAAAGAAGCTCAGCTTCGAGGACTTTGACTTGTTTCAGCATTTTCAAGCGACACTGGAGGAGAAGCAGTATGATCGACTGTATTTTTACTCCGATGGTCGCAGTGTGACGGATTTTACGCTGCAAAAGAAGCCGACGCGTAAGGCACCGCGGTTGTAGCTTAGGGCTGCTCAACTCGCGGCTCGAAGCGCACACCGATCATATTATAGTCGGCGTAGGTGCCCTCGGCAAAGGTAGCATCTTCAGGCGGGTTGAGCATGCGACCTTCGGCAATCATCGGTAATTCGACGGTTTCGAAGTCGTCGGAGCTGAGGCGCACGGTATAGGGGCCGTCGGTTAAATTGCTGATCGGCACGAGGTTGCGCCCCATCGCGAGGCGTTCCACCGTGTGCGGGATACTGCCGTCTGCGGCGATGAACTCGATCCGAGCGCCTGGGCCTGTTTTACTATATTGAGTAAATTCAATGGTGTGCTCGTTGGCGTAGCGGATGCCAACGTGGAGCATGCCCGGGGTCTTTTCGGTCGCCTTTGGGCCGAGGTAGATGAAGAGCCCTCCGACGATGGCGGTGAATAGGATCAGGCCGATCACGACGTATTTGCCTTGAGTGCCTGTTGTATGGTTCGCTGTTTCTATGCCGGTCATGTCGGCTGTTATGGAGGAGTCTCCGAGAGTGAGAAGCCTGAAGTTCGGATTTAATGTTATCGGCATCGAATGGGGGAGGGCAGCTAGATGTGGATCCCTCTTCTAGTTATCATTAGTTCGGCTGATTATCGCTATTAGTTCGCCTGTTGGTTTTGGGGCTTAGCTATTAGTCTTAGGAATGACGTGTATTCTCTGTATATGATTTTCTAATGGATGCATTCGAAATGGAACTAGTCATTGCTTCGTAAATTTAATCACCCTAGTTCTTTGCGTTTAATACTTATCTAAGAGTCCGTGGGCAGTCGTATTTGTGCTGCTTTCACGTGCTTTTATAACCCTACAATTTTTCATTTTACCTCGGATTCGTCCTTTACGTGTCGAATCTACCTATAATAAACGGTTGCCATGTTTATAAGACGCACTTTTAACAGGCCGCTTTAACTTTGATGAACAGCGAAAAAACTACTACTCGCAAAGGATTTTTGAAACGGGCTGGCCTGGCATTTGCCGGGGCGTTTGCACTGACGCGCGCAGCCAGCTCTGAATCAAAATCTGAATCCACTAATGTTGCCTCTGCCGGAACGCCGCGTGCGATGTCTCGCATTCGACCTGCTAAGGGAGCGGTAGAGCGTAAAGCCGTCTGATTTTAGACGGTTAAATCTTTTATATATAAGCGATGGCGAATGTATTTCCGAGGTGGGTCAACACGATCCCTATTAAAGTAATCGTAGCATTAATGCTAATCGGGGGTGCTGTCACTCTTGGGGTTACTTACTATTTCACGCCCAAGTATACGCGGGTAGGCTATGCGCCGACGCAGCCAGTGGCATTTAGCCATGCGCTGCACGCGGGGCAACTCGAGCTGGACTGCCGTTACTGTCACACATTCGTGGATCGTTCCGAGCACTCCAACGTGCCGGGCTCCAATGTCTGCATGACATGCCACAGTATGGTGCGTAAGGACGATCCGATGTTGGCTCCTGTCGTAGAGAGCTATAACTCGGGCGAGCCGATCCCTTGGGTGCGCGTTCACAAGACTCCGGACTACGTTTACTTTAACCACTCTGTGCACGTGAATCGCGGCATCAGCTGTGTGGAGTGTCACGGTCGTGTGGATGAGATGGAAGTCGTCGAGCATGCGAAGCCATTCAGCATGACGTTCTGCTTGGACTGTCACCGCAATCCGGAGGACAGCATCCGTCCGATCGAAGAAGTTTATAACCTTGATTGGGAACGCCCAACAGGTCCTGAAGCTGAAGCTGAATTTGAAGGCTTCGTTCATGACTGGAAGGTCAACCCACCACAGAGCTGCTCAGGCTGCCACCGTTAATCGCCACCTTTTTGATAATGAAGAACTCTGAATTTTCAGGCCCACGTTACTGGAAGAGCCTCGACGATCTAGCGGAAACTCCCGCTTTTAAAGATTGGGTCGAGCGCGAATTCCCTGCCGGCGCTTCCGATATGGAAGGCGTAAACCGTCGCCATTTCATGAAGGTCATGGCCGCATCCTTTGGTCTTGCTGGCCTTGGTATGACTGGTTGCCGTCGTCCGGAACAAACGATTCTCCCTTACTCCAAGCAGCCTGAGAACGTGATTCCAGGTGTGCCGGTCTATTATACGTCCTCGATGCCGAGTGCGCGTGATAATGTGCCAGTGATCGTCGAGACCCACACTGGTCGTCCGACTAAGATCGAGGGTAACCCAAGCTTTACGCCTTACGGCGGTGCCACGACTGTTTATACACAGGCGAGCATTTTGGATCTGTATGATCCGGATCGTGCAACGAAGAGCAAAGAGGGCGCTACCGTCCTTTCTCCTGCTGTCGTTCGTGATCGTCTCGAAGCGATTCGTCAGGCGCATGGTGCTGATCAGGGCAAGGGCCTCGTATTCCTCGCTGAGCCAAGCACCTCTCCGAGTCGTGCTGCTCTAGTGAAGCAGATCCAGAAGGCTTTCCCTAAAGCGACTTGGACTGAAAACACTGCGATCGATCAAAGCACTTCCGAGCAAGCCGCACAGGCTGTCTTCGGCAAGTCGCTCCGCGCACTTCCAGAATTTACTAAAGCGCAACGTGTGCTCGCACTCGACGCTGAGTTCCTCATCAACGCAGACGGTTCCCTGAGCCAAGCGCGCGACTTCACCAAGACTCGTAAGGTCAAGGATGCGAAGGATGCGAACAAGATGAGCCGCCTCTATTCAGTAGAGAGCACACTGACATCGACTGGCTCCATGGCCGATCACCGTCTCCGTCTTAGCTCCAGCCAAATGGGCGCATTCATCGCTCAAGTCGGTGCTGCCGTGCTCAATAAGAAGCATGTAGGCGGTCCGTTGGCAGCTGAACTCGCTAAGATTGGTGCATCACTTAAGGTCGATGCTCAATGGGTCGACGCATGTGCGACTGACTTGGTCGATCACGCTGGCCACTCGATCATCGTTGCAGGTGAGCATTTGCCGAAATCGGTGCATGCCATCGTGATCGCGATCAACGACGCACTTTCTGCTCCGATCAACTACGTCGAAGTGCCAACTGCAGAGCAGGGTATCGCAACGGCCGCAGCTCGTTTGAACCAGGGCGGTGTGGAAACGCTCGTGATCCTTGGTGGTAACCCGGTTTACGATGCGCCGATCGATCTTGATTGGTCCGCTGCACAAGCCAAAGCGACACAGAGCATCTACATTGGTGGTGCGATCAACGAAACGTCTGCGACTGCAGATCTCTTCATCGCACGCTCGCATTACTTGGAGTCTTGGGGCGATGGACGCACATTCGACGGCACACTGGTTCCAGTGCAGCCAATGATTGAGCCGTTGTTCGATACATTCAATGATCTTGAAATCTTGGCTCGCCTTGCGGGTGCATCTGCGACCGATGGTTACTCCATCGCGCAAGCGACATTCACCGCAGAAGGTGGCAGCGATTACAACAAATTCCTCAGCGATGGTTTACTCGAAGGTTCTGCTTTCAAGGTCGCGTCTGAGAAGGTCGATGATGCGAAGGTCGTCAAAGCGCTGAAAGCGGACGAGTTGACTGCGCTTGAATTGAGCGCGGATGCGCTTGAAGTGCGTTTCGCACCGAGCTCACACGCTTACGACGGCCGCTACGCCAACAATGGTTGGATGATGGAGTGTCCGGATCCGATCACCAAGTTGACTTGGGATAATGCGATCCAGATCAGCCCATCACTTGCTAAGGAACTTGAAGCCGCTCAAGGCATTCAGATCTTCCCAAGCAAGAAGCCGATGAATAAGGACAGCGAGTTCTTCAAGGCTGCGAAAGGCACACTTCAAACGAACAAAGCGAATTTTCGCCGCGGTAAGGAAGAAGCCGTTGTGGTCGAATTGACTGTCAATGGTGTCACGATCGAAGCACCGATCCACGTTGTTCCAGGTCTTGCAAACTACACTGTGGTATTGCCACTGGGTCTGGGCCGTAAGGTTGTTGGTCGCGTTGGTAATGGTGTTGGGTTCGATGCCTATGCGGTTCGCACCTCTGGTAGCCTTGGTTGCGCACTCGGTGCCACCATCACGCTGACCGAAAAGACTTATCACCTCGCGAATACACAGGAGCACTGGTCGATGGAAGGCCGCGCACTGGTTCGCGAGAACACCGCAGCTGCTTACACCGAAACCCCTGATTTCGTTAACAAGATCGGCGTCGAGTCGCACGCTCCATCGAACTACGCGAAGGATACCGGCAAATCACTTCAAGAGAAGTCGGTGAACCAGTATCGCGGTAACTCTGCTTACGACCACGTCGCATTCTCCAAGCCAGCGCCGAACGTTAAAGTTTGGCATGACGATAAAGGTGAACCACTTGAATCATTCCCAGTGCCACAGCAGTGGGGCATGGCAATTGATTTGAATAGCTGCATCGGTTGCACGGCTTGTGTCGTTGCCTGCCAAAGCGAAAATAATGTGCCAATCGTTGGTAAAGATCAGGTCCTTCGTGGACGTGAGATGCACTGGATGCGTATTGACCGTTATTTCTCTGCTGAGAAATACGATCAGACTGAGGTGCCAGACGACGTGCAAGTGTCCTTCATGGGCATGATGTGTCAGCACTGTGAGAATGCACCGTGTGAGCAGGTTTGCCCTGTGAATGCGACCGTGCACGACACACAAGGCCTCAACACCATGGCTTATAACCGTTGCGTCGGCACTCGCTACTGCGCGAATAATTGCCCGTATAAGGTGCGCCGCTTCAATTTCTTCGATTGGAACAAGCGTCAAATCGGTGAAGTTTACAAGGGTCCACTCGGTCCTGTCGACGAGCCGGAGCTTGAGAAGATGAACGCAAATCCAAATGTCACTGTGCGTATGCGCGGTGTGATGGAGAAGTGCACATTCTGCACGCAGCGTATCGAATCTGCTAAGATCGAGCAAAAGCGTCTCGCTGGTGCATCCGATGATATTCGTATAGCGGATGGTAACATCAAAGTCGCTTGCCAACAGGCCTGCCCAACCGATGCCATCACTTTCGGTGATATCTCTGATGCCAACTCTGAAGTCTCGCAGATGAAAGCTAGCGACCGTAACTACTCGGTGCTTGGTTATCTCAATGCGCGTCCTCGCACCACTTACCTCGCACGTCTGCGTAATCCGAATCCTAAGATGCCGGATGCTTATGAAAAACCATACGCCTACGCTCAATACGACGAGCGTTATGGACATGGTAGCCATGGCGACGACCACGGTGGTGATCACGGCGACGACCACGGCGCACCTGCTCATGATGACCACGGTGCCGACCATTCCTCACACTCTGAAGAAGCGCCTGCCGCTCACTAATTTCTAACTTGCGAACTTATTAAAATGGCTACGACTACTCAAGAGTGCTCAATGGATGCTACACAGGCCGCTTTGTTGGCCAAAGTGCAACCGGCTGAGCTTCACGAACCAGCCCTCGTCACGAATGATCGTGATTTCAACTGGGTCACCGATAAGATCTGCCGCATCGTCGAGACGAAAACACCGATGTGGTGGTGGGTCTGTATGGCGATTGCGTTGATGACCGCATCCTTCACCGGCATGGGCCTCCTTTGGCTCGTCAGCTCTGGTGTGGGTGTGTGGGGTCTTGCAAATCCGATCAACTGGGGCTGGGCGATTGTTAACTTCGTTTTCTGGATTGGTATTGGCCACGCCGGAACCCTGATTTCTGCCGTGCTCTGCTTGTTGAAGCAGGGCTGGCGAACCTCGATTAACCGCGCGGCTGAGGCCATGACGATTTTCGCGGTGGTCTGCGCGGGTATCTTCCCGCTCTTCCACGTCGGTCGTGTCTGGTTCGGTTGGTGGTTGTTCCCGATTCCAAATGCCAATGGCATCTGGCCACAGTTCCGCTCTCCATTGGAATGGGACGTGTTCGCGGTTTCCACTTACGGAACAGTCTCAGTGCTCTTCTGGTATATGGGGATGATTCCCGATCTCGGAGTGCTTCGCGACCGTGCGATCCAACGCCTCAAGGCGGGTGCTTATGAAGGCACTTCCGAGATTCAGAAGAAAATGGCCGAAGGCATGGATGTCTTCCGTAAGTTCTTCTATGCGATTTTCGCAATGGGCTGGCGCAACGCTGGTAACCACTGGCGCAACTACGAGATGGCTTACCTGATTCTTGCAGGTATCTCTACGCCACTCGTTCTTTCCGTTCATACCATCGTCTCCTTTGACTTCGCCCTCGCGGTGTTGCCCGGTTGGCACACGACTATCTTCCCGCCATACTTCGTCGCTGGTGCGATTTTCTCCGGTTTCGGTATGGTTCTTACGTTGATGCTACCACTGCGTGCGCTCTACGGTCTGCATGACCTGATCACACAGCGTCACATCGACAACATGTGCCGGATCTGCTTAGGCACTGGCTCGATCGTTGGTTACGCCTACATCATGGAGTTCTTTATCGCATGGTATGGTGCGAATCCTTATGAGAGTTTCGCGTTCATCAATCGTGCGTTCGGCCAATACTGGTGGGCATACTTGATGATGTTCAGCTGCAACGTTTTCACGCCTCAACTCTTCTGGTTCCAGAAGGTGCGTAACAACACTGCGATGGTTTGGGTCATGTCGATTTTGATTAACGTCGGTATGTGGTTCGAACGTTTCGTTATTACTGTTACCTCACTGGCCAATGACTTCATGCCATCGAGCTGGGGTTACTACTCTCCAACAATGGTCGATATCCTGACCTTCTTCGGCACCTTTGGTTTGTTCAGCGTATTGTTCCTCTTGTTCCTACGCTTCCTACCTATCATGCCGATTGCAGAAGTTAAATTTGTGATGCCTGCAGCAGATCCGCACGGCCACCACGACGATGAAAAAGGAGGACAACACTAATGTCTGAAACACACGGAATTATCGCGACCTTCGCAGATACACCTTCTTTCTTCCATGCGGCGGAAAAGGTGAGGGATGCAGGTTACAAAAAGTGGGACACGTATTCGTCGTTCCCTGTTCACGGAATGCCTGCAGCTCAAGGTCAACCGCGCTCCAAAGTGCCGGTCTTTACCTTCTGCGGTGGTATCACCGGATTTTGCCTCGGGATGTTTATCGTCTGGTTCATGAATGCGTATAACTATCCACTGATCATCGGCGGACAGCCATTCTTCAGCCCAGTCTTCCCATTCCCGATCATGTATGAGTTGACCATCCTGTTGTCCGCATTCGGCACGCTCGGTGGTATGTTCATCACCAATTTGCTGCCTCAGCACTATAACCCACTTTTCAACAACGAAAAATTCCTAGAGGTCTCCGGAGATCGTCTGGTCATCGCCATTGAGTCGCGCGATGCACAGTTTGATTCGGTCGCCACGCGCCAATTCCTAGCGGAAATTGGCGGAACCGACATCGAGGAGGTCTCAGCGTAGGACATCATCATGCGTATCTTTTTAGCCATATATGTTTTTGCTATTGTAGCAACGGTGTCGATTCTCGGCTTCCGTGGTTCACACAGCACAAAGCCACCTCTCGAAGTCTTCCCAGACATGGACCGCCAAGCGCGCTACAAGCCGCAGGCAGAAAACGAGTTTTTCGCCGATGGTCGTAATGACCGTCCCGTGCCAGCCAAGACGGTTGCTCGTGGTGATTACTTCAACCAAGCAGAGGTCTTCTCCGCTGAGTTTGATGATCAGACCCTCGGCGACACTGTTCTGAATCAAGGCAAGAATGCTGACGGTCAGTTCGTTAAGACCCTGCCGCTCGAAGTGAGCCACGCGCTCATGGCTGAAGGTAAGGCGAAGTTCGATATCTTCTGCGCAGTCTGCCACGGTGCAGCCGGCGACGGTAACGGTGTGACCAAGCCATACGGCGTGCTCGCCGCCAACTACCACGATGAACGTCTTCGCGGTGTCGAAGATGGTTATCTCTTTGATGTGATCACCAACGGCAAGGGCTTGATGCTACCATTCAATGATCGCATTTCACCTGAAGAACGCTGGGCGATCGTCCTTTATGTTCGAGCGCTACAACGCTCTCAAAACGCTGACGCCAAGGATCTTTCCGAAGCACAACGCACAGAGTTAGGAATTAAATAATATGAGTTCGGACGCACATCACGCTCAAGCTAACAAAGTAGGGGGCATCGCTCTCGTTGTTGGTATCATCGGCATCTTAGCCGCAGCCTTCGGTTTATTCCAAGGTTGGAACGCAGCTGACGCACGCCCATTTATGGGTTGGCTCATCGGTCTCGGTTTCTGGATGTCCATCGCCATTGGTATGACATTCCTGACTTTGATCTGGTATGTCTTCTACGCACGCTGGCCAGTCATCATTCGCCGTCAATGTGAGCACGGTATGGCAGCATTCCCATGGTTGCTGCTGCTCTTCCTACCACTCTTGGCTACGCTCTTTCACGAGAATCCGGGTCTGCTATGGAAATGGATGAGTGGACTCAACGAATTGCCAGGACACGGCACTGTCGGTGAGGACGCGATCTACACTTGGAAGCAGCCTTATCTGAATAAGGAATTCTTCGTCGCCCGCGTGGTCGCCATCTTTGGTGTCTTCATTATTGTCACAGGTCTACTACGTAAGTGGTCCTTCGATACCGACAAGACGGGAGATATCAAAAATACGACTAAAGCGCATGCGCTCTCTGCGGTTGGACTCTTCCTCTGCGCAATTGCCATGACACTCGGTGCGATTGACTGGTTCAAATCGCTCGAATACCACTGGTTCTCGACCATGTATGGTGTGTGGTTCTTCGCGGCTTGTATCCGTGCTGCACTCGCAACACTCATCATCGTAACAGTCATCCTCGCCGCCAAGGGCTACCTCAAGGGGATCCTCAAGCAAGCGCACCGTTACGATATCAGCTGCATGATGCTGGCATTCACCATCTTCTGGGCATACATTAGTTTCTCTCAGTATTTCTTGATCTATAGCGCGAATATTCCGGAAGAAACCTTCTGGTATAACCTGCGTGAAATGAACTTCGACGGCACGACCAACTCTTGGTGGTTCGTGAGCATGGGCTTGATCTTCGGTCACTTCCTCACTCCGTTCCTCTGCCTGCTTTGGTATAAGACAAAGGTCGTCGTGTGGCGCACCGTCGGCATTTCGATCTGGATCTTGTCTTTTCACTTGCTCGACCTCTACTGGAACATCGTTCCTGGTAAGTTGGTTAATCCTGACTCACACGCAGCGGGGTACCTCGTTCGTCAGTTCTCAGTCAACTGGGTCGATATCGCATCCATCATCGGTATCGGTGGTGTCTGCATCTGGGCATTCTGCCGCAGCACTAAAAAGGCTGAGCCGATTCCTATTCGTGACCCGAATATCAATGTTTCCATCAACTACGCGGAGTAATTTAAGATGTCTCAATCAGAATTATCACCAGGCAGTCGTCTGCTCTCTCTTACCGGTATCATCGGCGCAATCCTCGTGTTCGCTGTGATTCTATTCGTCGCTTATTTGCCTAGTCGTCCGGATCCGGTCGATCAAGCGGTCAACGAAGCACGCCAAGCAACTGCTGACGAAGCACGCGCTGCGGGTGTCGCAAAGCTCACTAGCTTCGAAGTTATCGACGAAGCAGCCGGCACTGTTCGCATACCGATTCAAGATGCGATGGAGTTGACCGTAGCGGCCTATCAAAACAATTAGGAATGACGAATTAGGAATGGTTCTCGATCACGCCTAATTCTCAATTGCTTCGTCATTTACAGCAGACCTAATTCATAACTCCTAATTCCTAATTCTCAATTTTGAATTCTAATCTACAGTCCAACTCTCAGTCCACTCCCACGACCGCATGCGTGCGCACCGTGTTGAGTGAGATCGATGCATCCATTCGGTTTCCGGCATTGTTCTTTGTCGTCTCCGCACTTGCATGGCTCATCATCGGCTCGGCTTTCACGCTGATCACGGCCTACCAATCGTATGAGCCGAGCTTCATGGCTGGTTGCGAGTTCGTCACTTACGGGCGTCTCTATCCAGTTGCGACCAACGCGATGCTGTTCGGCTGGGCCTGCAATGTCATCTTTGCGATCGGCCTCTGGATCATTGCTCGTTTATCGCAGGCGCCGTTCCGTAATGCTGGTCTACTCATCGTCGCAGGCATCTTTTGGAACCTTGGCTTAAAAGTTGGGCTGCTCGGTATTCTAGCAGGCGATCTTAACTCGGCAGAGTTTCTTGAGCTCCCTGGTTATGCGACTCCGTTGTTGTTGATTGCGTATGCACTCATCGGCGCATGGGGCATTCTGGCATTTCGCGCTCGTCAAGGGCAGGGCGTTTACGTCTCCCAATGGTATATCCTTGGTGCACTTTTCTGGTTCCCATGGGTCTACATGATCTCTGAGTTCATGGTTGTCTGGTTCCCTGCGCGTGGCGTGGTTCAGGCAGTCACCGCAAACTGGTTTTCCGCTAGCATTCAAAACCTGTGGCTCACACCGATGGCTTTGGCAGTTGCGTATTATGTGATTCCTAAGGTGCTCGGTCGTCCGATTCACTCCTACACTTTGGCGCTGCTTGGATTTGTTTCGCTCGCAGCACTTGGCAGTTGGACTGGGATGGTCAATCTGATTGGCGGTCCAGTTCCTGTCTGGATGAGCTCGGTGAGCATCGTCGCTTCGGTGATGATGGTGATTCCGGTTATCGCAGTCGGTCTCAATCTTTACATGACCGTAAAAGGCGCACGTTCCGACGTCTGGCGCAGCCCCGCACTTCGCTTCGTCATGTTCGGTATCATGTCTTATTTCTTTGCTAGCCTGATTGGCTCAGTCATGGCGTTCCGCTCAGTCAACGAGATCACACACTTTACGACCTTCGCCACTGGCCAAACACAACACTTGGTCTACGGCTTCTTCACCATGGTGATGTTTGGTGGTCTTTACTATATGCTACCTCGCCTGACGAGGCGCGAGTGGCCGTCCTCGACATTGATCTTCTTCCACTTCTGGGGCAGTGCGCTTGGTATTACTACAATCGTCGTATCACTGCTCATTGGCGGCTGGCTCGCTGGTAATCAAATGAACAACGCAGAGGTGCCATTCCTCGATGTAGTTCAATCGATGGTGCCTTGGTTGGAGATTCGTTCGATTGGCGTGCTTTGCCTCGCTATCGGACACATCGCCTTTGCACTAAATTTCCTTTGGATGCTCTTTGCGACCGGCACGATCCGTGCGAAGCAAGGGCCTACATTGCTTGAGTCTGCCAACCAGGAGGGTGCAGCGTAATGAAAAATCTACCGCTTCTTTTTTGTGGGATCTTAACCGCCTTAGCGTTCTCGCTGATGGGCTTGGTTCTCAGCAGTTATATTCAACTCGGCAGTTTGACGCAAACCACCGAGACCTTAGACGAACTAGGCAACCCGATTGCCGGTGAAACTTTGTATCCTGCGATGATGCCTGGCGCAGCGCAGCAGGGGAAGGCCGTTTACACCGATCTCGGTTGCGTCACTTGCCACACGCAACAAGTGCGTCGTGCCGGTTACGGTTCCGATGTCGAGCGTGAGTGGGGCAAGCGCGGCACCGTTGCTCGTGATTATGTCACACAAGGTAATGTATTACTCGGTAGCCAACGTCTCGGGCCAGACCTGATGACCATCGGTGAGCGTGAGGACGATGCCAACCGACATCACCTTCACCTCTACAATCCGAAGATTACATCCGAAGGTAAGTCCACCATGCCGCAGTATTCGTTCCTTTACCAAACACGTGCGGTCGAGGGCGCTGTATCTGCCAACGCACTGCAGTTTGATGCTGACTCCGATTATGCACCCGCAGCTGGATACGAGGTCGTGCCGACTCAGCGCGCCGAAGCATTGGTTGAGTATTTGCTCAGCCTGAAACTTAACTACAGCCTACCAGAGGCTCAGATTTCCGAATAATGAGCGACGAGCAACACACCAACGATACGGGCGAGCAGGATCAGCATGACTCGCTCATGCGCGAGAAGGAAGAGCCGCGTGATGGCTCATCGCCGATTCCGATCTTCATCCTCTTCCTCTTTGCCGCACTCTGCTTTTGGGGCGGGGTGTATTTGATTCAGTTTGGCGGACACTTTCATAAAGACGCGTATACACTGGATTTCGACCCGAATGCCGAAGTTGCAGTCGTTCAGGTATCACTCTACGACCGCGGTGCGAAAGTATTTAAGGCGCAGTGTGTGGCCTGTCACCAAGCCACAGGTCTCGGCGTGCCAGGTGTCTATCCACCGCTTGCAGGTTCAGAGTGGGTGACTGGTCACCAAGAGAGCCTCGCACGTATCTTGATCAATGGTCTTAACGGTCCGATCGAAGTCGCGGGAAAGAAGTTCAACGGCAATATGCCAGCCTTTGGCCCAAGTGGTCTCAACTTGAAGCCACAAGAGATTGCAGGCGTCTTGACCTACATCCGCCAAGAGTGGGATAACGGAGCCTCTGAAGTCACCGAAGCAACGGTCAACGGCTACATGGATCAATACGGCTCACGCGGCACACCATGGACCGCAGAAGAAGTCGTCGTCGATCTAGGCGAAGAGCCAGTCGCCGAAGCACCCGCAGCAGCTGAAGAAGCACCCGCAGAGGCTGCACCAGCCGAAGCCGCAGCTCACTAAGCAGTTCATTCTTTAATCATCAAGCCTCGCATGGATTCATTCCCGCGAGGCTTTTTTTGCGCTGGAGTGTCACCAGTCTCAAGTTCTGGGAATGATTCAGCCGTGATACAGACATTTCTGTCTGTCCACCGAGCCTAAGCACCGAGCCTACCGGACCGCGCACACCAATCACAATTTGTCTGGCCACAAAAGGGCACGGAGCGACTCCGAGTGGATTTAGTCGCGAAAAGGCACAAGAATCGAAGACGATACAATGGTTCTTTTACCTGCTATATTGCCGCGTATTCAGTATTGTGATTTTCAATGGGGCATCTGGTTCCCTAGAATGCATACTCTTCTGGATCTTGAGCCTGAATTCGTTGGTGGCTTCCTTTAGGTGGCCACCCGCTTGGAGGAAACGATATCAATCGCCGTGTCGGTCGAGCCCCTAAAGGAACTCGACTACTAATACCGCTTCTGGTGTGTTTTGGGGCATGACAACCGAAGAGACTCCAGAGCCACACAAACGCCGGGTGCGTTACAAGGGCAAGAACCCGCGGCGCTTTGAAGATAAATACAAGGAACTCGACCCTGAGCGCTACGCGGATACCGTCGCTCATGTGCTAGCTGGTGGTAAAACGCCTGCAGGACAGCATGTGCCGATCATGGTGGGCGAGATCATGCAGGCACTTGCAGTTCAACCCGGTGAGCGTGCCGTCGATTGCACGCTCGGTTATGGAGGTCATGCCGCAGAACTGTTGAAAGCCGTGCAGCCCGGCGGCTGCTTGATCGGAGTGGATCAAGATCCGATTGAGTTGCCGAAGACGGAGACGCGTCTGCGCTCGGCTGGATTTCCAGCAGAGTCCTTGCATTGTGAACGCACCAACTTTGTCGCTCTGCACGGAGTGTTGGGGCAAATCGGATGGCACGATGGTGCCGATGCGATTCTCGCCGACCTTGGCGTGTCTTCGATGCAGATCGACAACCCGGCACGCGGGTTCAGCTTTAAACACGAAGGGCCGCTCGATATGCGCATGAATCCGAAAAAGGGCATGTCAGCCAGTGCTTTGATCGAAAAACTGGATGAAGAAGAAATTGCGATCCTGTTGCGCGAAAACGCCGATGAGCCCAACGCTGCACGCTTAGCCGACGCCTTGGCTGGACAGGGTTTTGAGACCACCGGAGCACTCGCTCGCGCCATCGTTCAAGTCTTACCAAAGTCCTTTGACGAAGACCGGGTCAAAGGCACCCAGCGTCGCGTTTTTCAGGCATTGCGTATTGCGGTAAACGATGAATTCAAAGTCTTGGATAACTGGCTGCGCGGCCTCCCTGACTGCCTCCGCCCTAGCGGTCGCGTCGCTGTGCTGACCTTTCATAGTGGTGAGGATCGACGCGTGAAAAAGGCGTTCAAAGCGGGGCTGCAAGATGGGCTTTACAGTGCAATCAGCGAGGACATCATCCGCGCATCCTTCAGCGAGCAACACGACAATCCCCGGGCAACCTCAGCAAAACTGCGTTGGGCGGTGAGGGCGAGTTAGAGTCGTCCGTGCGAGGCATACCACAAATTCGCGACGCTCCTTCAATTTGACAGGATTTGCGTTTGATCCCTTCGATCCCTACCCTCTAAATAGAGGGTAGTGGCTGGATTGTGTTTTGTTATGATGCACCCTATGAAATTAAGCTATTTTCCCGTTGTCATGATCGTATTGCTGTCCTCTCTGGGGCTGAGCCCTTGTGATGCGGGAGAACGCGCTGCCAGGGGCCTCAAGGAACCGGCGTCCAAGACGCACCCCGCGAAGATGGATTGGTGGTTGGATGATAAGTTTGGGCTCTTCATTCACTGGGGCCCTTCGAGTGTTGCCGGCGTCGAAATCGGCTGGGCGCGTGCGTCGCATCCCTTTGATCATCAGGGCAAGCTCGAGTTGATGCCGGATGCCGAGTATGACGCCCTCTACAAGCAATTTAATCCGGTCGATTTCGATGCCGATCAGTTGGTGCGCACCG